>CP112999.1:1242778-1553472 GCA_026625165.1 Methanoregula sp. | reverse complement strand
GGGGTGCAAAGAGCGGGCCTGCAGAGCATTTCGCCACGTTCGGTGGCAAGGGGGTAGCGGCAACGGTCCTGAACGAATTTGTGCTTGTAGGGAACCGGGTGCTCCTGCAGGAGAACGCTGTTGCAATCCCCGCGGATGCCGAAGCCCGGATTTCCGGTTTTGAAAAAGACGGTAAGACCGTGGTTCTGGTATCAGCCGGCGGCCAGTTTGCCGGTATGATCGCTATCGCCGACACGCTCAAGGAGAGCTCAAAGGACGCTGTCAGCCAGATGAGCAATATGGGCATTGCGGTCGTCATGGTCACCGGGGACAACCGGCGCACGGCGGACGCGATTGCACGGCAGGCAGGAATCACACAGGTGATCGCCGAGGTGCTCCCCGATGCAAAGGCAGCGATGGTAAAAACCCTCCAGCAGGAGGGGAAGGCCGTCGCTTTTGTCGGGGACGGGATCAACGACGCCCCCGCACTGGCGCAGGCTGACGTGGGGATTGCGATCGGGAGCGGGACAGATGTTGCGATCGAGAGCGGGGACATCGTTCTGATTAAGGATGACCTGCTCGATGCGGTAGCGGCTATCCAGCTCTCAAAGCAGGTGATGGGCAGGATCCGGGGCAACATATTCTGGGCATTTGCCTACAACACCGCGTTGATCCCGGTCGGTGCAGGCGTCCTGTACCCTTTTTTTGGGATAACGTTCTCCCCGGAACTTGCGGCAGCTGCGATGGCGGCAAGTTCTGTAACTGTCGTTTCGCTCTCGCTGCTGCTCAAAAGGTATATACCTCCGGCAAAGCAAGGAAGAACATGAGGTGGAACATTTGGCAATCGATCCAATCTGCAGGATGACGGTTGACGAAAAGACGGCAAAATTCACCAGCGATTACAAGGGAAAGAAGTACTACTTCTGCGCCCCGGGCTGCAAGAAAAAGTTTGATGCTGACCCGGCCAAATATGCCTGACACATCATGAAAAGTTTAATTTTCCCTTCTTTTTTATTCCATATTCGAAAGCATTAAGAGAGGACAAAGTAACACTGTCGTTAGTTAAAGGAGCGAAAAAAGATGTTAAGCAAGACAATGGAAGACGCGCTCAACAAACAGGTCAACCGCGAACTGTACTCGGCATACCTGTACCTCAGCATGTCAGCATATTTTGAGACCGGCACCATGAAGGGATTTGCCAGGTGGATGCGTATCCAGGCAAAGGAAGAACAGGCGCACGCCTTCAAAATCTATGACTATATCCATGCCCGCGGTGGAAAAGCGAACCTGCCTGCCATTGAAGCTCCCAAGGCGAAATGGGCATCGGCCGGTAAGGTCTTTGAGGAAGTATATGCACACGAGCAGAAGGTCACGGGTATGATCCATGCACTCGTAGAACTCGCGGTAAAAGAGAAAGATCATGCCACATTCGAGATGCTCCAGTGGTTTGTGAAAGAGCAGGTGGAAGAAGAGGAGCACGCAAGCGAGATCCTTGCAAAGATAAAGGCGATCGGCGATGTTCCCGGGCACCTCTTTTGCTTAGACAACGAGCTCGGGAAACGGGAATAACCCCAGAATCTTTTTTGCTTATGCGTTATAGGTAATGTATACGTGCAGGTATCCCGATGCTCACCGTCCTTGTCATTGATGACGAACCTGATATCCTAAACCTCGTCCGGCACTTTCTTGAACGACCCGGTGATATGAAGGTCGAGACGATCACATCGACCAAGGAAGGGCTGGACCTTGTTACAAAAAAGGAGTACGATGCGATCGTCCTTGACTATTATCTTCCTGAAATCAACGGGATCGATTTTTTAAAGATCCTCCGGGCAAAGGGGAATTTAACCCCCATCATCATCTTCACTGGTGTCGGGCGCGAGAATGCGGCGATTGAAGCGCTCAACAACGGGGCGGACTTTTTTTTAAAGAAAGGGGATGATCCCCGCACACAGTTCCGCGAGCTCGATCATATGATCCGCCAGGCAAAGGAACGGAGGTCAGTCGGCCGGTCACTTGGGACATCGCAAAGGATCATCTCCGACGTGATGAGTTTTTCAAAAGAGGCAATGTTTGCCATCGACTGTGAAGGCAGGGTTATTTCCTGGAACCATGCGATGGAAGAACTGAGCGGGGTGACTGCCGATATGATGGTCGGCAGGGGAGACCATGAATACTCCGTGCCTTTCTTTGGTAAAAAGGCGCTGCTGCTTATCGACCTTATCTTTGAGTCAGATGATGGGCTTGCCGCACATGATTATGCTGTAATAAACCGTGAAGAAGGAGCGGTTGTCGCATGGACTCGGGCGGCACGACCTGATGGCAGGGAACCGGTATTCTGGATGAGGGCAAAACCGCTCTACGATGGCAAGGGGGGTTTTATCGGGGCGGTGAGTTCGGTCCGCGACATCACCGACATTGCAGGGACCAGCATGAAAGGAGTCCCTGCGGCAACGCAGGTTAGTACATCCGCTGCCGGACCGGATTCCAGGGACAAGGAATCAGTTACCGGGGGATTTCTTGACCGGATCACAGGTAAGGCAAAATCTTCGTACAAACAGGGCGTCCAGCTCTATTACCGTGAAGGGAAATATGAAGAAGCCCTGAAATGCTTTGACCGTGCCGTCGGGATCGATGAGAACCTTCCGCAGATCTGGAACGACCGGGGTCTCTGTTTAAAAGAGATGGGCAGGTTCGAGGATGCACAAAAGAGTTTCGAGCGGGCGCTCGAACTGGCGCCCCGCGATGAGGAGTACGTTTATGATTACGGCGAGATCCTGGAAACGATCGGCATCCTGCGCCGTGAAAAGAAAATCTTTGAAAAGGCAATCCTCGCGTTTTCAAAAGTAACGGATATTAACCCCAATAATGCTAGTGCATGGAACCATCTTGGTGTCTGCATCAAGGAGATAGGTCATGACGAGGAAGCCCGGCAGGCCTTTGCGAGGGCTCAGGGAATTATCAGGATGAATAAGGACCGGATGTTCCAACGCAAACGCGAAACCGTGTAATCAGGATGCTGACAGTATACAGCAGAAGTTGCAGGAAATCTTCTCAAATGAAACGTCAACTATAAAATAATACTGTCACCCTATACCAATTAGGAATAGAAACCGGGTGAACCGGCCGTCACATAACCGTGACAATCCGAAAGCCCCTGCAAGGAACCAGTCGTATGCTCTCCGTTCTTATTGTTGATGATGAACCCGCGCTACTTGAAGCCATGCGGGAATATTTCTCACGGGTAGGTGGTGTTTCTGTCCGCACCGCACGCACTGCACATGAGGGGCTCAGTTCCCTGTCTTCAAACAAGTTTGATGCAATTATCCTTGATTATCATATGCCGGAGATAGACGGGATCGCGTTTCTCAAGATCCTCCGTTCACGCGGAGATATGACCCCGGTCATCATCTTCACCGGCGTTGGAGGTGAGCATGCCGCAATCGAAGCCCTCAATAACGGGGCGGACTTCTTTATTAAAAAAGGAGAGAACCCGGCGCTGGAGATGCGCACGATACTGGACAGGATTTATCAGGTTGTTGACGGCCGCCTTGCCTGGCGTTCCACCGGAACCTCCCAGATGATCCTTACCTATACACTCAATTTCTCATCAGACCCGAGTTTTGCGATCGACCGCGATGGCAAGGTTATTGCATGGAACGAGGCAATGGCACAGATCACCGGAGTTCCTGCTACATCGATGATAAAAAAGGGAAGTTTTGCGTACGCCGAACCGTTCTTTGGCAAAAAGCAGAGGATGCTGATTGATCTCGTCTTTGAAAAAGATGAGGTAATCCAGAAAAACAAATATTTCATTGTCAGCAGGGAGAAAGAAGGTCCCGTCATTGGAGTTACGAAAGGTGTGAAAGCAGATGGCAAACCGTGGACTCTCTGGATGAAGGCGATGCCATTTTATGACAGCAGGGGCAATTTTATCGCTTCAGTCTCATCAGTAAAGGATATCACGGCAACCGTTAAGGATGTCCCGCTTCCTGATGAAATTCCCGACGCTACAGAAGGGTCACCCGAAGTTCCCGCACAGACTATTCCCGAACAAACCGGCGGGGGGCTGCTTGACCGGATCCTGGGCAGGGCAGGATCATATTACAAGGAAGGGGTCCTGTTATACGGACGGGAGGGAAAATACCGCGAAGCAATAGCAGCGTTTGACAAGGCACTGGAGATCGACAACAAACTTGCCTATGTGTGGAACGACCGCGGTATCTGCTACCGTGAGCTGGGTGAATATGAAGAAGCGCTCAAGTCATTCCTCCGTGCCGTTGAGCTCGACCATGATAACGTCGAGGTGCTCTATGACCTCGGGGAGACGTTCGAAAAGATCGGCCTGATGCACCATGATGCCAAGTATCTCGATGCCGCGCTCCAGACATTCCATATGGTCGTTGAAAAATCTGCAAACAACGCGAGCGCATGGAACCATATCGGGGTGTGCTTAAAGGAGATGGGGAAAGCCGGAGAGTCAAAAATCTATTTTGACCGTGCGCGGGATGTCAGGCTCTGGAAAAAGGACACACCGGTTACACGCAAACGTGATGAATATCTCAAATAGGCTCCACTCATACGCTTCATCCATTTTCAATATTTTATCGTGTTTTTATCCCTGCGACATCCCGTTTTTAAAAAATCAGTATGGTATAATACCTCGGACAATGATAACGATAGCCTGAGGGGATGTCTGTCATGAGAAGTCCGGTATATTTTGCCAGCCTTCGGGCACGGGACGAGAACTCAAACACCATATCCAAGGTAAAGAGACTGTTTGATTGTGCAGGTTTTGACTCGCTGATCAACCAGCGCGATCGCACCGCAATCAAACTTCACTTCGGGGAGTCGGGCAATGATTCTTACATCAACCCGGTCTTTGTCCGGCAGGTTGTAGAGAAGGTAAAAGCTTGCGGGGCGTTGCCGTTCCTTACTGATACCAACACGCTCTATCTCGGGAGCCGTTCGAATGCGGTGGACCATATTATGACTGCAGTTCTTCACGGGTTTGATTTTGCTGTTGCCGGAGCTCCGGTCATCATCGCAGACGGACTCTGCGGAAAAAATATCACGTATGTCCCCATCAAAGGAAAGCATTTCAGACGTGTCGCGATTGCCGGGGATATCGTGGCCGCGGACAGCATGATCGTGATGACGCATTTCAAGGGGCATATTGTCTCCGGCTTTGGGGGGGCGATCAAAAATCTCGCAATGGGGTGTGCCCCGCCTCAGGGAAAACGTGACCAGCACAAGGCACACCCGTTTTGTGTCAGCGAACGGTGTGTCGGGTGCGGGAAGTGCAAGGTGGCCTGCCCGAAAACTGCAATCCGTCTCTCAAAAAAGAAGGCGGCAATCGACCGGTCATCGTGCATCGGGTGCTTTGAGTGCATGACGGTCTGCCCCGAACATGCCATCGATGTCGATTGGGAAACCGAGATCCCGCAATTTATCGAACGGCTTGTGGAATATGCGTCGGGTGCAGTGAAAGGAAAAGAACACAGGACCGGGTATATCAGTTTCTTAACCCGCATCACCCCGGACTGTGACTGCGTCCCGTGGAGCGATGCCTCAATCGTCCCGGATATTGGTATCCTTGCTGCCCGGGACCCGGTAGCAATCGACACGGCGGCATTTGACCTTGTCAATAAACAGCAGGGCTTTTCTGATTCGCTCCTGCATGCTCACCATAAAAAAGGGCAGGATAAATTCCGGGGGATTTGGGAAGAGACTGACGGGTACCGCCAGATCCGGTACGCTGAAACGATGGGGATGGGCAGCAGCCGGTATGAGTTGATCACGTTGTGACTTCCCGATCAGAAATTTGATTAAAACTACAATTTTTGTTTGAAAAATCCGGAATTTTTACTATTTTTTTGTCTGATCAATCAAAAAAAAGCGAAATCTTTATAATGTGGTGGAAAGCAAGCGCTTATTAACGAACGTAAATTAAAACTATTCTGTTTGAGCTTTGTGTCGCTCAGACCAAAATTCAAGTCCTTTAAAAAAATATAACATCGTTTTGGTGTGAATTATGAACCTTCGACAGCCGAATGCTAACGAAGCGACGGGAACGGTAAACCGGTCAAGGGATGTTGTCCCGATGTCCGGTATCTGTACCCGTTGCATGGACGGATGCAAAGGCAGCTGCGAGATCTGGCTCTCATCGTTCAGGGGCAGGGAGGTACTTTATCCCGGCCCGTTCGGGGAGATCACCGCAGGTGCTGACAAGAATTACCCGATCGATTACTCGCACCTCAATATCCAGGGGTACGCAGTAGGGGCAAAAGGGCTCCCAAAAGGTACCGAAATCGGTCCCGATACAGCGGTCTTCTCAACCGTGGATACCGAGACTGAATACGGGTGGAGCAAGAAAGTAAAGATGCGCCTCCCAATCTTTACCGGTGCACTTGGTTCGACCGATATTGCCCGGATCAACTGGGAGCACTTTGCCATCGGTGCGGCAATCTCGGGCATCACCTGCGTGTGCGGAGAGAACGTCTGTGGCGTCGACCCGCTGCTTGAGCGAGACAACAAAGGAAAGGTGAAAAAATCACCGGAGATGGACCGGCGCATTGAGGTCTTTAAGAAATTCCATGAAGGCTATGGAGAAATTCTTGTCCAGATGAACGTGGAGGACACGCGGCTTGGGACCGCGGAGTATGTTGCGTCCAAACACAACCTGGACACTATTGAACTGAAATGGGGACAGGGCGCCAAGTGTATCGGAGGCGAAATCAAGGTCAAGACTCTGGAACGCGCCATTGAGCTCAAAAAGCGCGGTTATATCGTGCTCCCTGACCCGACCGTCAAGGAGAACCAGGCAGCGTTCAAGGCAGGGGCAATCAAGGAGTTTGAGCGGCACTCACGGCTTGGCTTTGTGACCAAGGAAGGCTTCATGGAAGAGATCGACCGGCTGCGCAATATCGGGTTCAAGCGGATTACGTTAAAAACCGGTGCGTACTCCATAGTCGAGCTCGCGATGGCGATGCGGTATTGTTCCGAAGCAAAAATCGATCTGCTTACCATCGATGGGGCGCCTGGCGGCACCGGCATGAGCCCGTGGCCGATGATGAACGAGTGGGGAATCCCGACTTTCTATTTGCAGGCGCTCGCATACGATTTTGCCGGGAAGCTCTCAAAGAAGGGCATGCGCATTCCTGACCTTGCGATGGCAGGTGGGTTCTCAGATGAGCCCGGCGTATTCAAGGCTCTTGCGATGGGTACTCCGTACTTCAAAGCAGTCTGCATGGGCAGAGGACTCATGATTCCCGGCATGGTCGGAAAGAATATCGAGAAATGGGTGAAGGAAGGTGACCTGCCCAAGACAATCTCCAAGTATGGCAACAATATTGAGGAGATCTTTGTCTGCTACGAGGAGCTCAAGGAGAAATACGGCTCGCGCATGAAAGAGATCCCGATGGGTGCAGTTGGTATCTATACCTACGCACAGAAGTTCAAGACCGGGCTCCAGCAGATAATGGCGGGCAGCAGGAACTTCCGGCTCTCGACAATAAGCCGCGATGACCTGATGGCCCTCACCGAGGATGCAGCAGCTGTCTCTGGCATCGAATATGTCATGGCTGCACGCTATGACGAAGCCATGGGTGCACTGCTTGATTAAGTCCAACATTGTCAAAAGACCGGATATTTCTCCGGTTCTAATTTTTTGACTTTGTGTCCCAGTTATCCATGATTCCGGTTATCCATGAAAAAATTGATTGGGTGACGGGACAACCGGGATAGATTTTCAGAATTATTTTTTTGTCCCGCTCTCAGTTTTGGTAAATGCTTCAAGAACGGAGAGGGTAATGCGGGTGCCAAGTGTCGGCTGGAGAGATTCAAGCCAGAGGAAAAAACCAACGCGCGACGGAGTGGGGCGTTCGTATTTGAAGTGCCCGTCTTTAACCTGCACCATCTTGAGGTATTCTTTTTTCTGTCGTGACCGCAGGTAAATGATCAGTTCGAACCCGGGAAGGTCGGTTGCAATGATTGCTTTGGAATAGAATTTAGAAAATTCTGAAAATTCTATATGTTTACCCCTGACCGACATCCCGTAAGTGTCGCATACCGCTTTGATCGCCTTGGGATAGAGTGCGCCATAGAGAACCTTTTTTACAAGCATATGGGTGGGGGATGAAGATTGACGGTTCCGTTCGTGCTCGTTATGAGTGATTCGGGCAAAAATTTCACTTTTAACTTCTTCATGGAATTTTCGGTAATCGAACGGTTGTTTGAAAATAAGGTCTGTGGCAAGCACCAGTTTGGCGTGGTTCTCCGGTTTTATATAGAGAATACGGGGGCGGTAATGTTTAACGAGTTTTTTGATCTGTTCACAGGAACTTGTGAAGATTATAGCGTTCTCCTTTGCTTTTGCCAGTCGCCGCACAACCGAATAATTGGAGATATCGAACGATGAGATAAGCAAAAACGGTACGATCTTCTGGTTGTACAGGTACCCGAGAAGGTTTTTCTTGAACTGGATCTCCTGTTCGAATTCTTTGAGGTCTGAGGGGGAAGTCACTACTTCGGCAAACGCTACTTCGTTGTCACTGGTGACAAGCAACAGGTCAAATTCGGCGAGATCCTGCCCGTTGCCCCGGATGACAATATCGCCATATTTTGAATAAAAAATTCCGTTCTGCCCTAGCTGGGCGAGTTTCTGGTTTTTTGGGGCATCAGCCCCTTTTCTTGCAAGATATTTTATCCGATCTGATTTTTTTGAAATGTCCAGGAACATTTCATAAATGATGGCTTCAAACCATCGGCCCTCTGCTGTTCTCATGGGCTCGATATCAGGAGAGAAAAGTTTTTTTCGTTCGAGATGGTTCATGTGCCGGGTGGCATTCAGGGCGATTGCCGCCGTTGGTTTAAAATTTTTGAAATTATCCGAGAGCCACGGGATCATGAAATGTACTGAATATCTGTCTGCATGATAGATAACAATCTCCTTTTTTGGTATTTAATAAATAACCGGAAAACAGAAAAAATTTTAATAGTATGGAAGTACATTTCCTTCGTACCTGAGCCATGCTGACAATGGGCATGGATTGGGTAGGGAAAGAAAAAAGGGGGAATGAGGAATGTCGAAAGTAAAAAAAATTTCGACTGTGGCACCTTTGCCACGGTACATAATGCCGGACGAATCGGAACCTGACTATGAGATCATCCTTGAACAGCTGCAGGACTATCGCAAATCACAGATCGGCTCTTCGTATTATTATGTCAGAGCCGGAGATGACCGGTGCTGCCTATGCAGGATTGTCCATGGTGGCGGCAAGATGTTCTTCCATGAGATGGTGGACCACCACAAACACGGGATATCTGATGAAGATATTGCAGAATCTGTGAAATTTGATAATGGATCTTTCACCTTGCCGGGCCATTACCACATCTCACCGCGGATTGAACAAAAGCTGCGGGCATTATATGGCCATTAATACTTTTTTATCTCCCAATTACCTTGGCCGAACAAAAAAGATCTTAAAAATGAATTTTTAGCATCAAAAATATTTCATATATTGAAATTATTTTGGTTATTATCATGTCTCTGTCTCGCCTGTCCGTATCCTGATGGTCTTTTCAACAGGCATGACAAAGATCTTACCGTCGCCAATTTTCCCCGTTTTTGCAGCTCCCGCAATAGTCGCAATAAGGTCATCAAGATATTCATCCCTGGTGACGATCTCAATCTGGATTTTTGGGAGCATGTCGACGATCATTGATTTGCCACGGTACTCAAGGGTGATGCCTTTCTGCTCTCCCCGGCCCTTGACCTCCACAACAGTCATGCCGGCAAATCCTTTTTCTTCAAGCGCCTTTTTTACAAACTCGAATCGTTCTGGTTTGATGATTGCTTTTACCATTTTCATGATGATCACCTTCAGGCGCGCTCACCGTGCTGGGAGATGTCGAGCCCGACATATTCTTCTTCTTCGGTCACGCGCAGGCCAATCGTCTTGTCAATGACTATGGCCAGGATGAATGTGACAACAAAGGAATAGATCAGCGCCGCGAGCGCACCTGTCGCGTTTGCGATAAACTGGTGCACATTACCTTCGATCAGGCCTGAAAACCCGTTAATAGCAGCAGCTGCAAAGATACCGGTTGCAAGCGCACCCCACAGACCGCCCATCCCGTGGACAGCCCAGCAGTCAAGGCTCTCGTCCCACCCTTTCTTAATACGGAAGAGCATCATGCCATAGCAGAAAACGCCGGCAATGCCTCCGATGACTATGGATGCCATTGGCGTGACAAAACCTGCGCCGGGTGTGATTGCGACAAGGCCGGCTACAGCGCCAGTAACAAAGCCCAGAGAGCTTGGCTTCCCGTGGATCCAGCTGACCAGAAGCCATGCCATCGCGCCTGCTGCGGCAGCAGTATTTGTCGTGACAAATGCGCTTGCCGCTAGACCATTGGCCGCGACTGCACTTCCTGCATTGAACCCGAACCAGCCGAACCAGAGCAGCGCCGCGCCCAAGATGGTCATCGGGATATTGTTGGGCTCCATTGTGTACTGGCCATAACCAGCACGCTTACCGATCACAAAGGCGATTGCCAGTGCGGCAAAGCCCGAGCTTATGTGGACCACGGTACCTCCTGCAAAATCGAGAGATCCGAACTGTGCGGCCCAGCCGCCTCCCCATACCCAGTGGGCGAGCGGATCATAAACAATCGTGGTCCATAGTAGTGCGAAGATCAGGTACGAGCTGAACTTGACGCGTTCTGCAATACCTGATGTCACGATAGCCATTGTCACTGTTGCAAAGACCAGCTGGAATACCATGTAGAGCAGACCGGGTATTGCCGGGCTATAGGAATCCGGATCCATACCGACTCCATTCAACCCGAGGAAGTCGAGGTTCCCGATGAACCCTGCCACATCAGGGCCGAAGGCAAGCGAGTACCCGATCAGAACCCACTGGATGCTCACCAATGCAAATGCAACAAATGACAGCATTATCATCGAGATGAAATTTTTTTTACGGACAAGACCCCCGTAAAAAAATCCCACTCCAGGCGTCATCAGCATCACAAGTGCTGTTGACGCGAGAATCCATGCTGTTGCTCCTGTGTCTAATACCATTTTCAATTCACCATGAACATTTGAGATACATGCAGCGGAACAGATGAACATATCGTCCGGCGATCCCTGCCGGATGAAAAGTCCGGTGGATTGTCTTTATCTGATTCGCACGCACAGTTTCTTTCTATAAACTGTTGGAAGGAAGTTATCTTCCTATTCTTATAAATATTTCTATAGTTCATCAATAAACAGACCTTAAAATTCAGATCGACACTATGATAAATACGCAACGTGCGAAAAAAATAATCCCGATTATGGATTATTTCAAAGCCTGACGTTCCATCTCTCCGGTCCGGACCCGGATTGCGGTTTCGACGGGCAAAACGAAGATCTTACCATCCCCGATATGCCCGGTTCTTGCGGATTCGATGATCGTAGCAATAAGATCATCAGCTTCCTGGTCCCGGATCACGATCTCGATCTGGATCTTGGGAAGCATATCGACAACCATCGGTTTTCCCCTGTACTCAAGGGTAATGCCCTTCTGCTCTCCCCGGCCCTGCACTTCCGTGACGGTCATGCCGGTCACGCCTTTCTCCGCAAGCGCCTTTTTGACAAATTCGAACCGTTCCTGCTTGATAATCGCCTTAACGAGCTTCAATACCATCACCTCTCATACCCTTTCGCCGTGCTGCGAGATGTCGGTCCCCACGTACTCCTCATCTGCGGTCACCCGTAATCCCATGGTACGGTCAACGATCTGTGCGATGATATAGGTAACAACAAAAGAGAAGACGAGTGCCACAAAAGCTGCAATGCAGTTTACAATAAACTGGTGTAGGTTTCCTTCGAAAAGTCCTGAGATGCCACAGACTGCCAGCGCTGCAAAAGCACCGGTTGCGATTGTACCCCAGAGCCCGCCCATGCCGTGGATCGCCCAGGCATCGAGGCTCTCGTCAAGCCCTTTCCGGAGACGAAACAACATGGCCCCGTAACAGACCAGGCCGGCAACAGCGCCGATCAGGATTGAAACCATCGGAGTGACAAATCCGGCTGCGGGAGTGATCGCCACCATACCGGCAATAGCACCGGAAACCATTCCCAGGGAAGACGGCTTGCCGTGATACCAGCTTGCCCCCATCCATCCTAGCGTGCCTGCGGCAGCAGCAGCATTTGTGGTTACAAATGCATTAACCGCGGATCCATTCGCAGCAAGCGCACTTCCGGCATTGAACCCGAACCACCCGAACCAGAGCAGTGCAGCCCCGATCAGAGCGAGAGGAATATTGTACGGTTCCATCGTATATTTCCCAAAACCTGCCCGGCTTTTAATCACAAGGGCAATTGCAAGCGCGGAGAAACCAGAGCAAATTTCAACTACCGTCCCGCCAGCAAAATCCAGAAGCCCGAGCGATTGCGCCCATCCACCGCCCCATGCCCAGTGGGCGAGCGGGCAGTACACAAAGGTTGTCCACAGCAGCATGAACACGATAAATGAGGAGAGCCGGACGCGTTCTGCGACACCGGATGTTATAATGGTTAAAGTTACTGCAGCAAAGAATAGCTGGAAGACCATAAAGACCAGTGGGGCATACCCTTTCTCACCGGCATCCATCCCGACCCCGTTCAGGCCGATATAATCAAGACTGCCGATAACACCGGCAATATCCGGGCCAAACGCGAGCGAGTACCCGATAACCATCCAGTGTATGCTTACGACTGCAAGCACAACAAAGGAAAGTGCGATCATCGAGATGATATTCTTCCTACGTACAAGGCCTGCATAGAAAAGGCCCACGCCCGGTGTCATCAGCATCACGAGTGCTGCCGATACCATAAGCCATACGGTTGTTGCTGAATCAAGAGCCATTTTTTCACCTTCTTGAAATTATCAGACCGGACAGACTCTTTTTGATCATGAGGTTGAATGGGGCCGGATAAACGTCATGATGATTCCTGAAACGGCAGCGTGATTGTCGAATACCGCTCTGACATAACCAGCATCTGCTGGTAGTGATCATCGCTCTTCCGTATCGATATGCCATTTCTGTTCTGCTGTCCCGGATAAAAAGTCCGGACAATTCAGGAAGTAAATGGGTAAGTGATCAGGATTTTTGAAATCTGATAAAAAACGTGTATGGAAGGCAAATGGACTTTCATGCACGTTTATTGAAATTGACCGGATGGATTCCTATGCCAAATTCAGTATGAAGGAAGATACCTGTCCAGTTCCCATTGGTGGACAGCGAGCCGGAATGCATCGCTCTCCATTTCTGCAATTCGTGAAAGGTTTTCGACGACATGGTCCCCTAATGTGGCACAGAGTACGTCATCTTTGAGGAGCGCTGCGTTTGACTCCATGAGACTTCCCGGCAGCATTTCGATATGGAGCTTCTTTCGTGCTTTTTGATCGAGATGGTAAATGTTGGTGTTCGTGCTTTCGGGTGGCATGATCTTATTTTTTATCCCATCGAGCCCGGCAGCCAGCATACACGCAAATGTAAGGTACGGGTTGCACATCGGGTCCGGGCTCCTGAATTCTGCACGGGTGCTGTTGCCGCGGGCTGCAGGTACGCGGACAAGTGCCGACCGGTTCGCTGCGCTCCAGGAAATATAACAGGGAGCTTCGTATCCCGGAACAAGCCGCTTGTACGAGTTGATGGTTGGGTTGGCGACGCGGGTAATTGCCTTCGCGTGCTTAAGGATCCCGCCTATGTAATAGAGAGCAGTGTCTGAAAGCTGCATTGGTGCATTTGCATCATAAAAGGCATTTTTCCCGCCCTTTGAAAGAGATCCGTGGGTGTGCATGCCGCTCCCGTTGATACCGGCAATGGGTTTTGCCATGAAACTCGCATGCAGGCCGTACTGGAGTGCGATTGACTTTGTGGCGAACTTGAATGTAATGACACGGTCTGCTGTTGTAAGCGCGTCACCATACTTGAAATCTATCTCATGCTGGCTGTCCGCAACCTCGTGATGGGACGCCTCTATCTCAAATCCCATCTCTCCGAGTGCGAGCACGACATCCCTGCGGACGTCTTCTGCAGAATCAGTGGGTGCGAGATCAAAATACGCACCATGATCCTTGAACTGGGTCGTAGGCCGTTCATCAGCCATTTTAAACAGGAAAAATTCGAGTTCAGGGCCGGTATTAAAAGTAAATCCAATCTTTGCCGCATCCGACAGCGCCTTTCTCAAAATATAACGGGGATCTCCATCAAATGGTTTGTTGCCGTATGTCTGTACATCACATATAAACCGTGCAACTCTACCTTCTGCCGGTCTCCAGGGAAGAACTGCATATGTTGCCGGATCTGGCTTAAGCAGCATATCAGACTCTTCAATCCGGGCAAATCCTTCGATGGAAGAGCCATCAAACCAGATACCCTCTGTCAATGCTTTCTCTGCCTGAATCACCGGGATCGATACATTTTTCGGCTGACCCTGGATGTCCGTAAATTGCAGGCGGATAAATTTCACTTTATCCGTCTCAATTTTCTTGAGAAGTTTTGAAACGTCTGCTGACATACTGGAAGACATGTTCCACCCAATCATATTTATACTTATTGAGCATACCTAATTCATCGATTGCTCAATACTAACTGATCATTTGATTCCGTGATTTAATATGTGTGGCATTATTGGTGTGATTGACAGGCGCCGCCAGTGCATGGACGGCAGCAGGATCAAAGAGGCTCTCTCCATGATGAACGAACGGGGCAGCGGAGAGGGTGCCGGTTATGTAGCCTATGGCATTTATCCGGAATACAAGGATTATTTCGCACTGCACGTCTTTTTTGACAATATCCGGGAGAATAAAGTCGCCCTTGACAACCTGCTCGAAAAATGGGGTACAATAGTACATGATGAGCAGATCAAGACGTACGAACAGTCCAATATACGTAAAGTCCATACCCCCTGGCGTTACTTCTTCCGTCCCGACCGCAGCCTGATGGCAAAGAGCACTACACCGGATGAAGACATTGTCACCCATCTTGTCATGAAGGTGAATTCTCTCAAAAACGGGGCGCTGATTTTTTCATCCGGCAAAAATCTCGGAGTCTTCAAAGCAGCAGGATGGCCGGAGGATGTCGCAGATTTCTACCGGATACAGGATTATAAAGGGTATCTCTGGCTTGCCCATAACCGGTATCCGACAAATACTCCGGGATGGTGGGGAGGGGCGCACCCGTTCAACCTCCTGAACTGGAGCGTGGTCCACAATGGCGAGATCACAAGTTACGGTACCAACCGTCGTTACATTGAGAGCTACGGGTACCAATGCACGATGTATACCGACACTGAGGTCGTCGCTTATCTCTTTGACCTTCTGGTAAGAAAACACGGGCTATCTGAAAAGATGGCTGTGCGTGCGCTTGCTCCCCCCTTCTGGGAGGAGATCGACGCGATGCCGGAAAAGCAGCGGGATCTCAATCGGGCAATCCGGCTCGCGTATGGTGCAGCGCTCATGAACGGGCCATTTGCGATCTGCGTCGCAAACGAACACTCGCTCGTCGGGTTCACGGACCGGATCAAGCTGCGTCCTCTTGTCAGTGGTGAAATGGGCGACCGGCTTTATATTTCCAGCGAAGAGTCAGCGATCCGAAGAATTGAACCTGATGTTCAGGACATCAAAATGCCCAAAGCCGGTGACCCGGTCGTGGGGAAGGTATACGCATGAACATCGGCAGCACCCCGCTCCGGTTCAGGGTGAATATCGACCACGACCGCTGCATGCTCTGCGGCAGGTGCGTTGAGAACTGCTCGTATGGGGTATTCCGGAAAGATGGCGATAAAATTAAGGTCAACTCGCGCAACTGTGTCGCTTGTCATCGTTGCCTGGCATTTTGTCCACGCGATGCCATCGATATTACAGAAAAACCCACGGATTACCGGAGTCATCCTCTCTGGACAAGGGAGGTGCGCGAAGCTATCTTCAACCAGGCAAAGACCGGCAAGATCATACTTGCAGGGATGGGCAATGCACAACCCTATCCGGTCATCTTTGACCGGCTGGTCCTTGATGCCTGCCAAGTGACAAATCCTGCGATCGACCCGCTCCGTGAACCCATGGAACTCCGGACATATCTTGGCAAGAAACCCGCACAACTCGCGCTCAGGGAATCGGCATCAGGTGATATCGAGCTCCTGACCAAACTCACCCCGAACCTTCAGATCGAGACACCCATCATGGTCGGGCACATGAGCTACGGGGCAATCAGCCTGAACGCGCAGCTTTCACTTGCAAAAGCGGTAAGCCGTATCGGGACATTCATGGGTACTGGTGAAGGAGGGCTTCACGAATCGCTCTACCCCTACCAGAAGCATATGATTGTGCAGGTAGCCTCGGGCAGGTTCGGAGTTGACATCAACTATCTTGAACGCGGTGCGGCAATTGAGATCAAGATCGGTCAGGGTGCGAAACCGGGAATCGGAGGGCACCTGCCGGGTGAGAAGGTATGTGCAGATGTCTCGTGCACCCGGATGATCCCGGAAGGGAGCGATGCGATCAGCCCGGCACCTCACCATGATATCTACAGCATCGAAGATCTCAAACAGCTCGTACGAAGCTTAAAAGAAGCAACCGAATGGAAAAAGCCGGTCTTTGTAAAGATTGCTGCAGTGCATAACTCTGCAGCTATTGCTGCCGGCATCGCCCGATCATCGGCGGATGCGGTTGTCGTTGATGGTTTCCGTGGAGGAACCGGTGCAGCCCCCCGGGTCTTCCGTGACCATGTAGGCATTCCCATCGAGGCAGCAATTGCCAGTGTCGATGCCAAGCTCCGGCAGCAGGGAATCCGGAATGAGGTCTCCCTTATTGCGAGCGGGGGTATCCGCGAAAGTGCTGATGTGGCGAAGGCTATTGCACTTGGAGCCGATGCGGTTTATATCGGTACTTCTGCACTTGTGGCGATGGGCTGCCGGGTCTGCGGCACCTGTTACCGGGGTACCTGCGCATGGGGAATCGCGACGCAGAAGCCGGAACTCGTTGCCAGGCTCAACCCGGAGGAGGCATCGGTTCAGGTAGAGAACCTGATCCATGGCTGGACCCTGGAACTTGCGGAGCTGATGGGAGCAGCAGGAATAAACAGCATCGAAAGCCTTAGGGGCAACCGGGACCGTCTCCGCGGTTACATGCTGGATGAGGCGCTCATGAATGTGCTTGATGTGAAATCCGTGGGGGCATAAAGGGATGGCAAAATCGGTTCGCATCGATGCCCGCCAAATCCAGTATACGCCGCTAAACCAGATGATCCGGAAAGCGGTTGCCGAAGGCATAACAGAGATCGTGATCGATAATGTACTCGGTCAGCGGTTTATTGCCGATGGTCTCCGTGGTGATGGTGTGACCATTACCATAAATGGTGTCCCCGGTGGTGATCTCGGGATGTTCATGAGCGGCCCAACGCTGATTATCAACGGCAATGCAGACCATGCACCTGGCAACACGATGGATAGCGGTTGCATCGTTATTCACGGAAGTGCCGGTGATGCTGTGGCACACAGCATGCGTGGGGGGAGGGTTTATGTCCGGGACAATATCGGATATCGCGGCGGTATCCACATGAAACAGTATATGGAGAAGCGCCCGATCCTTGTTGTCGGGGGTTCGGCACAGGCATTTTTGGGTGAGTATATGGCAGGGGGGCTTCTCATCGTACTCGGGCTCAATGGTATCACACCGCTCTCGGAACGCGGGGTCGGCAGCGGGATCCATGGCGGGGAGATCTTCGTCCGTGGCAACGTGAACGATTCGATTCTCGGTGTCGGGGCAAAACAGAAACTGGCGACTGATGACGAAAAGCACACAATCGCACCGGTAGTCAAGGATTTTGCATCAAAGTTCAGACTGGATCCCGAACCGCTGCTTGCATCGGATTTTACGAGGATTGCACCGGCAAGCGCCCGACCGTTTGCCAGTAAGTATACATGGGAGTGATCTGATGGCAGAGAAGAGCTATATTGATCTGAAAACCGAGGTGTGGGATACGGGACGGTGCTCCGGCTGTGGCGCATGCGTGTCTGTCTGTCCGGCAGATGCACTCTATTTTGACGAAGGGGAAATGGTCGCAAGCCCGAAGACCAATGGGTACTGCAAGCAGTCAACTGACGGAGTGCATTGCGGGGCATGTTATGAGGTCTGCCCGCGAACCGGAGACCAACCCTGTGAGACCCTTGGTAACTACCTTGATCTTGTTGCGGCAAAAGCGGCATTTGAGATCCCCCGCCGTCAGAGCGGGGGGGCGGTCACTGCAATTCTTGCAAATGCCCTTGATGAAGGACTGATTGATGCAGTCGTGACGGTGACCGAGGATCGCTGGACTCTGAAACCCTCATCTGTTGTTATTACAAAATCTGATGTTCTTATCAACGAAGCAGGAAGCCGTTACAGCTGGTGGGTGCCGCTGCTTGCGGCGCTAAAAATTGCAGTGATCGAGAATAAATTCAACCGTATTGCAGTGATTGGTGTCCCCTGTGTTGTTCAGGCAGTCGCCCGTATGCAGGCATCAGACCACGACCTTATCAAACCCTATGCGGCATCAATCCGGCTCGTGCTGGGTTTATTCTGTACCGAGACCTTTGATTATTCAGCACTTGTCTTAGGAAAACTAAAAACCGAGAAAAAAATCGATCCTGCACACATAAAAAAAATAGATGTCAAAGGCAGACTCGAAATTCTGATGCATGACGGGGACATAGCGATACTTACCTTAAATGATCTGAACCTTTGCATACGGAAAGGGTGCCATATCTGCACGGATCTTACCTCATTGTATTCCGATATATCTGCGGGCTCGGTTGGAAGTCTTGATGGCTCTACGACGCTTATCATCCGAACACCAACCGGGAAAAATTTTGTGGAGAGCGCAGTAAGAAACCAGAAGCTTACGATTACGGGGGGCGTCGATACCGCGGCAATTGAGAAGCTCGCGAACACGAAGATTAAAAAAAATTCAGGGAAGAAATAATTGTTTATTCCCCTAGCCCCCTCTATACACTCATTAGGGCGCTGCTGGTACGAGGTTTGGAAATGGTCTTTGAACCATTTCAGTCATTGAAAGGCGACAGGTTCTGCAATCCCTTCTGATCTTTTAAAAATGTGTCGGAAACCGATCTGGAACTTTTGCTTTTGAGACCATCATACCGCTCATTATAATTAACGGAACCGGGTTTACAGCTCCTTCCTGAGCACCCGTGCCAGCGGCGACGAACGATCGAAGAACCGTTTGATAAATGATGCAAACTCCGGAGAATAACAATCTGCACCTTCCGCAACCGAGAACCCGGCTTCGAGCGACTGCCGCACATGTTTCCCAAGACTCGTGCCAAGGATTGCACCTGAGTTAAGAAGGCTCTTTGCATCCGGGTATTCCCGCGCAACTTCAATGGCATACTTGCCTTCACTGATATATGGAAAATGGCCATTCTGTCCCCCGGCATATTTATTGAAGAACTTATCAGCGTTCTCACGGTTCCAGATCGGGGGACCGGAATGGGTGCGGATTGCCGGAAGTTCTTTTAAGAGCAGTTCGAACAGGAAGATGCATTGCGATTCTCCTGGTTCATAACGGGCGTTGTGGACAGGATATCCGTGACGTTCCAGTAATTCTGCAATCACCGCCACACTCCGCTTGAGCTGGGGGACGACGATCTCAGGGATCAGCGGAGGGGTAGCAAAGGTTATCGCGTACAGGTGTGTCCGCCGCTTCGCGAGGATATCTGCAAGACCTTCACGGGTGATCGGGGAACGGTCGGGGAGGCTAAAGAACCTGGCGGAAGGTGCTGCACAGTATCCACGGGCCAGCTCGACAAACCCCATCATCCGGGTCAGGGAGACCGCAGCGGCAACATTGCGTTTCGGGTCAACCGGGTCTATCACGACAAGTGGCTCATTAAACTGCTTTGCCGCGTGCTGCTCAGGGTCAATCACGACACCCGGGCGCCATGCCGAAGCGGCCGAAAGCAGTGGGGCAAACCCACCACACTGCAGAACAAGCAGCTCGCAGAGGTACCCGGAGAAGCCTTCGGTCATCTGGTCGGAACCATAGATCCCGCCGGCCCGGGCGAACTGTTTTAAGAGGAGTACATCATCGACAAGGCCGTTGATCCTGTCCTTGATATACCGGGTATGGAATGGCGTGCGGTCTACGGCGCTCTGGATCGCAGTCGCGCTCTCCACGGCATAGCAGGGAACAAGATCAACATCCACACCTTCGATCATGGCACAGATGTACGGGTGTTCGGCATACTTCTCAGAGTACCGGTCGGTAAATTGCATGGCAACCCGTCGCGCCAGTGCCATCCCCTGCTCCTCAAGTGCTTCGCGGGAAAGGGCAGGGGAAAAGAGGAGGAATATATCGATATCGTGTTCACCGCTTACCCAGGTATTACGTGCGATAGAACCAACGACCATCCCCTGTGCCTGACCTCCAGAGCTGATTGCATCAAGAATGCGCCTTGCGACACCGCATATCTGGTCTCGTTCCTCTGTGCTGGGGCGGATACGGGCGAGCACTTTGTCTTCAAACGGCGTCCTGTTTACCATGCGACCTCCAGCAGGTCTTCGTAGACCGGCCCATTTGGTGTCAATGTACTTGATTTGAGTCTCATGCCGTTAATTGTGCAATTTCCATAAATCTTTGAACTGAGTGATTTTATAGCATTAAAAAGCGATGGATCGAATGTTCTTACGCGTGCAACAGTTGCATGAGGTGTGAACTTTCGTTTTTCACGTGCAAACCCGAGCGGGGCAAGAGATCTCTCCACGAGGTCAAGGAGTTGTGTGCAAAGCCCCTCGTCTTCGATTGTACACCATACCGTAAACGGGCGATGGGGGTTGTTAGTGGTTATAGTACCGGTTTTGATTGGAAACGACCGGAATGAAACTGACTTCAGCGCGCTTTTTATATCTGGAATTTTTTTAATATCGACCTCACCAAGAAATTTTACGGTGATATGGATATTTTTTTGATCGACCCATGTCATACGTGCGTTGCACCGTTTCAGTACTTCCTGCGCTTCACCGAGACGTGCCCTGACCTCATCGGAAAGTTCGAGTGCAATAAACGTCCTGACCATTACGGTACTATTATTCCATCCCTCTACAAATGGTATTCGTTGATCGTGGGAAAAAATGCGAATGTCAAAAAGTTAGTTTTTTTATCCGAAGAGCCAATTGTTTGATCAATAAAGCGAGGGTGTTTTTTGTGCCATCAAATCCCGATCTGATTGTATATACGCTCGAACACTGTCCCAACTGCGACATGCTGAAAACCTTCTTAAAAATGAGCGGAAAAAAATTTTTGGAGCGGGATCTGTCTACCGCAGAATCGCTGACAGAACTTCGGGTCAACGGTATTTTTGTGTCCGAAGCCCCCGTCCTTCAGAAAGGCGAAAATTTTTTTACTACTGACGAACTCTTTTGCAGCGGTAAACTGGACGGAGACCGAATAACCGGCTTTATTTCAGGTGTATGATGGGGCTGCGGGAGACCAAACAGAAAACCCTTGATGGCGTTTATATCCCCCCGCTTCCGCCGGTCCGGACAACCGACGGGCACATTGTCGATTATGACCGCAACCGGATCGTCCGCCAGATTGTTGACGAGACCCGGCTTGTTGAGACATTTTACGGTTTTGTGGGAGCAAGTGAAGAACAGGCACAGGAGATAGCACGGGAGGTTGAACAGCGGATCCAGGGTATGGGGCTCAAGTCACTCTCCGGTCCCCTTATCCGCGAGATCGTGAATATGGTACTTCTGGAAAAGGGGCTTGTCCAGTATCGCAATGTCTGCACGCGTGTCGGTACACCGGTATTTGATGCACACCTCATCGATGTCGGCAGGGGCTTTGAAGCGCACGATAATGCAAACCTGCAGGAGAATGCAGAGACAAGCCACAAGAAAAAAGCGGACAAGATATCAAAAGAACAATACCTCCTCCAGCTGCCTCCCGACCTTGCCGATCACCACCTCTCGGGTGAAATGCATATCCACGACCTCGAATATTTCGGGACGCGCCCGTTCTGCCAGGACTGGGACCTGAGGTATTTCTTCTATTACGGGCTGATGCCGGATGGCAATGGGACAAAGGCGTCAGTTGCCGGCCCTGCAAAACGGGCTGAGGTTGCAATTCTTCATGCTGTCAAGGCACTGGGCAGTGCACAGACCAATTTTGCCGGTGGCCAGGGTTACTACAATTTCCTTACATTCCTTGCGCCATTCCTTGAAGGGATGACCTATGACGAGATCAAGCAGCTGATGCAGATGTTTGTCTATGAGATGACTCAGATGATGGTCGCGCGTGGAGGGCAACTTGTCTTTTCATCGATCCAGCTCTCTCCGGGAGTCCCCTCTCTATGGGTTGACAAACCCTGTGTTTACAAGGGAAAAATCTGGGATGGAAAATCGGCACCGCACCGTACTTACGGGGAATTCGAGCGTGAAGTCCGGTTGCTCTTCAAAGCGGTCATGGAGGTAATGTTAGAGGGGGATTACTGGGGAAAGCCGTTCAGTTTCCCCAAACCCGAGATCTCAATCGAACCGGATTTCATGGAAGAACGTGAGGAATTCAACCAGATGCATCCAGACCTGCCCACGTATCGCGAGCTCTACCTGCTCACCTTTGAACTTGCAAGCAAATTTGGCACCCCTTATTATGACAACCAGCTCCCGGCCTACCGAGGGGCCGGGAAAGGGATTTCCTGCTACCAGTGCTGCGCGTACCAGTTTTCAGCTGTTGCGGATAAGGACTCAGATTTTGAAAAAAAACTCTATTTTGAGGATGGCAGGCACTTCTCCATGGGTTCGTGGCAGGTGGTTTCTGTGAATTGCCCTCGGGCTGCATATAAGGCAGAAGGGGATGACAAACACCTCTTCGCTGAGTTAAAAGCCCTGATGGATATTGCGATTGAAATTTTCAAGATTAAGCGTCGCTGGATGGATCTGATCCGGGCACACAGCAGGATGCCGTTTGCGATGCAACGGCCCAAAGATCCCAATACCGGGGACAGGGGGGCTGTTGCTGTTGATCTTGAAGGTCTTGTATATACCATCGGGGTTGTCGGAGTGAACGAAATGGTGCAGCACCATACGGGTAAACAGCTCCATGAGTCAAAGGAAGCGTTTAAGCTTGCCATCCGTGCGATGACCGAGATGGAGGTCTACGCCCGGAAGCTCTCGTCAGAAAATAACATGACGATCGCGCTTGCCCGGACTCCAGCTGAAACAACAGGACAAAGGTTTGCGGTTGCCGACCTGCTTGATAAACGCTACCACGATTCTGCACTCAGGGTAATCAAAGGGGATGTCAATTATACTCTCGCGATGCTCGGCAAGTCCCGCGATCTACCGATATATTACACAAACGGCACTCATGTAGCTCCGGGGGCAAATGTTCCCCTTACAAAACGCATGGAGATCGAGCATGTCTTTTTCCCGATCGTTGATGGCGGCAATATCTTCCACATCTGGCTTGGCGAGGCACGTCCCGATCCCCGGGGATTGTATGATATGGCGATGAAGCTGTGTAAAAACACCCAGATTGGGTATTTTGCTTTTACCCGCGATTTGACAGTGTCGCTGCGGCAGTTCCACGAATTCCATGCAGAGAAAAAGACGATCCCCCAATGGGTTGGTGCAAATACGCTTGTCGGGGCATAAACCTTTACCGGGCATTATTTTTTACCGCATGTTTTTTTACCTGTAAAACGAGAGGGTGAATTATGAAACTTCTTACTATCCTGATCATCACAGGCATTATTACCACGATAGTGATCAGCGGGTGTCTGGGTAGCCCGGCAAAATCCCCGGATCAGCAAACCGTTCAGACCGTCCCTCCAACAACGATTGCGGTAACGGTAACCACTCCGATGACGGTTCTTGCCACAACGCCCCCTACACCAACACCGGAACCATATCCAACGGCACTGAAATTAAAACAGGGTTATAACTTCAGCAGTGGTAAGACTGCAAGCGAGGCAACCGTATACAGATTCTGGATCAATGATACGTACCAACTCTTTGATCCCCGGGAAACCCGGTATGTGACAAAATACCCATCTGCGGGAAACAAATATCTCGTTGTTTTTGTCAACATTGTCGATAAGGGAACTGCCCGCCAGATCCCTCCCAAGGCATCGAATATTGCTGTCCGTTATAACGATGGTATTTATTATATGGACCCGACGCATGTGCTCCCGAAGACGGAAAGGAACGTTGATGCCCCACCTGAGATTATCAGGATCGGCGAGATCGAATTCTTCCATACTCTTAATGGTGATAAGTATGTAGAGGACTTTGGATACCGTGATGGTTATGAACAGGCGTACGTGACCCCGGGTATAAGTAATGCTATTGACGGTTACATTATATATGAGGTTCCTGCATCCCTGGCACCCGGCAATACATATGTCGAAATTGGACTCAACTCACAGGAGAGCGCAATCTGGAAGCTTGCAGAGAATTAAAAACTTAATTTTTTGTTTTTAAAAGAATCCTTTTTATTTACCACAACCGTACTGACATTATATGCCATACTGTATCTCTTGCGGAAAGGAAGTCGGGAAGGATAAGAATTTCTGCGAATACTGTGGTGCACCGATCAAACAATCGGGTGCTCCTGCTGCGCCATCTACAACTATTTACCCTCCGCCCCCTACAGTACCTGAAGAGTTCCACACACCTGAAGCACCCCGGTCACCACCTGCACCGCACGACCCGGCCCCCCCACCTCCACCCTATAGCCCACCTGTTTCACCCCCAAAGGTACCCCCGCTTTCGAAAAATACGATGGTAGTCATCGCTGCGGGGGTAATAATTATCATCGTTCTTGCTGCAGGATATTTGGTTGTATTACCCAGATTGTCGGGAACATCGGGATTATTAACAGGGGTTGTCAGTCCCATAACACAGACCCCAACGATGACGATAACTGTTTCTCCAACGACGATATCACAAACATCCACGACAGTCCCCACACCAATGCCCGACCCGTTCCCAAACGCACTGCCCCTTAAGAAATGGTTCCCTTTTAGCGAGGGGAAGACGGCAAGTGAGGGGACGGTATATCGGTACTGGATCAATGAAACCTACCATTGGCACAATGATGCGGACAACAAATGGTATGCCGAACCAATGCGTCCGGATCCGGAACATAAATATCTCTTTGTTTTTGCAAACGTAGTTAACCGGGGAGATACTGCATTTCCCTATCCAAAATCCAACAGTATTTACGTCCACTATAATGGTAATGTGTACACCGTTGATTCTTCGCATTATATCCCTGACAAAGCCGGCAATCGAGAGGCCACGCCCATAGAGATAGGAGAGATCCAGTACCAATCAGACCTGTTTAACATGGAATATGTGGAGGACTACGGGTATTCACATGGGACGACCTCGAATTTTGTGTACCCGGGCACAAGTAATGCAATCGACGGATACCTGATTTATAAAGTGCCGGTATCGCTGACACCGGAACAGACTTTTGTGGAAATTGTGTTCACCGATAAGGAAAAGGCAGTCTGGAAACTGGCATAATCTTTTTTTAAGGTAAGAACAGAAAATGGGTTATTGCCTTCGGGCTTTCCGGAGCGTGATATCCATCACACTGCGATGGAGGCGGTACCAGCTGTGTATTACATCGACAGGGTGGTCAAGTACGATCGTCGTCTCTCTCTCATCGACGCAGATCCGCACGGATGTCACCCGTATATCTGCGAACGGGGCATTTTTTGGGTCTGCTGGCATCTCTGCAGTGATATAGATCATATCATCACATTCAACAACCTCGTACGGGATCCCATCGCTTTTTTCATTTTCCCCTGCCCTGAATACTGCCGGGGGTTCGTTTGAACCTCGGGTTATTATTGTATAGCCTACGATCCGTGCATGCTGGTGCTCGGGCATATTCTTTATTATTTCTTCCACAATTTTTGAGATGTTCTGGAAGATGTCATCATATGGGTTGTTTGGGTTATTCTGCATGGATACCTCGAAGCATATACTGCGCTTTCTCTCTTTTGACAATTCCGCGTCGCTCGAGACGGCGCATGAGTGACGTGAGTTCTTCGCTGTCAATTCTCGTAACCGTGATGAGTTCATCCATGGTCAGGCTGTCATGCGAGAGGGCGATGATTACACTCATCTCTCGTTCATTCCTGAATATATCACTATGGTTCTCTGCAAGGTCGGTCAGCTTGGTTTCTATGTCATGGTTGATCTGTTCGAGATTATCGAGAAGCTGGTCATGTGACCGGATCATGCGTGCAAGCATCGTGACCGAATTCCTCAAACGCTCGTTATATACCACCTCCTCTGCTGCCTTATTTGAAGTCTGTTGGGATCCTGATTCCTGTATGAGGTTTTTGAAGCTTACCTCAATGGAAATATCGTTGGCAAGATAGTAGTACTTGCGCCGGCGGTCGTCGGTCTGGCAGGAAAGGATATCTTCCCTTTCCATCATCTGGAGGTGCTCGATGACCGCTTTGGGCGAAAGTGTAAGCGTTTCGGAGATTTCAGTGACAAAACAGGGTTTCTGACGGAGCAGTTCGATGATCCTCCGCCGGTTCCGGTTTCCAAGAATATCAAGCAGCCGTGCAACCTCAACAGCATCGTGCATTGTTTACGTTATGTTAGTGTTATCAGTATTTAGGCTAGTAGGTTTGTCCGGTTATAGAATCATTTTCTTTTTAGATTTTTACATGTGAAGATATGTAGAATCTTCGGCTGACTTATAAAAAAGGAGAAAAAAAATTTCAGTTTTCCCGATTGAACATTTATTTGGTTCGAGTGCCTGTATAGATAGATAATCACATTCATTTCTTAAACATTTTTAAAAATTCCCCCGTCACTCTCCCTTTCATCCCGATTACCGTACCGATCCTCACCCTCCGTACAGTATCAGTCTGAACGTAACTTTCGGAAAAGAGGTCGAGGCCTCCCAGCGCAAAATCATCGATGGTGATCGGGATACACACCGTACCTGCCCGTGGGGTGCTGCGGATGGGAAAGCAGCATAGATCGCCATCTGGTCTGGTTGCGATGACGAGTGCAGGACGGACTTTTGTGTTTTGTTCCCTTTCGTGGGGAAATGGGACAAGGACGATGTCACCCGGAACGTATCGGGACATGTTGTTTTCTGCATTGTTTTTGTGTAAAATATCTTGAGGGCTTCGGTCTTTGATTACAGGTTCTTCATGAACAAGATGAAATAAAAACCGCTGATAAGATATCAACCAGATTGTAAATGTATAATATATCCTTTGTACAGTAAACAAAAACAGATCTCTGTTACGTAATCAATACTGTGGATATTTACAGATCTAAAAAGGTTTTTATTCAAACAACCGGTAATTCGGTGCCTCATCAGTGATAAGGATATTATGCGGATGGCTTTCTATCATACCGGCATTTGTAATCCGGACAAACCTCGCTTTCTGGTGCATATCCGGAATCGTCCGGGAACCTGTATACCCCATCGCAGATTTCAGTCCGCCTACAAGCTGGTATATGACTTCGCCGACATGACCGACATACGGGGTCACGCCCTCGACGCCTTCGGGCACGAACTTGGTCGTTCCAATATCCTTTTTCTGGAAGTAACGGTCGCTTGACTGCCCGCCACTCATCACACCCAGCGAGCCCATACCGCGGTATTGCTTGTATCTCCTTCCCTTAATTGTGATTACTTTACCGGGAGCTTCATCGGTACCTGCAAACATACTACCCATCATCACACTATCTGCCCCCGCTGCAATCGCCTTTGCCACATCTCCTGAGAAGCGCACCCCCCCATCGGCGATGATGGGGATGTCAGCTCCACGAGCCACCTCGGCAACCTGTGCGACTGCGGTGATCTGCGGAACACCGACACCGGCAACAATTCGTGTGGTGCAGATAGAACCCGGCCCTATGCCGACTTTGAGCCCGTCAACATTGGTGTCAAGCAATGCCTCTGCGGCAGCAACGGTTGCGATGTTGCCTGCTATCACATCTGCTTTTACGCTCGCCTTGATCTCCTTTACCCCCTTCACTACTTTCAGGTTGTGCCCGTGAGCACAGTCCACAACAAGTGCATCAACACCCTTCTCATCGAGAAGCATCGCGCGGCCGAAATCAAACGGCCCGACCGCCGCAGCAACACGCAGGTTACCTTTCGCATCACGGGTTGCACGGGGATATTGCCGCTTCTCGAGGATGTCCTGCATGGTGATGATCCCCACAAGTTTTCCTTTCTTGTCCACGACAGGCAGACGCTCCACTTTGTTGGTGTACATGACTTCAAGCGCTTTGTCCGAAGTGATATCCTCAGATGCCGTAATCGGCTTTTTCGTCATGATTGCGATGATCTTTTCATTGCCCCGTTTTGAGCTTATTGCCCGGACATCACGCCGGCTAACAATTCCGATGATGGTTCCCCTGTCCAGAACGGGAACTCCACCGATGCTGTACTGGTTCATCAATTGCTCGGCATCAGAAACGGTTGCCGTCTTTTCTACAAAGAGCACCTTGCGTTCGATCAGTTCCTCTGCCTGCTTGACAGCAATCATTTCCTGCAGTTCAGACTCCTGGGGCATGTTCCGGTGGATGACGCCAATCCCGCCCTCACGCGCGAGCGCAATTGCCATCCCGGATTCTGTCACCGTATCCATTGCGGCGGACACAAGCGGAATGTTCATATTTATCCTTTTGGAAAACCGCGACCTGACATCTACTTCCGCAGGTTCGAGTTCCGAGGCTGCCGGTTCCAGTAAAACGTCGTCGAACGTGAGTGAAAGTGGCACTTTGAGTTTTTCAGTAAACATAAATCACCTTATCATGGTGAGTGCAGTTGCGATCAGGTCTTCCCTGATCGTGGTGTTCCGGTCGCCACCGCAGACCATGCCCCGCACTCCGATAATATCCGGATTGATCCTTTTCAACATGGCAATATCAGCAAAACGCAGCGATCCTGCGAGTGCGGTCCTCAGACCGAGATCGGTGTTTTTTATCGTGAAAGATGCGAGGTCAGACTCGGTCATGAATTCGAATGTGCTCTTATTATCCTTGATCCCGGTGTCTACCATCGCAATATCCGCGCCAAGCTCGGCGGCGATCGGCGCCATCTCGTAAGGAGAAATCGTCCCCATCCGTTTGAAATCTGAATACGCGGCAATCACAACATTTTTTTCCGGAAACTCGTCCTTGACTGCCTTTACTACCGCTGCGATCATGTCATGCGCCCGCGTTGCTCCATCGAAAGCAAGCCCGATCTTGATATAGTCAGCGCCCGCGCATGCAGCACCGTATGCAGCGAGTGAAGCCCCCCCGGGTTTGTAGGTGAAGTCACCAATCGCTGCACTCACGGGTTTTTTGGCAAACGATTTGATCTCTTTAATCACCCATGGAAAGTTGGCACCAAGTGACCCTTCAGACGGTTTTTTCACATCGATAATATCAGCGGCAACAGAATGGCGGGCTTCGTCAATACTGCTGGGGCTGACCAACAATTGCATAAACTTTAATGATCGTTTTTGCTAATAGTGATTGCGTTAGGAATGGACCTGGTTCTGGCGATGGATTTGAGGCATGGTGCAGTTATGCACGGCAAAGCGGGCAACCGCTCGGAGTACCTCCCGCTGGACTGGGGAATTTCAGGCTCTTCAGAACCCCTGCAGTACATTAAGGAACTCCGGCCGAAGTACCTCTATATTGCTGATCTTGACCGTATTGAAAAGACCGGATCCCATGACGATTTGATCAAGGCGTGTGCACGAAGGGTATCCTGCTGTTATGTCGACCGTGGTGTGCGGACGCCGGATGATTATCTTATGGGAGACCATATCGTAAACGTGATAGGCACAGAGACCTGTGGCGATAACCTGTCGCGATACAAATCCGGTTTTCTCTCACTTGATATCAAGCATGGAAAGGTGATCCCGTCTGGGCGGACTCCGGTTGACCTCCTCGTGGAAGCAGACCGGATGGGATTTGAAGGGTGTATCATCCTGAATCTTGGGGCTGTCGGAACACAGAAAGGAATTGACATGGAAAATACCCTCCGTTCGCTGCGTTCTGCATATGCTGGAAAACTGCTTTACGGGGGAGGAGTGGCAACCGTGGAGGACCTGCAACGACTCGCTGATGCGGGATTTGATGGTGCAATCATTGCAACCGCAGTCCACCAGGGAAAAATTCCGTTAAAATGGGTACAGGAGGGGCGCCTGTGCTGATCACCCTCGAAGGCATCGACGGTACTGGAAAGAGCACCCTTCATGCAGCGCTTGCTGGTCTGCTGGCTGACATTAATCCCGTCTTTACCAGAGAACCAAGCGCAACATGGGTGGGGGATTCGGTGAGGAGGGCAATCGCCGAACAGGCGGACCCGGTAACCGAAGCCCTTCTCTTTGTGGCCGACCACGCGGCACACCTTGCCACGATTATCCGTCCTGCAATTAGAGATGGCAGGGTCGTGATCTCGGACAGGTATACCGACAGCCGCTACGCTTACCAGTCAGTAACCTTAGAGGATATCATTCCAGAACCACTGGCATGGCTCCAGTCGTTACATAATGGCTGGACGATCGTACCTGACAGGACATTCCTTCTTGTCATACCTGTAGACAGAGCGTTTGAACGGCTCGCGTCAAAGACCGGGCGGGAGCACTTTGAACGAATAGAGATCCTTGAAAAGGTCCAGAAAAATTATCTTGATCTTGCCCGCAATGATCCGTCGCGATTTGTAATTATCGATGCGACGAAAGAAAAAGAAGAGATCTCCCGGTTTGTTGCCGGTACAATCAGGCAGGTTTTCCAATTGTCACAATCACGCCGCCAACGCTGAGCACATCGACCCTTGCCCCTTCTTCCATATAAGAAAATTTCGTAGTAAATGAGCCTGGCGGGACCCTGACTTCTGCACCGTCAAGTTCAATTGTTGCTGGCGGGGGTTCAAGTTGATCCGGATCCAATGCCCTGATGGCATTCATGAATGTCTGGGCCTGTTTACGGAATATTGGTCCGACAACAGACCGGTTAAACTCGATATCCGTGATCTCCCGGTCAAGTTTTGCGGTATCGGTACGCCAGTGGACATCGGCGTTCAGGGTACGGGCAGTATCACCACCATCATTGACGGTGTGCGGGGCATAGATCGTCACTTTTCCAAGTGGTGCATTGAGAGCAAGCCCGTTATCATGCTTGAACTTTCGCACCTCGGCCACGATTTTGACCAGGGTGTCCCCTTCGGTCCGGGCCTGCACATCATCGTAGGTAAAGGCAACCCAAGGCTCCTTGTGCACGCTGCCTTTGTCAAGGTAGGAAAAACACTCCTCGGCAAAGTATGGGGTAAAAGGGGCAAGCATCCGCAGAAGAGCATCAAATGCGGTGTGCAGGACAAGGCAGGCGCTCTTCCGTGATTCATTTTTGGCATAGAGGCGCCCCTTGACAAGTTCTATGTAGTTGTCTGCAAGAATGTCCCATGCAAATTCGCGGATTGCCTTGAGCGCAGTATCGAACTGGTACTGCTCCATTGCCCCGGTCACTTTTCCAACCGTATCCGAGAGCTTGGTGAGGAGCCAACGGTCAGCGAGTGCTGTGACCGTTACATCCTGATCAACTCCCTCCTTTTCGAGTTGGATTAAAACGAACCTTGCAATATTCCACATCTTGGTCTGGAACCGGGATGCAGCAACCACATCGTTCCAGTTGAACATGATGTCTGAACCCGTGGCAGCGCCCATTGCCCCCCACTGGCGGAGCGAGTCAGCACCATACTTCCCAAGGATTTCCTCCGGTACGATTATGTTGCCCCGGCTCTTGCTCATCTTAAAACCGTCCTCTCCGAGCACCATGCCATTGATCAGGATCTGGTCCCATGGGCGTTCTCCGGTGAGTGCGACAGCACGCAGGATCGTGTAGAACGCCCACGTCCTGATGATGTCATGTCCCTGTGGGCGGATCTGGGCGGGAAAGATGGATGGTTTACGACTGCCGTCCCATCCGGTGACATTGAGCACCGAGATCGACGAGTCCATCCACGTATCAAGAACATCCTCTTCAGCGAGGAACTCATTGCTGCCACATTTTGTGCAGGGGTGTTCGGGTTTTGTGAGTGTTGGGTCTACCGGGAGATCCTTTTCATCCGGTATCTCCATTTCACCGCACTTTTTACAGAACCAGACCGGAATGGGAGTTGCGAAGATCCTCTGCCGGGAAATGCACCAGTCCCACTCCATTTTTTCAACCCAGTTTTCCATCCTGCGCAGCATGTGTTCAGGATACCAATGGATCTGGTGTGCTGCAGCCAGAATTTCATCGGGCTTTATCCTGACAAACCACTGGCGTTCTGAAAGGATCTCAATAGGTGTCTTGCAGCGCCAGCACGCTCCGACCCGCTGGGGGAGGTCTTCCTGTTTTCTTAAGATCTTCTTCTCTTTCATATCCGCAAGGATTGCCTTGCGGCACTCTGCAACAGTCATGCCCTCAAAGCCCTGTGCGAGAGAGGTCATCGTTCCCCTGCGGTCGATTGCTTTGCGCAAGGGCAGGTTATGCTGTTTCCACCAGTGGACGTCCTGCTTATCACCGAATGTACAGATCATCACGGCCCCGGACCCGAATGCAGGATCCACGACTTCATCCCTTATCACAGGTACTGCATGACCGAAGATTGGCACTTTTTTGGTTTTTCCCTCCAGGTTGCGGTAACGCTCGTCATCCGGGTGGACAGCGACTGCGACGCAGGCAGCAAGTAGTTCCGGGCGCGTGGTCGCAATCTCAACACCATCAAAATCAAAGTAGTTCAGCAGGGTAGAGCGTTCGTCATAAGACACTTCAGCAAATGCAATTGCGGTCTCGCACCGTGTGCAGAAGTTGACAGGGTGCTCACTCTGGTAAATATACCCTGATTTGAGCATCCGTAAAAACGAGAGCTGCGTCTTTTTAAAATATTCCGGACGCATCGTGATATACTCGTTGCTCCAGTCAACGGAGAATGCCATCCGTCGTAATGTCCGGCGCATCTGTTCGATGTTATTGATCGTTAAGTCCCGGCACATCTTCCTGAACTGCTCGCGCGAAACATCATTTTTTGTGATCTTATTGACCTCTTCGACTTTGACTTCGGTCGGAAGCCCGTGGCAGTCCCAGCCCTGCGGGAACATGACATTGAAGCCTTTCATCCGTTTGTATCTTGCTAAAAAGTCGATATAACACCAGTTCAGCGCGTTGCCGATATGGAAATTTCCCGTAGGGTATGGTGGGGGCGTATCGATGACGAACCGGGGTTTTGCTGATTTCCGGTCAAAATAGGAATCCTCGTCCCGCCATGTATTCCGCCACCGCTCCTCCACCTCGGCAAATTCATAGGTTTTTGGAAGTTGATCGGATGGTGCCATTCCGAAGTTGATTGGTCGTGAAATCACATATAGTGATCGAAATACTCCAGATCAGGTAACAATACCATTACAGACCTGCGCCAATTCACAGCTGGGTGTGCATAAACAAATTCTTTTCATATAAGTGACCATAGTACGGCAATGGAACGTCGTCACGGATTGCTGCTTGCCGCGGTGCTTGCATTTTTTACGATTCTGATCGCACCGGTCCTGCAACCCGCATGGCTTATGGGACTCATCGTTATTTTTTACTCTCTTGTCCTTTTCCGGTTCTTTGAAACAAAATATATCAGTTTCGCCTTTATTGTTCTGGCCGCTCTCTATGGTCTGGGGCTCCTCCCATTATTCTATTTTGCATGCACGCTTGCGATTCTCGTCATAGGAGAAATTGTCTTCGGAACAGGTGCTGATGACCTGAATACCTACCTTTACTATATCATCTCCACTTCATGGGCAGCCGTCCTCGTCATGGTGTATCTCAACCGGATGGTGCCTCTCACCATCATTTTTGGGATTATATCAGCTGTGCTTCTCAAGGTGATCCTGCTCAAATACGAGGACTCCTTAGTTATCGAAGGCGTTGGGATCGCCATGACCATGTACCTGATCGATGAGCTGAATTACAAGGCGGATCTGCAGATGGTGGTCATTGCTGTCATTGTTGCGTTCATGTTTGGCTATTTTGCATTCAGGTTCAAAACCGCTGACCTTTCAGGGTTGTTTTCTGCAGCACTCGTTGGAATCATCCTGATCGTCTTTGCAGATGCAAGATGGTTTTTAATCATGCTCGCGTTTTTCATCTTTGGATCGTTTGCGACGAAGTATAAGTACAGCTACAAGAGGAAACTGGGCATCGAGCAGGGGCAGGGGGGAGCACGCGGGTACCGGAATGTCTTTGCCAACGGGATCGCCGCCTCAGCTGCAGCTGTTCTTTATGGAGTCTTTGTCCGACCCGAGTTCATTGTGCTTTATGTCGGGTGTGTTGCAACGGCAACAGCAGATACCCTTGCCAGCGAGATCGGGGTTACCGGCGGGACACCGTATATGATCACGACATTTAAGAAAGTCCCGATCGGGACCAACGGGGGAATAACGCTGACCGGAGAGCTCGTTTCCCTTCTCGGGGGCCTTGCCATCAGCCTTGTCGCGCTGTCCCTGAACGTGATCACGCCCGGGATGGCCGCTGTATGCACAGTCGCCGGCTTTGTGGGCACCAACATTGACAGCCTTGTTGGAGCAACACTGGAGAACCGGGGCTATGTTGGCAACGCAGGAACAAACCTGCTCGCAACAATCGGTGGCGGGATTGTTGCCGTGGGATTGTATCTTCTCGTATAGAACAACCCGATCCTTACTCCCTAACCCAAAATCAGAAAGGTTATTATTTTTTTATCCAAATGTACCTCAATGCCCGGTACCGGAAATGATATGAAGAAAATCATCAAATCCCTCGGCGTCGTTTTCGGGGATATCGGGACAAGCCCGATTTACACGATCGGGGCGATCCTTCTTTTCATCCTGCCAACCATCGAGAACATTCTCGGTCTTCTTTCCCTTATTGTCTGGTCGCTGATCATCGTGATCACAGTGCAGTACGCGTGGCTCGCTATGTATCTTGGGAGCAAGGGTGAGGGGGGCACAATCGTGCTCAAGGGGCTCCTTACTTCACAGCTTAAAAACCCGCATGCGATCTCTTTTGTCTCGGTTCTTACAATCATCGGGGTGGCCCTTTTCATTGGCGACGGTGTGATCACCCCGGCGATCAGCATCCTGTCAGCGGTAGAGGGTATCCGGCTGATCCCAGGATGTGAGCAGATCTGGGGCGGGTGGATTCTTCTTACCGGCATATGCATTGCATTGGCTCTCTTTGTCTTCCAGAGAAAGGGAACCGAACGGGTAGCATGGGCGTTCGGGCCGATCATGCTGGTCTGGTTCCTCTCCCTTGCGATAACAGGGATCATCTCGATAGCATCCGCACCGCAGGTGCTCCTTGCCCTCAGTCCATCATATGCCGCCGGCTTCCTGATGGAAAACGGCTTGGGCTCATTCTTTGTCCTTTCAGCAGTCCTCCTCTGTGTCACCGGGGGTGAAGCACTCTATGCTGATATGGGGCATCTCGGGAGGGAACCGATCGTAAAGGGATGGTACTGTATATTCCCGGCACTCGTCCTCAGTTACCTCGGGCAGGGTGCCTATGTTCTTAATAATCCGGAAGCGCACACCGTTCTTTTTTCTATGGTGCAGGGACAGGCGGCTCTTCTGTACGTCCCGTTCCTCCTGTTAAGCATCTGTGCAACCGTAATCGCCTCGCAGGCGATGATATCCGGTATGTTTTCCATCATGTACCAGGGCATGATGACCCGTATTATTCCCAAGATGAAGATCGATTTTACATCACCGGAGCTGAGAACCCAGATCTATATCGATGCCGTGAACTGGATGCTGCTTGCAGCCGTCCTTGTTGTAATGCTGGAGTTCAAAACTTCGGAAAACCTGGCATCCGCGTATGGCCTTGCCGTTGCCGGGACAATGACAATATCGGCGATTATGATGACCATGATCTTTACGTTGCGGATGGAAGTGACAAAAGCTGTAATCTCATCCGTGCTGGTCATTGTTGACCTGATCTTTTTACTATCAGCATTACTCAAGATTCCCCATGGTGCGTACTGGTCGTTTTTGATTGCGGCAGTTCCATTGATAATCATCGTGACGTTTATCCGGGGACAGGACCACCTCCATCGCATGCTGAAGCCTGAAAGCCTGAATGAATTCCTGCCGGCATACCTGCAGAAATATGAAGATCTTCCCAAGATCCGTGGGACCGCACTTTTCTTTACCGCAGACAAGCACCATATCTCGCCTTATATCGCGCAGGTGATGTTTGAAAACGAGATACTCTATGAGAATAATATCCTTGTTTCTGTAAGGATCACCGATCAACCGTTTGGTACCCATACAAGTTATGACCGCGACCTTGCGCCGGGCCTTCATGCATTCACGATCACCGCCGGCTACATGGAGATCGTTGATATCATCGGGTTGTTGCGGTCGGACGGGATCGAAGAGAAGACAATCTTTTACGGTATGGAGAACATCATTAGTGAAAGGTTCTTCTGGAAGCTGTACGGGCTCCTCAAGAAGGTCACGCCTGCGTTTGTCCACTTCTATGAGCTGCCTGCAGAAAAGATACACGGGGTGATAACAAGGGTCGTAATGTGAGGGTCATCATGAAATACAGATAATATTTTTTTATCATTAACACAGTAAAAACATTTGCGATATATCGCTCATCCTTTTAATTTAGAAGTCATCGTGATTCTGCTGTTCTCATTGCATATCACTGCTGTCTATTCCCTGGTTGGCGGGTCTGAAGCACCACCTGATCCCGCGGTATCCCCGTCCTCAATGATTCTCTCCTGTACAGATTTATTCAATAATCGGCAGACTGCAGGGATACAATCCCTTTCTTTGAAAATGGCCTCCTCTTACATATAAAATTTCAACATGGATCCTGTATTTTACCGGAAACGAGACGTTACATGCTAATATGGATCCGGATGGGGTCCTGATTTAGTAATCCGGTGTTCTTCCAGCTCTCCGGCATGATATACCCTCTCGTTGACCGGCTCACCATTCAGGAATCGCCGCATCTGATTGTGATACATTTTCTCGTCATGCCAAAGTCTATGCACAGTAAAATATTCATGAATAGTCTCGAGAAAGGATATCTGCTGGGTGAGGAACGCGTTCTCATATTCTTTTATTTCACGGGCAAGCACAACACACTCATCTTCGGGGATATCCTCAAGATACCTCCCGTGATCCTTTTGCCTCGCGAACTGTCGCCACGTCACCTGTCCTCTGGCATCAGCGTTACGGCGGAGCAGGTGCGGATAGATGCGGCAGCATGAGAACCTCCGGTCGTAAATCCGGCACATGTTATCCTCAAGAAACCAGCAGGAACCCGGTTTATCATTTTTCATCCGGAGTGCATATCCCGAGACATACAACATACCGTTCTGATCGCAGAACTCAGGATCTGGGGCGGGTTCCAATGCAATAGGATCGATCTCTCTCACAGAGATCACATCGTTTTCGAGCAGGAAGATGTGGCTGTTGACGGCCCGGGTGCAGCACGTCCCGCAGCGGTCGCACCGGAACCCGGCCGCTTTAATTTGACCTGCCAGGTAATCCAGTGGGTACTCAAAGAGCCGGTTCCGCTCCTGCATCAGTGCGATAATGCGATAGGGGATTGGGATTTCAGAAGAAGTACCCATCAGGTTCCCCTGTTACACATCATCCCCGTCACCCGTGTTCGATGATGGTAATCGCAAAATCCGTACTCATCTGTTCCCCGTGCCCGAATCGTCCGGTTTGCCAGAAGGGTCCTGAGTAAACCGGATTGGTATTGTTGCCGGGTGTATACAATAAAAAATGTGATACAGGTTTGGGATTAGCGGGAATTCGTCCGGTCGCAGCAAGAGGGGAATAAAAAAATATTAAGCATAGGTAGCGAATCTGTTCAACAACCCTGATTGCGAAGGGATCTCTTCCACCCAAAATGATTGAGAGAAGTACCGCGATAAAAAAAATTATCCCGGTAATCGCCTCTATAAGCATCAGAACTCCTCAAGTCTTCCGTATCCGGACATCCAGCTGCCTGAACGGGATCTCAATATCCTCCTTGCGGAACTGCTCATCGATCCGGGAGTTGACATAGTCCTGCACATCCCATGAGTTGTCATAGTTGTTTGTCCATAGAATGAGCTGCCCGTTCAGACTCGATTCCCCGAATTCGAGGAAGTATACCGAGGGCGCAGGATCTGTCAATACCCATATGGTTTTTTCTGACGCTTCGCGGGCAATTCCAAGAAGAATCTCCTTCACCCGCTTTATATCTGAACCATAGGCAACCGAGAACGGGATCCTGACTTTCATCTTAATATCCGGTTGGGCAAAATTGACCACGATATTTGATGTGATTTTGGAATTGGGGATCGTCACGATCTGGTTGTCGAGCGTTTTTAACCGGGTACTTCGCGGGCCGATACAGACAATGTCTCCGAAATAATCTTCAAACCTGATACGGTCCCCTATCTGGAACGGTTTATCGACCGTGATTATTGCACCGCCAAAGAAATTGGATAGAAGATCCTGCGCGGCAAGTGCAAGGGCGAGTCCTGCGATCCCTGCACCGGCAAGGAGCGGGGTGATATCAATCCGGAAATTCGACAGGACCATGAGAAATGCAACAAACCAGATGAGATACTTTGCAATGATCTCCAGAAGCGGGAGCAGCCGGTTATCGAGGTCAGTATCTGTTTTCTCTGCAATCCATGAACCATAAGTCCGTATCAGGTTATACGAGAATGATGAGACGATCCATGCCCCAATCAGGATGAAAAATGCATTCAAGTACTGGTCAACGACAAATCCGTCAATTGTTTCAGGCAGGATTGCAAAATATGTCAGTGCAATATACACAGAACCGGCAAGGATCGTGATGACTATGGGTTTTCCGAGTGTGGAAAGCAGGATATCATCCAGTTTTGAATCGGTTCCGGATGCCTTTTTCTTCAGCCACTGGATAACGATATAGGCCATACCTGCAGCAACCAGACCGATGATGATCGTAAGAATTGCATATAAGATATCAGAATCCATCATCTGTCCCTCCCTTTCGTACGCTCTGTATAGTAACGTCCTTTCATAGTACTCGCCTGCCTAAAGTCTCTTATACCAGACATTCATGCTCTCCATCGCCCCGCTGATGTTGGTGTTGTTGGGAAGCACCCCGGCATACTGGTAACCGGCCCGGGCAAATGTCATATTGATCGGGTACGATATTGCCCGGGCAATCGTGTAAGCGAGCCGGATATCATCTTTTTTCACATCTGTTTCCATGGCATGGAGCAGGTTGCCGGCCAGTCCTTTTCCCTGGAACTGGGGATCTGTAGCAAAATCTGTCATCTCGGCATTAAGAGCATCGGTACTGACCTCACATGATGCCACAGCCACGATCCTTTTCGATCGACGGACGCAGAAATACCGGACATCTTCTTTCATGTTTTTTGAGATAAATTCCGGGTCAGATATGGGGAAGGGGTATGTCTCAAACACTGTACGATAGAGTGCTGCGATCTCTTTTGCGTCTCCGGCATGGGCGTACACCAGCGACAATCCCTCCGGCAGCCTGGGTGTGTATCCTGCCTGTGCATAACCAAACGCTGCTGATAAGACTTCTGCTACCTCTTTGGAATCTGCCACACGGTTTCGCCCGGGATCAAAGTATTTCGCCATGAAAACAGCGGTGTCGTGTCCATGATAAAAGAACGGGACAGTCGCTTCGACAACATACCCGGCAGCGGTAAAAACCGGCATCGATGATTCCGGCACTTTCACAAAGATTTTGGTATAGCCTTCTTTTCGCACAAGTTCATCCAACGACCGGATAATATCAGGAATATCGTCCTGAGACAGCCTGATTACATACACGCGGTTGTTAAAATGCCCGTGCTGTACCCTGCTTTTTCCAATCTGCTGGATAACATCACTCGCCATTATCCTGTCTCCTCCCTATACGGTCAGTTTTTTCCGGTACGAGTGTCGTCGTCTGATCGTAATCGGCAAGCAGTTTGGCGACACCGACGACTTTTGACTCATCTGCCCGATCGATGTTCAGCTGCAGCTTGCACCCGGCACAATCACCATTGCAGAAAATGCGGTCATAGTCCGCCGGCTCCTGGTAAGTGCAGATCATCCCCTCGTAATTGCGCAGCACGACCTTGTGCACCGACCATGTCAGCAGGTAATTGGGGAATATAGGGATCTTGCCACCCCCGCCCGGTGCATCGAGCACATACCGTGGCACGGCAAAGCCGCTGGTATGTCCTACCAGGTTCTCCATGATCTCAATCCCTTTTGATACCGGGGTACGGAAATGGCTGATACCTTCGGACAGGTCGCACTGGTACAGGTAATATGGCCGGATGCGGTTTTTTACGAGCTGGTGCACGAGCGCTTTCATGATCCGGGGACAGTCATTGATCCCGGCAAGGAGAACAGACTGGTTGCCAAGCGGGATGCCGGCATCGGCAAGTTTTGCGACTGCGATCTGTGCAGATTCGGTCATCTCTTTGGGGTGGTTGAACTGCATGTTCACCCAGATCGGATGGTGTTTTTTCAGTACAGCAACGAGATCATCGGTGACCCGGAACGGGAGCGTGACCGGCACCCGCGATCCGATCCGTATGACTTCGATATGCGGGATGTCGCGGAGCTCAGTTAAGATCCAGTCAAGGTAATCATCACCCAGCATAAACGGGTCTCCACCGGATAAGAGAACGTCGCGGATCTGCGGTGTGTTCCGGATATATTCGATACCCTTTTTGATCTCTTCCCGGTCAGGGATCGAATCCACGTCGCCGACCTTGCGTTTCCGCGTGCAGTGCCGGCAGTACATTGCGCATGTGTTGCTGACAAGGAACAATACCCTGTCAGGGTACCGGTGGGTGATACAGGAGCAAGGGCTGTCCTTGTCTTCTGCAAGCGGATCAGAAAGTTCGTAGTGCTCGATGATCAGTTCCTTGGGAGATGGGAATGCCTGTTTGAAAATCGGGTCGTTTACATAATCATTCACGTCAATGAGAGAGAGATAATAGGGAGTGATATTTAATGGAAATTTATCAATTGTTTTCTGTAGCTGTTCCCGTTCCTCCCGATTAAAACGGATGCCCAGCACCTGTTCGACTGTATCGATATCCCGTATCGCATGCCGGACCTGCCATCGCCAGTCTTTCCAGAACTCGGGAATTCCTTCGGACTCAAAGGTTTTTCTGAAGATCAAAGGTTCTTTGGGTTTCTCTACTCCCTTGTGATGGCTCTTTAATACTGATACAATGTCTTTGACAGTATTTTTTACCTGTCCACCAAGGTACTTCAATGAAAGCGATTCATCCCATGATTTGGAAGTTTTCTCTGCTGTCTTATGGGCCTTGGTTTTTCCTGCCATTTTTCCTTTCCACCTCAGAACAGCCAGTGCATCTTTGGCATTTTTACAGGAAGGAGATCACTGACATGGGAAGCATGGTGACGGTAATCATCAAACCACAGAGCTATGGGATTGCTCCGGAAGACCAGCATCTTCCCCATGTCTGCACGATTTGCTGCCTGGTGGTAACGCATATAAATGTGGTGAGCGGATTTTCCCACAATCTCTATCTTACCTGTTGTATGCGACATCACAAACCGGGCTCGTTTTGCAAGGCCGGAACATGCCTGCCATGCCTGCTGGATGATCTCGTAGGACCGCTCGACCGGTGTCTGGAAGAACCGGTTCCCGAGCGACGGGCGGCACTGGAAGACATAGTACGGCGAGACACCGGCAAACGAGAGCTTCCGGAATAGCTGGGTAAAAACTTCCGGGCTATTGTTCACTTCATTTAGAACCGGAGTCTGGTTGACAACAACAACGCCAGACCGGTGGAGCTGTTCGAGTGCCTGTACCGAGACATCGGTCAGCTCCCGCGGGTGATTGAAATGGGCCATGACATAGATCCGTTTTTGCGCTGTGCTGTACCGGGACAGGACATCGGTAAGGCCGGGATCATTGAGGATCCGGTAGGGATTGTATGCCGGCATCTTGCTGCCAATCCGGATGATATTGACATGTTCGATCTCGCGCAGCTCTTTTAGGATTGCTTCCAGCCGTTGTGTTTCCAGTGTGAACGGATCGCCTCCGGTTAAGAGAATATTCGTGATCTCTGGGTGGGAGCGGATGTAGTCAAGCCCTGCGCTGATATCCCTGACCGTCTCCCGTTCTTTATTGATGAACAACCGTTTCCGGAAACAGAAACGGCAGATGCCTCCGCAGACATCTGAGAGGAGGAGCAGGCCGGTCTGGGAATATTTGTGCTGTAGGCCGGGAAGTTTTGTAAAATCTTTCTCACAGGAAGGGTCCATGCAGCCCCCTCCTTTGAGTTCGCGGGGATCGGGGATTACGATACGGCGCAGCTGGTCGTGCCGGTCTTTCCAGTCGATCAGGGAAAGGTAGTAGTCATTGGCACGGAAAGGAAACGTCTCGCAGACCGTTTCCATATCCTGCCTCTCTTTGGGCTCGAGCCCGACAAGGTTGTCGAGCTCATCAATAGAAGTAAGATACCTCGGTTTCATTATGCACCTCATTTTAGGTCTGCCTGCCCGTTACATGGGGCAGGTGTGGGTGCTGCTCAAGGTAGTTGAAATACAAGTGATAGTATGCTGTTGTCGCAGCACCCGGTAACCTTTCCTTGGGGCTCATGTTTTAAACCCTTTTTGATTATTTCACTATCAGAGACACCTGGGGATGGAAGAGGGCGGTTTTATTGTCCTTGAGGAGATGAAGGATACTCCTGCTCGTGGTAAATTGCTCCTGCTTATCTTGTGGGGGGATTTGCGGGAATCTATCACAATACTTTTCAATAATCTATTGTCAATAATCCCGTAAATAGAATTTATGAATGGATGAATTTATGAATGGATGACTATGATGGAAATAGAAGTCCGTTCATCCTGGAAATAATGCGCATTAAGAAGCGGAATATGTATGAGTGAACCGGACGTGCTCGGTTCAAAGGCAAAGACCATGGCAAGTGGAGGTATGGGTGATGAACAAATTGAAGGACTTACCGGGCAGCATGTCAACAGTCTCAGGGAAAAATACGGGTATAACGATATCCCGGAAGAGAAAAAACATCCTCTTTTGAAATTCCTCGGCTATTTCTGGGGCCCGATCCCATGGATGATTGAGATTGCTGCAATCCTTTCTGCTTTCATCGCATACTGGGATGATTTTTCGATCATTTTACTCCTGCTCATCATAAATGCAATCGTAGGTTTTCTCCAGGAACAAAAAGCAGAGAACGCAATCGGGCTCTTAAAGCAGCGCCTTGCTCCGACAGCCCGGGTACTGAGGGATGGGACATGGCAGGATCTTCCCTCGCGGGAACTTGTTCCTGGTGACATCGTCCATGTCCGGCTCGGCGACATTGTGCCGGCAGACCTGCAGCTCCTGCAGGGAAATTATCTCCTTCTTGATGAATCGGCACTTACCGGTGAATCACTCCCCGTGGAAAAGAGAGCAGGAAAAGAGGCCTATTCCGGGTCGATCATCCGGCAGGGTGAGATGGATGCAAAGGTTACTAAGACCGGATCAGAGACATTTTTTGGCAGGACCACCCGGCTGCTGCAGGTAAAACCTCCCCGGAGCCATTTCCAGAAGGCAGTTGTGAAAATCGGGAATTATCTTATCATCCTTGCCATAATCCTCGTGAGCCTTGTCTTCGTTGTTGCCATTTCCAGATCGGAACCTCTTGCTGAGACGCTCCAGTTTGCGCTTGTTCTCATCGTTGCAGCGATTCCAGCGGCACTTCCCGCCGTGCTGACTGTAACGCTCGCCGTCGGAGCCATGGCGCTTGCAAAAAAAGAAGCGATCGTCAGCCGTCTCACCGCGATTGAGGAGATGGCGGGAATGGATATCCTCTGCTCGGACAAGACCGGGACAATAACAAAAAATTCCATCAGCATTGGCGGCATACGGACATTTGAGGGTGTTACCGAACACGACGTGATCACCGCAGCTGCGCTTTCCTCCAGCAGTGAAAGCAATGATCCTATCGATCGAGCAATCCTGGCATGCTTCTCTGCACTTCCAAAAAAAGCTGAGGTTCCAGTGCCTGAAAAAACCGGGTTCACTCCCTTTGATCCGGTCTCAAAATACTCAAAGGCGACGGTTGCGGATACATCAGGAACTTCTTATGAAGTTGCCAAAGGTGCGCCACAGGCAATCGCAGCCTTTGCCGGGACCAGCGGGGCTGCCACCTCACTATTGGACCAGTGGATCCTGGAATACGCGAAAAAAGGGTTCCGGGCGCTCGGCGTGGCAAGAACCGACGGGTCCGGGCACTGGCAGTATCTTGGCACCATCGGCCTCTTTGATCCGCCACGGGAGGATTCTGCGGCAACGGTTGCCGATGCAAAAAAACTTGGCATAAATGTCAAGATGGTGACCGGCGATCATGTGGCAATCGCACAGGAGATATCGGGGCAGGTAGGCCTTGGAACAAACATACTTCCGCAGTCTGCGTTCATTTCCGGGGAGGGAAAGGATGCACTCGCCCAGGTTGAACTGGCTGACGGGTTTGCACAGGTATTTCCGGAAAACAAGTTCCGGATCGTCAAAATCCTGCAGGAAGGGGATCACATTGTCGGCATGACCGGCGATGGTGTGAATGATGCCCCGGCGCTCCGGGAAGCAGATTCAGGAATTGCTGTGGCCGGTGCGACGGATGCCGCGAAGTCTGCGGCAGATATTGTACTGACAAAGCCCGGCCTCTCCGTCATCATCGATGCGATCGAGCAGAGCCGGGCGATCTTCCGGAGAATGGAAAGCTACGCGGTTTACCGTATAGCCGAGACCGTGAGGGTGCTGATCTTCCTGACCCTCTGCATCGTGCTGTTAAATTTTTACCCGGTTACTGCGCTCATGATTGTCGTCCTTGCGATCTTAAACGATCTCCCCATCATGATGATCGCGTACGATAACGCCACCGTCGCACCCAAACCCGTCCGGTGGCAGATGAACCGGATCCTCACAATTGCAAGCATTCTTGGAATACTGGGGGTCGTTTCCAGCTTCCTCCTGCTCTGGCTGGCAAGAGAGTATTTCCACCTCGATGCCGGAGTTGTCCAGACACTCATCTTCCTCAAGCTTGCCGTTGCGGGCCACATGACTATTTACCTTGCACGGACCGGCCAGCAGCATTTTTGGGAGCCCCCTCTTCCCTCTCTTGCTCTTTTTGGCACAGCAGAGATCACTCAGGGTGTGGCAACCCTGATCGCAATCTTTGGCATATTCATGACTCCGATCGGCTGGACCCTGGCGCTTTTAGTCTGGGGATATGCGATAGGGGCCTTCCTAATCAACGATCTTATCAAGGTCTGGCTCTTTGAGATCATCCACCCGTATTCATGAAACCCGGAATATGCCGGGCTGCCAGAAAACAGAAGGGTATTTTGCAAAAGGCAGTTGGAAAAGGTCAGGTTGGGAAATTTGGTATAATTTTTGCTGCAGATCCTCCATTTAAAGCAGATGAAAGGAGAAACAAAAAACATTTCAACAAACCACAGAGTAATACTACCTAATAGGGAATCTATTGTGCAAAAAACCGGGGGGGCCCATGATATCCGATGATCTAGGTATCCGGGCACAGGTAAGACAGAAGATCGGAATCCTCGCACCCGGGCCTTCATTTGTATTTTTTTCCATCCTGATTATGCTGGTCACCTATGCACTTGATATCATGTCTCCTCTTGGAGTGCCGGTCTGGCTCCTCTATTTCATCCCCCTGTTCCTGTCGTTCTGGTCAGATAGGTATTATGCAATCCCGACAGTTTGTGGCGTAACACTGCTCTTTCTTGCAGCAGGCTTTGTCTTTTCTCCCCCGGGTATACAGACTTCTGTTGCCCTGCTTATGCGGATAGTGTTCTCAGTAATTATTATCAGTATATCAGCGGTGCTTTGGATGGCACAGCACAGAAAGACGCGATCAGATATCCAGCAGGCAAAGTGAGATCCTAAAATCGCAGAATAGGGTTTTGGACTTACCGGGCCGCCATGAGCAACCAGGGAAAAAAATATCAGACCACAGGATCCGCAGCCTGTGATCCCCCCTGCCCGTTCTCTCTCCCGAATTTTTTGAAAATAACCCCATAGAGTTTTCTGAATGGTGTCCGTTCCAGCAGCAGCACCAGGATCGAACAGATGACGATAGAGAACAGGATGATCGCGTATGTCGTTGTTTCGATGAACTCCCCTCCAACCACTCCCATCTGGAGCGGGATTGCTGCAAGCACTGCGGCTGCCAGCCCTTTGGGGATCATCACGGCTATAACGCTTGCGTCCCAGACCGGAGTTGTCCGGGGTATTGATACATGCACGATAACGATGCGTGCAGCAAAGAGCGCGAGCGTGATGCCGATACCGGCAAGGAATGAGATGGTGCTGGTAAATTCGATTGAGAGCCCGATATAGATAAAAAAGAATGTTTTCAGGAGTGAAACCAGCTGGGCAAAAAACATTTTCTCAGAGGGAGTGAGCTCGACCTGAGCAATATTATTTTCCGACGGGAAGAACTGCGAGATTCTGAATGAATCGAGGTTTCCTAAGGTCACCCCAAAAGCAAGGGCGGCAATCGCACCGCTGTAACCCAGCATGTCGATGATCCCGTAGATGATGAAGAGGTATGCGGGGGTTAAAAAGATGCTTTTAAAATTCCCCAGCCGGTGGTAAATTGCCGACCAGATCACACCGCCAAGCACGCCCAGAAAGACTGCCATGAAAAATGAGGCAAAGAGTCTGCCGGTTATAATTTTGAGGTCAACGGTGCCGAGCAGGTATACATCGAGGATGGTGAGCATCGTGACAATGCAGAGGACATCGGTTATGGCCGACTCCAGCGCAAGGATTGCCCCGGTCTCTTTGCGGACATTTAAAAAGTCGATCATCGGGATAACGACCGCAGAAGAGGTCCCGCCGATGATCGCACCCAGCATAAGGGCGGGCAGAAATGTCAGCAACCCTGAATAATAGAGCACAGCTGTTGCAAGCAGCATACTGACGACAAACGAGACCAGGCAGAGCTCGATTGTCCCTGTAAATGACTGCCGTATCGTCTCGATACGGAGATGCAGCCCTCCCTCAAACAGGATGATGGCAAGGGTAATTATCGTAAAGATCGGCCCGACGATCCCAAACGATTCGGGCGAAACAATTCCCAGTACCGGACCTATGATTAGACCGATACCGATTAAAAAGAGCAGGTCAGGGATCTTGGTCCTTGTAAAAACAAGCGTGAAAATGTTTCCCAAAAAGATGAGGATGCCAAGGAACAGGATTGTAATCGCGATATCCATCTCAATAATTATGGAAGTTTAACGGTTAATAGAATGTTCTATTGAATATCGGCCAGGTACCGGATTGCGGGATATCATCGATGACATCCAGAGTCACTGCCGATGAGAAATTTCATGCAAAAACAATTTTGTATGGTGCGAATCATTGCATCGTCTTACAGCGGTTTATAATCCACTGAGCGCATCAAAATAAAATGGGTCTTGATTATGACAGACCATCAGCTGGTGCGATGGGATCGCGTTTCACCCTGCCTGAATTCCCGATGGGCCTGCTCCTGTTCGCGGCACTTGGTGGCTACCTTTTCGCAGATATTGCGCACACAAGCTCGCTGGACTGCGTTTTTTCCACTTGTTGCACTCATGTCAGAATGTTTTCATGACAAATCGCGTTTTAATACTGACAACTTTGGGTTGCAAAATGCATTTGACCGTAGTCAAATGTAGCAGAAACCGGACGGATATCACCGATGTTATCATCGAACACAAAAGAGCGTACTGCATAAAAACAAGCTATAGTATAACATATGTCAAATATGCCGGAATTGCCGGTGATATTTAGACCATGCAATCTCATTTTCAGAATATCATAATCCGGTAGAGGGAAAATAATAAATACGCGGTGACGGACGTGATCGGGATGGTCAATACCCATGCGGTAATGATCTGCCGCACAATCCCCCACTGAACCTGAGAAGATCCCCGTGAGGCACCGACGCCCATGATCGAACCGGTGATCGCATGGGTTGTCGAGACCGGGACACCGAACGAAGTGACAAAGGAAAGGGCTACACCTCCAGAAGTTTCCGCACAGAATCCTTGGTATGGACGGAGATTGGTAATCCTTCTCGCCATGGTTTTAACCACCTCCCACCCTCCTAATAATGTGCCGAGCGCTATCGCAGCACTGGACAGAACAATCACCCAGAGAGGTACAATGAATTCGGTGAGCACCCCGCCTGCGACCAGGAATGCTGTAATGATTCCCATAGCATTCTGGGCATCGTTGCTCCCGTGCCCGAGGCTATAGAACGAGGCAGAAACAATCTGCAGTTTTTTTGACAGGAAGTTCATTTTTTTCGTATTGTCATTCCTGAAGCGGCGGACAAAAAGAAGGGAGAGGAGGTATGCGAAGACAAACCCGAGAAGGGGTGAAATGACAATAAATACGAGGATCGCAAACATCCCTGAGATTTTCAACAGTCCCGTGATGATAACAACCGGGACAGAGAGCACTGCCCCGGCAAATGCCCCCTGAGCGATGAGGGTGAGCATTGCTTCTTCTTTTTTTGATATCCCCATGATAAAGAAAGCAGCCGTTCCGATACCTGCACCAATAGCAGTATAAATGAACAATCCCATGATTGTGCCCGGAGGGGGCAGGACAATCACGCCGGTCCCGGCATATGCAGCAGCGGATCCGATAAGACCCCCCACCAACGCGTGGGTTGCCGATATTGGGATGCCCAGCCAGGATGAGAGAAATACCCAGAGGACCGCGACAAATAAACCGATCAGAAGCACAGGTATCGTCAGAAACATTGGATCAACAATCCCTTTTCCGATCGTCTTTGCTACTGCAGTCGTGAAGATAAGCGGACCGGCCAGGTTAAAAAAAGCAGCCATCGCCACCGCTTTTAGCGGGCTGAGAACCCGTGTGGCGACAATTGTGGCAATCGAATTTGCCGCATCGTTCATACCGTTTACAAAATTAAAAAGCAGGGCGAGAACGATACCGGCAAGAACGAGGGCATCCATTGTAATCACCTGTGCCAGCATGCGATGTCAGAGAGTATATTTGTCATATTTCCACATGTATGGGGAGTACCTTTGAGATGCTGGCAGATTTTCTTTAATTAAATAATGGTAATAGCATGCCTTATGCGAAAAAGATTTGTGATGGCATAGGTGAAGCAGGTCATCGGCAAAGGGCTTTTTACTTTTATTTCCCAGTTAATACAATGGATAGTCTCTTCACCTCCCCAGAATTCCAGATGAGCCTGCTTTTGTTTGTGGCTCTTGCCGGGTACCTTGTCGCATCGCGGATCAACCAGTCGGCGGTCATCGGGCTGATTCTCGTCGGGCTTGTTGTCGGGCCGAGCGTGCTCGGCATGATCACCTACACCGATTTTGTCCGGAGCATCGCCCATCTCGGTGCGGTCATCCTGTTGTTCGTGATCGGGTTTGAGTTCAATATGAAAGATATCGTCCAGCCGCGGAACTTTGCCATTGCCCTTATCGGTGTCATCGTGCCATGGGTCGGCGGCTGGTATCTTGCTGTCCTGTTCGGGTTCGATTCGGCGAGCGCGATCTTTATCGGGACTGCCTGTACGGCGACAAGCATCGCAATTACAGCAAATGTCTTAAAAGAGCTGGGCAAGCTCCAGACTGAAGCGGCAAAAGCGATCATCGGGGCGGCTGTGATCGACGATGTGCTCGCCCTCCTCGCTCTTGCGATCAGTACTGATGTTGTCAGTGGCTCGTTTTCGTATCTCGGGATTGCAATCGTGACTGTAAAGGCCGTCACTTTTATTGTGATCGCGGGGGTGTTTGGGATACTTGTTGTAAGCAAATATCTCGCAAAGCTGGACACAACGCCCTTTGTCCAGAAATACCCGGAGTTTATCTTCATCTTTGCCATGATGCTCGCCTTCCTCTATGCAATGTGTGCTGAAGCTGTCGGGCTTTCGGCAATTGTCGGGGCATTCATTGCCGGTGTTTCATTCAAAGATGTAGAGCTGCACCAGAGCAGAAGTTTAAAGGAAGGAGCGGAGTATCTCCAAATCATATTCGCCGCAATATTTTTCGTTTCGTTAGGCATCATCGCAGATTTCCATGCGGTTACCCCGGAGATCCTGCTCTTCCTGCTCGTGCTGACCCTTGTCGCCATCCTGACCAAGGTGATAGGGTGCGGACTTCCGGCGAAATTTGGCGGGTTGTGCACGAAGGACTCACTCATCATCGGATTCGGGATGGCGCCCCGCGGGGAAGTTGCGATGATCATCGCGCTGATCGGCCTTGAAAAAGGGATCATCGGACAGGGGGTTTATGTGGCAATCGTGATGATGAGCCTGTTGACTACGGTCATCACTCCGATCGTTTACCGGAACTGGTTTTTCAAAGATGATTACTGCATGTACAATGCTAATGGCATCCCGATCGATGGAGGAAAATCATGATTGGTATTCAACATCTCCGGGACTTAGCGGCTCTGCTTTTTACTCTTAGTATATTCTGCTGGGGGAACATGCTTCCGGACCCCTGTTGTAACGTCTCGTGCAAGGGAGACCAGAAGCCGGAGGTGCATCATGTATGATCATGTGCTTGTCCCGGTCGATCTCTCAGTCAAATCCCGGTACGCACTTCGTTGTCTCAGACATATTCCGGGAATACGACAGGTGGAGATTCTTCATGTTGTCTACAACAGATATCCTTCGAAGGTTGCAGCCCTGGATGATCCCGATCGTGAATATACGAGGTCGTGCCTGGAAGAGATCAAAAGAGATTTCACATTACCCGGAGCAACAGTAAGGACAATCATCGAGGAGATCCAGGGTGGCGAGATCTTTGAGGCGCTCAACCGGATTGCATCACGGGAAGGGATTGCGCTTACCCTCATGGGAAGGAGGGGAAGGGGGATCATCGATACCCTGCTTCTTGGAAGTGTCGCATCTGATTTTCTCCGCTATGGGAAGACAGATCTGCTTCTTGTCAATAACAGGTGGGCAGATGATATGCCCTCCCCGGGACAGGATCTTCCCTGCCCGGACCTTTTTTCACATGTCATGGTATGTACGGATTTTTCAGATCCGGAGATTGCAGAGTTCTCTTGCCATGAACTGCCATGGATCCGGAAGGTTACGCTTTTCCATGCTGTGACAACCGGGGATTCCCCGGAAGAAATCAGGACCTCTGTTGATGCAGCAAAGGCAATACTTGGCAGAATGCAGGACTGTTTTGTCCGGATCTCCATTCCTGCGCAGATTCATGTTTCTGTTGGTAGCGCTGCTGAAGAGATCATCTCATTCTCAGAGAAGCATGACATATCCATTATCATCCTCAAATCAACAGGAAAGAGAGGTTTTCTGCAGAGTCTTGTGGGCAGCACAACAGCACGTGTGGCACGGAATTCCAAAAAACCGGTTCTTGTGCTGAGAAGATCACTGGGCACGAAGCAATAATGCAGGGGTACGATATTGCTGCGTGTAAATAGTGTCTACGGGAGCCCGCGTGTGATTTCCCGGGAACTGTTCTTTGTGATCATTACCCAACCGGAAATGCATTGGTCCGGGGGAATTTTTTGGTAACATTCTGGGATAATTATGATCGCAGGGATAATTGAAAAACCAGAAATCCAAAAAAAGCTGTCAAGCAGGCACCAACGGAATCCGAAATAAAACCGGGCCGATAAAATAAACAATAATCCGGAAAAGAGGGGTAGATCCCAAGGTTGTGTTACGGGTACTTCCCTCCATTTTTTATAATCTTACAATAATCTCATGATACGGAAATGAACCCGGACAAAAACAGAGCCTCCCCTCCCGGGAATTCACCAGGGACCGCCTGCTGCAACATACAGGTCCTAAAGGACACTGCATGGCATGCACTCAACGCGGATGAGATCTATGCTCTGCTTGCATCATCACCCCAAGGTCTTGATACGCATGAAGTCCGGGCAAGAAATCAGAAATATGGGAGCAACACTCTCCCCTCAAAGAAACCTCCGGCACCCTGGGAAGTCGTCCTCCGTCAGTTTAAAAGTCCGCTCATCTACATCCTCCTTGTTGCCGCCCTAATATCATTTGGGATCGGGGAAATTACTGATGGTACATTTATCCTTGCCGTCATTTGTGTGAACGCGATCATCGGGACCATCCAGGAATGGAAAGCGGAAAAGAGTGCCCATGCATTGCAGGCGCTTCTCCATATAACCGCGATTGTCCACAGAGACGGACATCCAATCACAATAGATGCTGCCGACCTCGTTCCTGGCGATGTTGTTCTCTTAAGCGAAGGAAACCGTGTGCCGGCAGATATCCGGCTCCTCCATGAGTATTCCCTGAAGGTAGACGAATCCCTCCTCTCCGGCGAATCCCTTCCTGTTGAAAAAGATACGGTCACCATACCTGAAGAAACCCCCTTCATGGCCCGGTGGAATATGGCGTATGCAGGATCGACGGTGGTATCAGGAAGAGGCGAAGGTGTTGTTACAGCCACCGGGCTTCTGACTGAAGTAGGAAAGATCGCCCGGAGTGTGGTACTTACGGATCCGGTAAAGCCTCCGCTCCTGATCCGTATGGAAAAATTTTCGCAGAGAATCGGGTTCTTTGTCATTGCGGCAGGTATCCTGATTGCAGTAATTGCATTATCCCGGGGTATGCCCTCCATCGAGGTTTTTTTTATCGTGGTAGCACTCGCTGTGTCTGCTATCCCTGAAGGACTACCTGTATCAATTACCGTTGCACTTTCCCTCGGGGTATCCCGGATGGCAGCGAGGAACGTGATCGTTCGAAAACTGACTGCAGTCGAAGCGCTGGGGAGTTGTACATACATTGCCAGCGATAAAACCGGCACGCTCACAGTGAATGCACAGACATTACGTCTTGTTGAATTCCCTGACGGTCATCCCTTTACGATAACCGGAGAGGGATATGATGGTGACGGGGAGGTTGTAACAGAAAGTGCAGGGAATAGTGTAGCTGAAGACCGCGGGCGTCTTTTAAACTTTGCCGCACTGGGAATCATATGTAACAGTGCTGAGCTGAGACGTTCGGGCAGGGGATGGGTGCATCAGGGTGATCCTATTGACATCGCTTTTCTCGCGTACGGGTACAAGCTTGGTCTCGAACCTGACGAGGTGAGGAGACGCATATTTGTCATTGGCGAGATCCCGTTTGAAGCCGAATTCAGGTATGCAGCCACATTTTACAAGGAAGGATCCCGCAACCGGATTGTCGTCAAGGGTGCCGTGGAGATGATCCTCCCTATGTGTTGGGGGCAATCATCCGGCCAGGGAACCTCACCCCTCGATGCACCGCTGATGATGGAACTTGCCCTTGAGCTTGCCGAACAGGGATTCAGGGTGATCGCGCTTGCAGAGGGTGATCTGCACCCGCAACCGGATAAACCGGCTCCTGACCGCGCCGATCTTCATTCACTGATGTTTGTGGGCTTTGCATGCTTTATCGACCCGGTCAGGCCGGAGGCGGCAGAAGCGATCCAGACCTGCCGCCAGGCGGGGATCCGTGTTGCAATGGTAACCGGCGATCATCCTGCAACTGCGCTTGCGATTGCCCGTGAGCTCGGCATAGCCAAATCTCCGGAACAATTGATTACCGGAACAGAACTCGAAACATTTAGGGATCTTGAACGTCCTGAAGCAATTAAAAAACTTGAGAATATATCAGTGTTTGCCCGGGTCGTCCCACTCCAGAAACTTGCCATAGTGAAAAATCTCCAGAGACTCGGGCATTATGTAGCGGTAACGGGGGATGGGGTCAATGATACACCGGCATTGAAGCAGGCAAATATCGGGGTTGCCATGGGATCCGGCACCGATCTTGCAAAGGACACTGCCTCCATCATCATCACCGAAGATTCATTCTCCTCCATTGTCGACGGGATCTATGAAGGACGGGTGACCTATGACAATATCAGGAAGGTGACATACCTGCTTATCTCCACCGGGTTTGCCGAAGTGGTCCTCTTTATGCTGGCACTCGGTGCCGGACTCCCGCTCCCGCTTCTTGCGGTACAGTTGCTCTGGCTCAACCTTGTCACCAACGGTATCCAGGATGTGGCACTCGCGTTTGAAGGAGGCGAGTCCGGTGTGATGAAACGAAAACCGCGCCTCCCACAAGAGAGCATCATCAACCGCAGGATGGCAGAAGAAACGATTGTATCAGGACTGTATATTGGAATTTCCGCATTTGTTGTATGGGGGTTCCTGATCGGTGCTGGTTATGAAGAGAATACCGCACGCAATCTTCTCCTGCTCCTGATGGTGCTGCTTGAAAACTGTCATGTCTTCAATTGCCGATCGGAGTACATATCAGCATTCCATGTACCTCTTGCACGCAACCGGTTTCTCATTCTGGGCGTAATCGCGGCTCAGGGAATCCATATCCTATCGATGTATATCCCCTTCATGCAAAATGCATTGGGGGTTTCTCCGGTCACATTTGATGAGTGGTTTCTCCTTCTTGGAATCTCGCTGGGAGTGATCGCGGTGATGGAGCTGTATAAATTTGTGGGGAAATTCAGGAGCAACGAGACGAGTGGCGCAGTTCCTGTACAGGGAATATAGATTTTTATAACTCTATGAAATTACGACCCGTGTGGCAATGCAGTAAGTCGGGGAATCTCTCAAACCTCGCACAAAGCCGCACCACAGGATATCGGAGAAACACTCACCTGATTTCGTTTTCCTGCCCGCTGCGTATAACCAGAACGGGTTTTCTTGTTCTCCGCACCACCGTGAAAGTCGTGCTCCCGAGAAGCATCTCCCTGACCAAGTCCGTCCCGAAGGCGCTCATCGCTATCAGGGATACATTGTCTTCCTTTGCAGCAGAAAGGATCATCTCAGTCGGGTCTCCCACCCGTACATGAATATTAACGACACTTCCGGCATCGAGGAGATCATTTTTCATGTCCGTAAGCCGGGTTTGCGCATCTTGAATGGCTTCCTCAATCTCTTGTTGTGATTCAGCCCGGTTGGCAACATGCAGGAAGACGATCTCTTTGATCCCCGGGATCGTTTTAATAAAAGAAAACGCATCGTTGGCAGGTCTGGAAAAATCTGTAGGTACCAGGACTTTTGAAAATAATTTTCTGTGGGACGCGGCAGATGGTTCATCCGTAATATCCGGTGCAGGTTCGAAGTGCATGACGAGGACGCTTGTCTTTGCATGTCTAAGAACGGTCGATGAGACACTTCCCAGCAGGAGCTCCTGGATCGGGTTGATTCCCCGGGCCCCCATCACGACGAGTGATACATTATTTGTTTCTGCCGCCTCAAGGATCGCAAGGGAAACATTGCCCTGGGTGATCACATTCACAATCACATCAACACTTATCCGGACCTTCAAACCGAGATTTTCAAGGGACTCTTTTTTCTCGGCCATGAGGATCCTGACGTTCTCGATGTACGGTCCTTGTGTCCACCCCAGTTTTGAAGGGTGGGTAGCATCCACAACATGCAGCAGCACCACTTCCTGTATCCCGGGAATCTCGCTGATGCAATCAAGGATTTTTTGCGAATAGGCTGAAAAATCCATGGCAACCAGCACTTTTTCAAACATCGTTTTCATCCTACTGTGTAATACCCATGGTACCTAATAAAAGATCACTTCCGGAAAAAACAATAAAAACAGTTGCTGGATGATGCTGGTTTGCCGGGGTCATGCATGAAGAATTTTGCCCGCCATGTTTATGATAATAATACCATAAACCGAAAATTAAAACCATTGCAATTGAGCGGACGATTGTACAGATATTCAGGATGACTTATCAGACGGATAAAAGTACATGGCGGCATCACCATCAATACCAGAATCTCACCTAATGCCGCAGGAAATTCCTGTCCCGTTTTTATGATTGCTTTGTACCTGAACGGCACAAATGCCGGGCTTCTGCCGGCCTTTTTACCGGGCCCACCGTTTTATCTATATAATAAGAGAGAATATTCACTGATATCTACACATGAAACGGCAACTTCTGATCTTTTCTGCGCTTGTGCTCCTCACTGCAGGTATTGGCGCAGCTGCGCATGTTCTCAATGACCCGGTTGTTACTGACATTTTCTTCACCTCTGTTGTACTGGTTGTAACGTATCTTATTTTCACGGTTGTCATTGGCATGTTCCTTGTTAAAAGGATAACAGACTTAAAAACACGGTATACTGCAAACAAGGCAATCTCTGTACTTTCTGTCGTTTTCATCATTGTCCTCTGCCTTCGTATCTGGGTGACCGATACTTCTGCTCTCATCGTGTCGTACGGTATCATCGGTGCCGGTCTCGCATTTGCCCTGCAGGACGTGTTCAAGAATTTTGTCGGGGGCATCCTGATCATGATTTCCGGCATGTACCGTGTCGGCGACCGTATCTCCATTAACGACAAGTACGGGGACGTCATGGACATCGGTGTCATGAGCACGACGCTGATGGAGATCCGGGGCTGGGTCTCCGGGGACCAGCCGTCGGGGCGCCTGCTCATCATACCAAACGGCCTTGTGATCAATAATCCCTTCTATAATTATACCCGCGACCATTCGTTCATCTGGGACGAGATATTTATCCCCCTGACCTATGACAGCGACTGGCGGCTGGCAAAGGAGATCGTCCTTGGCATTGTAAAGGCGGAAACCGCATCGATTACCGTGCAGGCTGATGCAGAGATCGAACGGATCGGTGAAAAATACTACCTTCCCAAGAAAGTTGTCGAACCCTCGGCCTACATCACCATGACAGACAACTGGATTACGCTTGACGTGCGGTACGTTACCGATGCCCGCAGCCGCCGGGTTCTCCGCTCCCGGCTCAGCGAGCTGATCCTTGCCGCAATTGAAAAGGAAGACCGGGTTACCATATCGTCAACAACTGTGACTGTCACCACCATTAATCAGGCCCCCGCTTCTCGCAAGGATTAAAAAAGCGGGATAATCCTGAATCTTTTTTATCATCGCCCTCGCTCCAGTCCCGGTTTTACCTCCGGGATTCTGCATATCATTTAATATTTACCCCGTGTAACTCACTGTCAGGAAACGTGGGTGGTCATGTCAGGCGAGGAGGATATTTTTTCCCAGAGCTCCGTCATCGGTTATGAGCGGGAATTAAAAGAGATCACCGGGGCCGTCGAACGGTTCGGGTCCGGTGCACCGTCCCATATTGCCATCATTGCAGAACCGATGGGTGGCCGCACGACGATCGTTGCCGAGATCCGGCGTCTCTATGGCGACAGGGTGCATTACCTGCCGCTCGAATTTGTCATAAAACAGACTGCTCTCCCGGATTTTTCCCTCCTGTCCTGTGACATCATCCTGATCGACAACTGCCAGTTTATCGCGACACGGAAGATCGGAGGTTTTGATGTCCTCGATGCATTCCTGCGCACGCAGATCACCTCAAAAAAGCTCTTCATAACGACATGGAACACCCACAGCTGGCAGTACCTCTCCTCTGTCATGAATATCGATGCTTACTTCCCCACCATCGTTGCCCTGCCCCGGGTGGACACGCCGGTTCTCAAGCAGGTGATCCTGTCACGATATAAGCCCGGGGAGATCCGTTTTGTGGACGAGGGGACTGCCGAGGGATCGATGTTTTTCTCCGTGATCCACCGGACCGTGCGGCTGCCGCTGACTGCGACCGAAATTTCAGTTCCGTGGATAAAGCTGAATTTTACAGTGATGTTTCATGGGCTGTCCCGGAAAAAACGCGTACAGATTTCCCTGGAGGACATTATCTTTGAAAAGATCAACCGGATCGCACAGGGAAATCCCGGTGTCGCGATCCAGCTCTGGGACAGGAGCCTGAAAGATAATGCAATATCCCTGAGTGCAATCACCGAGAATTCGTATTCCATCACCCTTGACACGAATGAATCATTTATCCTGTCCATCATCCTGTCCATGGAATCCCTGCATGCAAAGGACCTTTCAGCAATTGCCGGATCCGACATGGATATCGAGCGGGTGCTCTACCGCCTTGTCCAGCAGGGCCTTGTCAGCGACAGCTCAGGCTATTACAGCATCGCACCGTTTGCGCTTGCACCGGTGACGGAGTATCTTAAGAAAACGCGGCGGTTGTGGTGACCATGGCTGTTTCCCTTCTTCCCAATGTTACGGCAGATGTTACGGCAGAACTCCCATTAAAAACCCTTGATGCAAACGTGGTGCTGTATATCATCTTTGTGATTGTTTTAGCCTATGTCCTTTCGTACCTGCTCAGTTTCATCCTCGTCCGGGTCTCGGAGTGGATCGGCTGGTACCGGACATCTGTCACGATGATCATCCCCCTCTTAAAGCTCCTCGTCTACGCGGTTGCGCTCTATTACATTACCATCGCCCTCATCGAACCTTCGCTGACCCAGATGATCGCATTCTCGGGGCTCTTTGGTGCTGCCATCGGGTTTGGCATGAAAGACCTCTTTGCCGATATCGTGGGGGGCATCGTGATCATCATTGAAAAGCCGTACCAGATCGGCGACAAGGTAACGATTGGCGACAAGTACGGGGAAGTAAAGGACATCGGCATCCGAGCTACCCGTATCCAGACCCCTGCAGATGAACTTGTATCGGTGCCGAACTTCTCGATCTTCAGCCTGCCGGTAACAAGCGGCAATGCCGGTGACCTTGCCATGATGATCGTGATCGATCTCTTCATCCACCCGGATTCCGACGCAGACAAGGCAATGAAGATCGTAAAAGAGGCTCTGGTTACCTCGAAGTACGTGATCATCTCGAAAAAATACCCGTTTACCGTCCTGCTCGAAGACTTCCCGTTCTACAAGCGCGTCCGTGCAAAGGGATATGTCAACGACCTGCGCCTCGAGTTCGAATTCAAGTCCGAAGTCACCCGGAGGGCACTGGCAGAATTCCAGCGGGTGGGAATCCGGCTGCCGGCGTTTGTCCCGCTTTCGGACGGCACGAATGTTCAGCCTTCAGTGCATTAATCAATCTATACCCTTTTTTCCTGTTTTGGCTCTGGAAAACCACCTTTTTTTACGTTCCTTGGGGAGTCAATCGTTGCAGAGGGAGGATTGATTGGAGAAACCATCAGAATGGTTCCGGCATGTCTGCTCTCCAAAAGAACGATAGATTTGAGAAGAAATCCTGCTTTCAAGACATCTTCGAGATGCGACTGTAAAGGAGCACGAGAAGACATCTGTCGGGATGTCTTTGAGTTACATTGCCCCCGATAAATTGCACAGCAAAAATATTTTCGATGTCAATCGGTTACAGGAACTGGTCCTGTCACGGCGAATCATGTTCCAATGCTGACGGATCCTAAAAAAGGTCCGGCCGGCTCGTCTTGCATGTAAACGATTCATAGGCCGGATGTGTGGTCGTCCCTTTGAAAAGCCGGTTCACCAAAAAAAATATAAAAAAATTCTGATGCGGGTCTCAGTACTTGTACCAGCGTCCCTTGCTGTCAAACTCACCAACCTGCTGCTGGACTTGTGCAATTTTTCCTGAAACCAGCCGGTAGAAACAGGCTTTGTACGTGTACAGGACAGGAATAAGTAGCGTCATATAGCAAAAGATAACAAGCGCGGTGATCCAGATGCCATCCTGCCCGATCATAACAATGAACTGGTCCGATGTAAACGACTGGAGTTGAGTCTCATTAAACCGGCTTATAGGCTCGAGACGGTCAGCAAGAAATGAAGTCCATAAAACCATCATGCCGAAGCTTATGGAACAGAAGATCAGCAGACAACCGCTCATAAAAAGGATCACATCTCCAAGGTTAGCCGTCACAACTTCAATGCTCCGCTCAAGAGATTCAAACACCTTTTTTCCCTCAAAAATTACGGCTGTGTCATAAAATAAGGTGAGGATGACGGTCGGGAGTACGACGCCAAAGACCAGAAACGTGAGCAGTCCTGCGTCCGGCTTAAGACCGAACAGGGTGAGGGTGAGGATCACCATGATAAAAACAAGGACAATGCCAAACACAATCACCAGCGTGGGAAGGAGCACCCGGAAATAATAGCCGGTGCCATCGGCAAGCATTTCCTTAAACGTAGCCCCTCTCTTGTGAACTGCAGAAAGCATACCGATGATGAAAAACAGGCAAACCAGAGGAAAAATGACAAGGAGTCGTCCGGCCAAAAAAGCGCCGGATATATTCAGAACCAGCCAGAGGCAGGCAGCAAGGATCCCACAGACAAACCCCGGGATCCAAAGGACTGGTACCCTTGTGAGAAGATCGACAGTATCTTTGAGTGCGGCAAGTGACATGATCAGCGAACCCGTGGCATGGCAACGATCTCCCGTACCTGGAGGTCAAAGAAGTTTGCTGTATGTGCAGGACGGATGACACAGACCGTGTCCGCACCGCTGTTCGTCCCCCCTAATGCGATTACTTCCTCATGTACATCAACAGCTCCATTATCTGCGGCGATAAGGACGCATTCCACCGCAACTTTCAACCCGACAGCGACCACGCGGCGGAGTGCTTCGGCGATCGCTTCAGTGCGCGAACCCCCCCCTATCCTCGGTGACCTCGATATTACCCGTTCAAGGCCGGACAATGCATGAGTACCAGTGACAATTACAACACCTTCCTTCCTTAGTTGGACGGCTGACGCTGCATCAAACTCCCATTCACCGGGTTTGGAAAATCCCACGACGTGGGTTACTACGATAAGATCGAGTCCCGTCCCTTTCAGCGCCTCATGACATTTTTTTGCGGTTGAACCGGATGTGCTCGCGACAACAATTTTTTTAATTGCCAGTTCATTTGCACGCTTTATAGCGAAACGGATTGCGTTATCGGTATTTGATTCCCCGGGGTTATCAAAATAAAATATTGATTTTTGAACAAACGCCATACTTACATTTTAATAAACAGGCAAGAAAAGCTTTGTCAGATTGCATTGCATGTTTCCGGTATCCCATAGTAAATATCAAAAGAGGGAAGATCAATGATTACTTTAGCGCTTGCAGGAAAACCCAACTGCGGAAAATCGACCTTTTTCAAGGCTGCCACAATGGCACATGCCGAGATTGCCAACTACCCTTTCACTACCATCAACCCGAATTTTGGCGTTGCCTATATACGGACGAAGTGTGCCTGTGCTGACCTGAAGGTCAAGTGCAGGCACTGCACAGATGGCAACCGGTTCGTTGCTGTCAACCTTATCGATGTTGCCGGGCTCGTGCCTGACGCACACAAGGGCAAGGGGCTTGGCAACCAGTTCCTCGACAGCCTCCGGCAGGCAAATGCAGTCCTGCACATCATCGATGCAAGCGGCGGGACGGACAGCGAAGGAAATCCCGTGGGTGTCGGCAACCATGATCCGGAAGTGGATGTCAAATTCCTCCTGTTTGAGATGACGATGTGGGTCCACGGGATCCTCGACAAGCACTGGACCCGGATCAACCGCCAGTCGCAGGGGAAGGGTGCCGCGATAGAGCAGGGCATTGCCGAGACGTTCACCGGCCTTGGTATCACGACCGAGGATGTGCGTGACGTGGAACTGAAGCTCAAACTTGATCTTGTACATGCGACGATTGAAGATCTCGTCCCGCTTTGTGCAGAGATCGTGAAGATCTCAAAACCCATGCTGGTCGTGGGTAACAAGTTTGATGAGGCGCCTGAATCTTTGCGCATAAAACTTGCCGCACAGAAGGTTGCGTTTGCCAGCGCGGCATCAGAGCTGGCGCTGCGCAATGCGGCGGCTGCCCATGTGATACAGTACCTGCCGGGCGATGAGCAGTTCAAGGTTGCCAATGAAGCTTCGCTCTCTCCTGCCCAGAAAGCCGGTCTAGTAAAGATTGCGGAAGTAATGAAACAGTGCAAAGGCACCGGTGTCCAGCAGGCGATCAACCGTGCTGTTTTCGAACTCCTCGATATGATTGTCGTTTACCCGGTGGAGGATGAGAACCATTTCTGCAACAAGCAGGGGGATGTACTGCCGGATGCCTTCCTGATGCGCAGAGGTTCCACGCCACATGATCTTGCATACCAGGTGCACACGGATATCGGCAAGGGATTCCTGTACGCGATCGATGCGAAGACAAAGATGCGGATCAAGGAGAGTCACCCGTTAAAAGACGGTGACATTATCAAGATCGTGAGCGCGGCGAAATAGACCATTTGCCGCAAGCGATACTGGTGCGGCGGGTTTCGGGTGCAGTCTGACGATCGTCATCCGTTTGTCTGACAAATCCGCCGCGTTCTTTAAAAAAATCCCAAAATTTTGCAGTTTTTCCCGTTCAAACCCCGTTTTTACCGGAAGCCTTTTAAGCAGATGATTAATAACAAAGAAATTACCCTCAAGACAAGGTAGGAGGTGGGTAATGGCTGGAGAGATATACCAGGCGCAGGTGATTAAGAACTTCTTTGACACCATCACCGGTACGGACAGGAACTTAACCCGGATCTACATGTGTGTCATGAGCCTTGCCAAGCTCCGGATGGAAAGCCCGGAGAAGATGGCGCACCTGCTCGACCAGATTAAAAAGAGCAAGATCAAAAAAGAGCTCTCGGTCGATATCCTCGATTATGTCTGCGATGTGGCGGTTCAGCTGGAGATAAACGCCGTGCAGACCGCTTTCGGGGTCAAAGATATCAAAGAGATGGCACAGGACTTCTCAGGCATCAGCATCGATTCGCTATGAGAACAACTCCTGATCTCTCATTTTTTTAGAATTTATTAAATTCGTGTATGCACAATAATTCAGTTCTCCTGCTTTGATGGAAGTTCCATATTAACAACCTTCATTTCCTGTGCAACAGCAATAACACCCTAAAACGCATCATCTTTCGCCTTCCACAATCCCAATATACGATCCGGCCTGAGATCGTGCCCGCAATTAGCGCTATTTGCGTCCTGATTTTTACGTCGGAGAAATGATGGAAAAGCGGGAATTATGCCCGGTTTTTTGCGAATTATGCCCGGAATCCGGGGACGGATGATACCTCGGGGACACGCTCCGGATTTTGCCACCGTCGGAGAGTGCCGGCCGGAAAAGTACTGCTCTCTCCCAGGCTTTTCATAGCTCCCCGTACGTGTGGGTTGTCAGACACTTGCCTGACTTATACCAAAAATCCTCGTCGGTGTCCGATGGTGAAAAATCCGGACTTCAGGGTGAAAAGTGGGGTTTTTCCCGTTTCAACCATACCATAGGTAACCTGAACGCAGATCCGCCACTGGAAAGGACCTAAAAGAGCATTTTCGAACACCGTCGGTACAGTGCGAAAAAAGACCTGTTTTCAAGCGAATAAGACTTGGTTTTTCCGGAATAAGACTTGTTCAGGGGCACAGAATCGCCCGGCAGGAAGATCATCCCCTGATGTTACCGTCGGAGAGATCGGATGTCTAGGGATCTGCAATACCTGCACTCACGTGAAGGCGCAAATGTATATCTCATATACCTGTGTATACATTTGTATATGTCCGCCATGACCACGATCAGGATCTCGCACCAGACCAAGGAGCTCCTCGACGACCTGAAGCATCATAAAAAGGAAAGTTACGAGGATGTGATCGGACGACTGGTGACGATGGCGTATGACGACGAGCCGCTGTCCGATGAGGAGATCGAGGACATGAAAGCAAGCCTGGAAGATATCAGGGCCGGGCGGGTAAAGTCGCTGAAGGCTGTCAGGGACGAGCTGGGGATCTGATGCCGTACGAGATCCGGATCCCGCACCGCGTAGAGAAGCAGATCGCCATTATCCCAAAAGAACTCATCGCCCGCGTTCTGGACGACCTTGAAGGGTTCGCAGAGAATCTTGACTACAAACGGTACGATGTCCGGAAAGTCAAAGATTCGCTAAAAGATATTCCGCGGTACCGGATGCGCTCCGGCAATTACCGGGTCACGTTCTTCATCCACCACAACCGGCTGATCATTGAGGTGATCTCGATCCGGAGAAAAAAGACCGGCATGGATTATTGATCTCCTCAGGTCATGGATACATAATTTGTGACAACTGCTCTATTCAAAAAAATTCCGGAATTCCTCGTTCTTATGTGCCGTCTTCTCATCCCAGCACCACCTTCTTCCACTTGCCGCTCCACTACATCACCGCAACCAGCGTCGCCTGCAGAAAAATTCCGATGATGAAAGAAAGCCACCTTCCCCGATGCCGATACCAGCCAGTATGCGAGGGGCCTATACAATGCCAAGCGCTGATTTGTAGGAAGTAAGGATCTTTACAACAAATTTCTGGTGTTCGTCCAGCGCTTGTTCATCATCGGTTGAATTGTTCTTTGCTACGGCGTAAATCAGGATAAGGGCGTTGTCCAGTTCCAGCGAAGCGGGATCTTCGATTTTGTCCCGTGGAGGATTTATCGCCAAAATCTTTTTTTCGGTGTCGGAAAAAGATGACCTGGTGTCAGCAATAACCAATCCGTTTTCAAGGTTTTCTGCGTTGAACTGGACAATCTGCAGGGCTTTTCTTAAAGCACCAAATGTCCCTTCATCGGGGAGCTGGGAAAGTGCAAGCCTGCATTCCTTTATCGTGTTCTGGTAGAGCCCGAACTTGAATGTGAGGAAAGCGGATGCAATCTCGTGGGAAACATTTGGGGAGATATTCTTAAAATCCGGTTTTATTCTTTCGATATAATCGCGAAGAAATCCTTCCATGGGATCTGATCCTCCTTGTGCATCACCAGATAAACCATTTTTAATATTCTCTTTTACCCGTGTTTATCGATATTTCCAGTAAATATTTGAATCCATATGCTATGAACATATCCGTTTTGCACCGTCTTAAAAAAAATGATATTGGCAGATGTCCCGTCTCACATCCCGGATCCCTTGTTTATATGAATATGCACTGCCAAAGAATTATCAACCGTTATGGGCATTGTGGTATTTTCTGACGTGCACGCTGATGCATCTGCCATAGCAGCACTTCGTATGTGGATCAAAAAACCGGCGTTCTCCAATCACTTTGGCACCATCGATGGCGTTGTGAACCTTGGAGATATTCTCCACCGTGGTAATCACCCCGGAGAAGCTCTTGAGATTATCCACACGCTCTCAAAAGAATTCCGGCTGGTATCGATCATGGGCAACCATGACCATGCGTTCCTGAATGGGATACAGGTGAGCGGGAGCGATGCAGCGAGCACCTACCGGCATGAACAAATCCGTGGGTCGCCCCTGCTCTCCATTTTTACCGGGATCCCGATGGAATGGGTTTGCAGCGATATGCTCTTTGTACATGGGGGGCCGCTGGACCTTGACTCATCCACACTTCACCTCAAGTGCTGGCAGCGACTCGATCGTGTGGCAGGAGATTTCTTTACCGGTTATCATTACACGCCCGAGATGGCGTTTTTAGCGCTTCGCTCACGCGGCCTTGTCCACATGTGCTGCGGGCACCAGCATACATCCCTCTGTTGCCAGAAAACACCCGAAGGGATAAAAAAAACCGCCCTGGAGTATTCAGCGGTCGTGAACGGAGGGCAGGATCTCAATGGCCTTCAGGTAGCACAGGTGTCGCTTGATATGCCGTCGCTCATGCGTATCGGAGCATGCTCCGGCGAGCACATGGAATTTGCTTTTACTGATTTTAAATCCTTTAACTTTATCCGGGTCATCTGAAAATGGATGTATCGGATGAAGGGACAGGACGGAGGAGTATTATTAAGATCCAATTGATTTTTCCCTGTTTTAGGGAATGTTTATAAATGATGACCACCCAGTGGTAATCATGCCTCGTGCAGGTATGGGGCGATCCATTAAGATTGACCCCGACGTGTATGAGGCGTTGCTTACGTTGAAACAGGGGAAGATGACCATCAGCGATGTCATTGCAAGAATGCTGCGTGACTGCTATGGCTGGCCTTCGGAATTCCCTGATGATCAGCGCGAGCTTGAAGATTTCACGCATAAATAACATGAAAAATCTTTATGCTGCAAAATGGTGAACGCAGGCTGTAAAGCAGAGAACACAGGGCCGTATTCAGGTGGTAAATCATAACCAAGATGGTCTTTGAAGAAGATATCACACGTGATACCCTCAACCGGTTAATCCAGCGCATCGATGAGGAATTCACCCTCACGGATGAAACCGAATTCGAAGAGTATTAATATCCTCTATCTTCACCGCCCCCTCACGGTGAAGAGGCAATGGTCATGGGATACTGAAGCTGCACGTCGCTTCCGGATAGATCCCTTAACGTTTTTTCCAGACTCTGCTGCAGCGAAGGGATACTTTTTTCCAGATCGTTTCGCCAGTTGGCCAGTTCTACCCGGGACTGGATCTCTTTTTTTAGGACAATTTCCAGCTGATTTTTTTCCCGTACGAGATTTTGAGACCGGACAATGATCGGGTGTACACGGAGTGTTTGTTCTGCTGCATCGCACTGCTGTGCCTGTTCTGCATATCCTTTTGAAAGGGCACTGATCTCAGTCACGAAACCAGCCGTGTCAGAAAAAAGTGCCCGCTCTTCCTTGTTCTTGAGGACCACCTCACCTTTCCCGATCATGCGTTCAGCGACAGAGCAGGCAGAACTTAAAGAAGACGTGAGGTCGGAGATGTCAGGAATTGTATGATCTGAGAGAAGATCAAGGGAATGTTGGAGAACCACTGCATCTTGGGTATTGTGTTGTTTAACAGCGATTTTTTCTGCTTTTCGCAGCACATGAGCCGCAGTCATGGAGAGAACCGCATACCTCCTTACGATTCTCTCCCTCTCTTTTGTCAGTATCTCAAGGTCGCGCTTCTGTTCTGAAATCGTATGCTGTGCATCATCGGTTTCCAGACTCTGGATCTCCTGCCTGCACGTCTCGATCCGGTTCTGGATCTCCGTGATCCTCTGCACGATCCGGTTCTCTTTTGTATGAGATTTTTCTGTGTCGGTATAAATATCCACAACCGCCCGATGCGTTTTCTCTGCCTCCTTAATAAACGCCAGTTCTTTTCGGTATGCAGCAAGGGACCTGGTCATCGTATTGATCTCCCGCCCGATTGCGTCGATCCCGGTCCGGACGGATTTCATCTCTTCAGGAAATACGGTCTGGAGGTATTTTCCCTGGCTGTGCGAACTGTTGATGCACACTTTAAGAATCTCGGTTGCTGCAGTGTAGAACTCTTCAACATCGTCAGGAAGCGGTTTTGATAGTGCTGTCTCCATTGCCTTTGCATACTGGGGAAGTGTGTTTTTTGCGATACTTTTTAACTTCGGGTGGATCCCGGTATTAAACTCTGCAGCATGCAGCATCTGGACAATATGCCCGAGGTCATGAACCGCCGCACGGATTGTCTGCATCGGTATATCAGCATCTTTTTGGAGAATTCCGGTAATCGCATGGTTACGTTTGTCAAGATATACAGGGATATCTTCAAATCTGATGATAAGTGGGTCGGGTTTTTTGCTTTGGAAGATCTTTTTCAATCCTTCGAGCATACAAATCCCCCAATTCGTCGGTTGCTTTTTGCGCCGCTCCCTTCATACATTTATTTCAGTCATCCTGTGCAATCCGACGGAGTCTGTCTACACCGCCAATCTCTTTAATCACCTGAACAACCGCAGGTGGCACAAGGGTTTTCCACTGTTTATTGGTGAGCATGCGATGGCGGATCTCGGTTCCGCTGTGGGTATCCCGCTCATACATTGACGGTGACAGGACCCTGATCCCCGCCTCCTTGAAAAGCTGCACGACAAGCGGATTTGACGAGTAACAGAGATCAAACGGAGGAGTCATGGACCGGACATGGGCGACCCAGAGCGCATTTCTTTTTATGTCCTCGATGGGGATGACATAGAACGGGCAGGAAAGCGCTGTAAGTGCCTGCGTAATCATGAGCACGCGTTCTCCCGCGGTGAACGGGTTATCAACCGTATGGGAGAGCTGGGCGCTTCCGATACCGATAATGATCTCATCTACCTCTTCAGCAATATGTTCGAGCACCGACTGGTGCCCGCTATGGTATGGCTGGAACCTTCCGATATAAAATCCCCTTTTCATGGTCGTACCCCCATATTTGCAATGCGTGCAGCAAAAGATCCCGCTACAAAGCCCGCATCGATATTGACAACTGCAATCACGGAACATGACTGGAGCATGCTTGCAAGTGCAGCCCTTCCTTTGCCCATGTATCCGTATCCCGAGCTGACAGGTACTCCGATTACCGGTTTGTCAACCAGTCCGGCAACAATAGCAGGAAGGGTCCCTTCACGCCCTGCACAGACAATAAATGTGTGCGCATCAAGAAGTGGTTTTAATGCAGGGAAGAGACGGTGTATGCCAGCAGCGCCTACATCATAGGCTGTACGGACAACACACCCCATCTCCTCAGCAATGATCTTCGCCTCTTCCGCAACCCAGATATCTGAAGTACCAGCAGTTATGATGGCGACGATACCTCCTGTCAGCCTCGGCGCACTACCATTCGAAACAATAAGCACATGCCCTTCCACACGGTATTCACACGCAAGTCCCGTGGAATGGACGCACTCCTGTACTCTTTCTGCCTGCGCTGCACTGATCCGGGTCACAACACAACGTCCCGCAGCATGTGCGTGCCGGATTGCAATCCCGGCAAGATGATCGGGTGTCTTACCTTCTGCAAGGACTACTTCGGGCATGCCGCAGCGAACCACCCGCCCGATATCGATGCATGCGAACTCCCCGACTTTTTCGAGACGAAGCCCATCGATCTCTTCTGCAGCATCATCAAGCGAGATCTCGCCTCTTTTGTAGCGTGCGAGCAGATCTCTGAGGTTTGGATTTGGCGGCATTGTTGTAATAATACAGATATGGAGTGGCGTATAATAATTTAGTTCATTGCCATGACATACCTCGTCTATGTGGCATTTCTCGGAACTGCTGCTGTCATTTTCCTATGGCTGCGCGACGCACGCATCTATTACCGGACAGGGCTTCCCGGGTACAGGGCAGCTGCATACCGGGGCGTTGCGTACGGGGCTCTATCGATGTTCGGGTTAGCGTGCGGTATATTCATGATGGAACTGCTTGGCCTCGGGCTGATCCTCGCCGCGCTCTACCTTCAGGGAAAGATGCTCCGGGAAAAGGTCTGGGGTGGCCAAGGCGCTTTCCAGCGTTTTTGTGGCAGTGCACCGGTCAACAGGGCGAATAAGAAATAATGTAGCGGGAAATAATAATCAATAGGGATTTAAAAAAATGCTCCAGAAACCACGAGGGACCCGGGATTTTTTACCAGATGAGATGGAAACGCGAAGGAGTATCGAATGGCGCCTGCGCGATGTTGCGCGCCGCTGGGGATATCGTGAAGTCTGTACGCCCGAGTTTGAAGACCTTGAACTTTTTACCATGCGGTCAGGAGAGGGCATCGTTGAGGAAATGTACGTGTTTGAGGATAAAGGAGGCAGGAAGCTTGCACTGCGTCCGGAGATCACGGCTGCAGTCATACGGATGTATGTCAACGAGGCGAAGGTTGCGCCAAAACCCATCCGCTGGTGTTATTATGCCGACTGCTTCCGGTACGAACGCCCGCAAAAAGGGCGGTACCGGCAGTTCTGGCAGTTCGGTGTCGAACTGATCGGGGCGGATACCGCGTTTGCCGATGCCGAGGTGATCATGCTTGCCGCAGATATGCTCAACGCGACAGGAGTTTCATATGACCTCAAGGTCGGGCACCTCTCGTTATTAAAAAATCTGCTCCATGGTCTCGGTCTCACTGCCCAACGGCAGATCATGGCGCACCTTGACAAGAGGAACTTTGACGAGCTGGAAGCGACGATACGTACCCTGCAAAAAACTGCCGATGACCCTCACCTCCTTGACGATCTCGGAAATAATTTAAAAAACTTAATAGAAGCCCGGACGCTCGATGAGGTATTGGGGATTACCGGCATGATCCCGGAACAAGAGCGCATCGGGCAGACACTCGATCTGCTGGATGCATATGACGTCAAATACAGCCTGAATTTCGGGATCGTTCGGGGCCTCGATTATTATACGGGAATGGTCTTTGAATGTTTTGCACCGAACTTGGGTGCGGAGAACCAGATCCTCGGCGGCGGGGCATATCGCCTTGCTCATCTCTTCGGGGGCGACGATGCCGCGTCATGCGGGTTTGCAATCGGGTTTGACCGGGTCATGGTCTCGCTTGGCGATTTAAAGCACGAAAAAGACACGGTTGTAGCGGTTATCTGTACGGATGAGGGCCGGAAGCGCGCGCTGGAAGTTGCCCGCGCATTCCGCGCAGCTGGCATCCGGGCAGAGATGGACCTGATGGAGCGCGGGCTTGGCGCCCAGATCGCCCATGCATCAAAGTCGGCTGATTTTGCTGTTGTTATTGGCAGGCGCGAGACCGAGCAAGGGAACGTGACGGTGAAGAACCTTCAGACCGGCGAGCAGAAAATTATGGAACTAAAAGAGGCAATCGCCGAGGTGTCAGCACATGGTGCTCGCTGACGAGCTTGCCAAGCAGCAGCGCAGCATCAGTGTCGCAGAATTTTTCGAGAAGAATAAACACCTTTTGGGTTTTGATTCACCAACCCGCGGCGTAATTACCACCATCAAGGAAGCGGTAGACAACGCACTTGACGCCTGCGAGGAAGCGCAGGTACTCCCTGATATTTATATCAGCATCAAAAAGACCGGCAACGATATCTTCCGGATTATCGTGGAAGACAATGGCCCCGGGATCGTGCCTGCCCAGGTTCCCTTTGTGTTCGGCAAGCTGCTCTATGGATCACGGTTCCACCAGATCCGGCAGACGCGCGGGCAGCAGGGGATTGGCATTTCGGCAGCAGTGCTCTACGCTCAGCTGACAAGCGGCGTTCCCACGATTGTCATCTCGCGCACTGGTGGGAAGGAACCTGCATCCAGATTCGAGATCCAGATAAAAATCGAGACCAACGAACCTGACATCATCTCAGAGAAGCAGTATGACTGGGACCGGATCCATGGGACGCGTGTGCAGATTGAGTTCAAGAGCACAATGTCAGCAAAGAAGAAGCTCCTTGAGTATCTCAGGTACACCTCGATTGTGAACCCCCACGCGCGGTTCCGGGTGGAGCTCGATGATGAATCGTTCACATTTGAGCGGGTAAGCCAGGAAGTGATTGCATGTCCCGAGGCAATCCAGCCGCACCCGCACGGGATTGAGTTCGGGCAGCTGAAGCGAATGGCGGCTGCCAGCGAAGAAAAACTCCTCGAATTCCTTGTGGAGGGTTTCAGCCGGGTGGGCAAGAAGTCCGCGCAGGAGATGTGTGATAAGGCTGGCCTGAAAGGGACGGTTAAGGTAAAGGGGCTTTCAACTGATCACCTCAAGGCGCTGCATGGGGCAATGCAGGGAGTTGCGGTCCCCGCCCCCCCGTCATCACAGTGTCTCTCCCCAATTGGAGAGGAACTCATACGCCGCGGGCTGGATAAGGAGTTCCAGATGGACTTTGTTGCTGCCCGTACCCGCCCGAGCTCGGTCTTCTCCGGCCATTCGTTCATGGTTGAGGCAGCAATAGGATACGGGGGTAAACTGCCGCCGGAAGGTAACGCAATAATCCTCCGGTTTGCAAACCGCGTTCCCCTCATGTACCAGCAGGGCGCATGCGCGATTACGGGATGTATTTCAAATGTTAACTGGAAAGCATACAACATTTCCCAGCAGGGCCTGCCAGTCGGACCAATCCTGATCCTTGTCCATGTCGCATCAACAAACGTTCCCTTCACCAGCGAGAGTAAGGACGCGATCGCGAGCATTCCCGAGATCGAAAAAGAGATCGTGCTCGCCCTGCAGGACCTCGGGCGTGACCTTAAGAATTTCCTCTCCCGCAGGGACAAAAACAAGCTTGCCGAGGACAGGGCGCGTGCGGTGTGCGCGATCATTCCGGAGCTTGCGGCAAAGGTCAGCGAGATTGTGGAAAAACCACTTGTCGAAACATCTCCGATTGAAGGAAAACTCATGCGCAAGCTGATCGCGAAAAAATCGACGCGCGATGGAAACGTGATCATCGAGGTCATAAACTATGCCGGTCATGACGGTGAGATCTCTGTGTATGACATATCGCATGACAATGCTGCCGGTGCAAGCCCCAAACCTGACTTCGTGACCGATGTGGAAGGACAGTTTACAAAAGTCTGGAAGGTTGTTGTCCCGCCCCAGAAAATATGGCGTGTTACATACAGTGGTAAAGGCGGGGGCATGCTGGACATCAGGGGCATCGAAGACAATAAGAAAATGGTGGTGGATCTCGATGTCTAAAGACGAGCTTGACAAAAAGTCGATGAAAGCGTTGCTTGCCATTGCCTCGGCATGGTACGACCAGATGAAGGCAGGTGAGATCCCCTCTATCTCCCTTCCGACGCGCACGAAATACAATATCGAGTACGATGATGCAAGCGAGGTCTGGAAGTACGGGGACAAAGAGAGCCTGCGTACAGCGGCGACCGCGAAGAGCGCGACGCATCTTTTAAAGATGGCGTACGTGATCGGTTTTGTGAAGCAGCAGCTGATCGAGAACCGTTCTTCAACGTTAAGAGAGATGTATTACATTTCTGAAGGCTGGAAGCGGGCAAAGTTCGGCGCGCAAGAGGAAAGTAATTTCCTTATCGAAGACCTCGAGATCATCTCCGAGGTCCCGCGCGAGGGGTTCCACCTCCACCCAGAGGAGAATGGGGCGTCTATTTACGGCCCGATGAGGATTAAGGAAGAGACGCGCAGGGGACTGCGATCAATTCACTGCCAGGATGATGTCGGGCAGGCAGGATATACGATCCCTAACAATGTTGAAAACATCGAGTTTGTGGACCATGATGCGAAGTTTGTAATCGCGCTGGAAACCGGCGGTATGTATGACCGGCTGATCGAGAACGGGTTTGATGAAGAGTACAATGCAATACTCGTCCACCTGAAAGGTCAGCCGGCCCGCTCAACCCGGAGAATGCTCAACAAGATCAGCACAACATGGGACCTCCCGGTCCTTGTTTTTACGGATGGGGACCCGTGGTCATACCGGATTTATGCTTCGGTTGCGTACGGGGCGATCAAGAGCGCCCACATGTCAGAGATGCTGGCAACGCCAAAGGCACAATTCCTGGGGTTACAGCCGAGCGATATCCGTGACTACAACCTTCCTTCCGATAAACTGTCAGAGAAAGATGTGGAAGCATTGAATGCGGAACTGACCGATCCACGGTTTGCCAACGATTACTGGAAAAAACAGATAAATTTGCAGATTGATATGGGACTGAAGTCAGAACAGCAGGCGTTCGCTGCCCGCGGGCTTGACTTTGTGACAAAGAAGTATCTGCCGGCACGGTTGAGTGAGATGGGGATAATTTAATCAAAATTTCAGGGAGGCAGGATGAACGTCGGTGACATGTACCTTGATGGTGAATACCAAAAACACAATCCCACGTGGGATGTGGAGGATGCTCCCTGGAAAGCGGACCTGATCTTTAAGATAATTCAGAAGCACCGGCTCGAACCAAAGACCATCTGCGAAGTGGGGTGCGGCTCCGGGGAAATACTGAACCAGCTTCAGAAACTGATGCCGTCTTCGTGCATGTTTACCGGTTACGAGATCTCCCCGCAGGCATACGAATTGTGCCAGCAGCGGAAAAATGAACGATTGTGCTTCCGCCTCAAAAATTTCACAGAGGAAAGGGGAACTAACTGTGATCTTATTCTGCTCATCGATCTCATTGAACATCTTGAAGATTATTTAGAGTTCCTCCGCGAATTAAAACAAAAAAGCCGGTACAAGATTCTCCATATCCCCCTTGAGATGTTCGTCTTGGCAGTGATGCACCAGAAATTTTTACTCGGGCAGAGGAAAAAAGTCGGTCATTTGCATTTCTTTTCAAAGGATCTGGCACTGCAGGTATTGCGCGATCTCGGTTATGAGATAATCGATTATTCCTATACTGCGGGATATTCCCTGCCAAGGGACTATGGTATGAAGGATCGGCTCCTGAAAATCCCGAGGCGGTTATTATTTCCAGTTGCCCAGGACTTTACTGTGAGAATGTTTGGCGGATATTCGCTACTCGTTCTGGTGAAGTGAGCTTATGGATAATGCACCTTGCGGGAACACAAAAAAAGTATCTGCATCAATGGGGTGACCAAGTGACACACTACACTCTCGGCCTCTTTGCGAACATGTATCCGGCATATGACGGCGATTGGCGGGGAAGTTTCATCAGGCAGATGGTCAGGGACCTTGAAACCCGTGGCATTGCTGTAAAAAAAGCCGTCAAGAGTTCTTCATCAGTCATTGGCTATGTGCCGTTTTACTATCAGTCAATGGTTCTGGCACGGGATACAACTCCGGATATTCTTCAGGCGGAATATATCCCTCATAGCAGCCTGATCCCTGCCTATTTCAGGAGGCAGAATGTTCCGCTTGTTCTCAAGTTCCATGGGGATGATGCCCGGATTTATCCATTCAAAAACCGCTTCAACATGGCACTCACCCACGCCATGCTGAAGCATGCGGCGCATGTTGTCACAGCGAGTGAAGAGATGCGGCGTGTCCTTATTGATATCGGTGGTAACCCTGAGACCATCTCCGCGATCCATACCGGGGTTGATACAGAATTCTTCTCACCCGGCTCTAAAGAACAATCACGGAAATCTCTTGGTCTCCCTGCAGAAGCGACCATTTTTCTGTTCGTAGGAAGACTTCACCCGTCAAAGGGAATCAATGAACTCCTGAAAGTTGCACGGCAGTGCCCGGATCTCCTGTTCATATTTGTCGGTTCAGGTAGGAGTGTTCCTGTGTATCCTGATAATTGCAGATTCGTCGGTGAAAAGATCCCTGAAGAAGTGCGAACATGGATGAATGCCGCAGATTGTCTTGTATTACCCACTCACACAGAGGCGGTTCCGACATCGGTGATGGAAGCATTTGCCTGCGGCATCCCGGCTATAACCACAGATGTTGGGGGGTGTCCTGAGATTGTTGAAGACGGAAAAAACGGACTTATCGTTCCTGTACTGGATGTAAAATCCCTGCATGATGCTGTTGTTTGGATACACAATAATACGGAGTCGCGCGAAGAGATGGGGAAGCAGGGCAGAATCACAGTGCTTGAACGGTATGATCACCGTATATTGATAGAACAGCTGATTAATGTCCACAGGTTGCTGATCAGGTAATAAGGCATGCAGTATATTTCTGCCACCATTGGTATGTATCACAGGAAAGAATTTTATCAATTTCAGAGAAACATATAGAAAATCATATCGCAGGTTTACGATGAAGAATTTTTATCAGGATAAAAGCATTTTAATCACTGGATCTGCTGGTAGTATCGGGCAGGCACTCATTGAAAAGCTGCTGGAGTATGATCCCAAGGTTATACGGCTGTTTGATAACAATGAGAACGGCCTTTTTTACTTAAGACAGAAGTTTGCCGGTGAAACGGCAAAAAAAGTCAGGTTCCTTCTGGGGGACATCAGGAACCTTAACCGGTTACAATATGCCCTGAAAGGAATTGATATTGTTATTCATGCGGCATCATACAAGCATGTCCTTGAATGCGAATACAATCCTCTTGATGCCGTTGAGACAAATATTATCGGGACAGCGAATGTGATACAGGCCGCCATCAGCCAGAACGTGAAAAAAGTGATCTTCACGAGTTCCGATAAAGCGGCAAATCCCTCGAACACCATGGGTACTACAAAACTGCTCGCTGAAAAACTGATGACTGCTGCCAATGATTACGGTGCAAGAACCACCATCTTTTCCTGTTGCAGGTTCGGTAATGTTGTCGGCACAAGCGGGTCGGTTATCCCGCTGTTCAGACAGCAGATCCAGAATGACCATAAGGTCACTATCACCGATCCTGCGATGACACGGTTCATGATTACCCGGAATACTGCAATCGATCTCGTCCTGAAAGCCGGTATCCTCTCAGAAGGCGGGGAAATTTTTATCTTTAAAATGCCGGTAGTCAACATCAATGACCTTGCCGATGCGATGATCCAAAAGTACGGGAATGCGAAAAAGGAGATTATCGGAAAAAAGCCCGGCGAGAAGATGTACGAGGAGATCATGACCGAAGAAGAGATGTCACGGGCATATGAAGGAAAGGACATGTACGTCATCTTCCCGCAGATGAAGATGATCGATTACATTAATTATTCCGGGTATTCCCGGATCACTGCGATAAAAAATTCAGCACAGATGAAAACACTTTCAAAACGGGAGATCCTAGGGCTGCTGGATGAGGCAGGCATATGAAGGTGCTGGTAACCGGTGGCGCTGGCTTTATTGGTCGCTGGGTAGTTAAGCGATTATTGGATGACGGGCATTCCATAGGGGTGCTCGATGATCTCTCCAACGGCAGCCTGAATAACCTTTCTGAATTCTCCAAAAATCCTTATCTCAAAGTTAAAGTCGGGGATATCAAGAACAAAAAGATGCTCTCTGCGCTTTTCAAACAAAAATTTGATGTGGTCATCCACCTTGCTGCAAATATCATCGTGCAGGAGAGTATTGACAATCCCCGCAAGGTGTTTGAAAATGACGTGATCGGCACCTTCAACCTTCTCGAAGAAGTAAAAAAAATCAATGCTCGGTTCGTGTTCATGAGCACATGCATGGTGTACGACACTGCAGCATTTAGCGGTAGCGCAATATCCGAATCGCATCCCACAAAAGCTGCATCTCCTTATGCCGGCGCAAAACTTGCCGGTGAGAACATGGTACAGTCCTACTACCATGCCTATGGTCTTCCGACCGTAATTCTCCGTCCCTTCAATACCTATGGTCCCTACCAGAAGACCACGGGTGAAGGTGGCGTGGTCTCGGTTTTTATCCAGAACGAACTGAACGTAGGCGTACTTAATATATACGGTGACGGGACCCAGACACGAGACCTGATGTATGTGGAAGACTGTGCGGACTTTGTTGTTCGTGCAGCGATGAGCGACCGGTGTACCGGGGAAATCATTAATGCCGGATTCGGAAAAGATGTGACAATCAATGATCTTGCGGCCATGATCTGTAAGGACAAATCAAGGATTAAACACGTTAAGCACATCCACCCGCAGAGCGAGATTCCGAAACTTATCTGTGACCGATCTAAAGCAAAACGGCTGCTTGGGTGGGAGCCAAAGACCTCGCTGGATGAAGGGATTGAGAAGACGAAGGCATTTATCAGAGATCAATGAGCAGCGTATTTTTAAAAAAAGAGGTGACGCTGTATCAATGGCAGAAAAAGATATGTCCATAATTCTGTTAAAAGGAAGTCAGAATGACAGATCCAGAAACCAGAAAAATAGTGATTTTTGAGGAAATAAATAATGCATATTATCCCTATGTGCAACAGTATCTTAAAAATGGATATTGTATTTATTATTTTCAAATCGACGACGCGCTGGTAAAAAAGTCTCAAATAAAAGATACTATTGATCAGAAAAGACTGGTCAATTTGTCAAAACAGATTTTTAATTATACTTTTTTTATGGATGCCGGGGTATACGCGCATAAACACTTGGACTATATATTTGATCGATATTTTTCAGAATGCAAATCAATCGAAATTTCCCGGCGCCTTTTTAATTCCGATGAAATTTTATATATGTATAAAAAGGAGCTGCTTCTTGATCTCCAGAAAATATATGACAATCAATTGCGAATCAATGAGATTTCCAAGATGAGTTTACAGGAAGTCACGTTTTATCCCGCACGTTATTATCATATATATTCAGATTTTTCGGTTTCTTTACTTACAAATCAAAAAATAATTAATGTTTCTGGTGCCGGTGTAAAAATCCGGAATTTTATCTCTCAATTCAGGGATTTTTTCATCTTTTTCTACCCTATGGTAATTCTTATAAGGAAAGTCAAATGGTTCACCTTCAGGAAAAAAACATCAAAAGAGTTCCATGTGGGAATCAACGCGAATCTCCCTGCACTCTTCGGATATAATCATCATTATATCGATTATCTCATCGACGAACGGTATGCTTTCCCCCGGGACCAGTGTCTTTTCATTGATGAAACTGCCCATGCCAGTTTTGCCAAAGATATAGAAAAAAAGGGATTTATCACATTTGATTTTTTACACAAACGAGAGAAATTAAGTGTAAAAGAATTTTTAATGCCCTTTTTGACAAAAACTTTTCCGGCCTGGATACGATGCCTTTATCATTCACTTCGTGAAGATGCTGTGATAATTCGGACCAACCGACGAATTTTTACCGATGTGATCAAATGGAATATTTTTTTTGATTGCTATAAAATTAAAAATAACATTTCAATCTTATTGCCCGATACGATCTCGAAAAGCCTGTTGTTCTCAAGGAACGGATGCAGGACATGGTATGTATATCCGGACAATTCCGCGGCCGATTATGTCAGCGGATATGATGAAACCGTTCCTATAGCGACTGTTCATACATTCATGAAATCAGATTTTGCTGTTGTATTTGGAAATAAGATAATTCGATATTTTTCAAATAACCGGAATTCAATCGGGTATTATGTGCCTGTCGGGGTGCTGGCATCACAAAGGATCAGGGAGATTCGTGAAGGAAAAGTACCCTCTTTATTGTCTTTAAAAATACAATCAAAAGGACTCAAGGGAACAATCATTGGAATATTTGATAACAGTTTTGCAGACTGGGCACCTAATACCGTGAGCGATGGTATACGGTTTGGTGAAGAGATACTCATGCTTCTTGATGAGTTTCCCAATATAAATATAATTTTTAAGGAAAAAAAGCCCTTATCTGCAACTCCGGAGCTCGCCCCGGTGTATGAGAAACTCGAAAACCATCCCCGTTGTCTTGTTGTGAGAAAGACTGAAACTGACTGCATTTTTTCAACTGATGTAATTGCATTTTCCGATCTTGTAATATCGGTTGCCTATACATCGACAAATGCTGAGGCATTGGGTGCGAAAGTAAAATCAATTTATTATAATGTCGCCGGTCGTGATATCGGGGGAAAATATTACTTCAACCGCTATCCGAATTTTGTTGCACATGATTACATGGAATTGAAAAAACTGGTTCGGTACTGGCTCTATGAAATCACCAATGAGCAGTTCGAAGCATTTCTCGAACGATACGTAAAAGGTGAAATTGACCAGTACCTGGATATGAAAGCGATAGATCGGCTGCAGACGTTATTACTTTCATAAAATAATGATTCCTAGGAAGAGCTAAGAGGTTTATTTGGATATGAATGGAGGCCGATGGAAAAAAATAACCCGCCCCGCACATGTTTTAATCCGTTTAAGTGTTATTATTATCACATACATGTCAATGAGTCTCTCTAAAAAAATGTGGAAATATAGCGCGATGCCATAATAAATATACTTGGAATAATCAGTTCACCGGTGAGATTATGATTGATACGATCCTAAGAAAAATCGCTGATAAATTGACCACACGGATAGAAGGTAACATAAAAGTCGGCAAAAACTTCAGACACGATATATTCTGCCGGATTTTAGCACGAAGGCAAAATGCGGTCATCACTATTGGGGATAATGTAGGATTGAGTACAAATGTTATGGTTATTGCAGATTGTGGAGGAACGATAATAATAGGGAGCAACGTACTCATTGCATCAAATGTAATAATACGGGCAGCAAACCACAATTATAAAAAACGAGATGAATTAATAATAAACCAAGGACATTCAAGCGGTACAATTATCATTGGCGATGATGTCTGGATAGGGTCAAATGCTATTATTCTTCCGGATGTTAACATAGGAAACGGTGTTGTAGTTGCTGCCGGAGCGGTGGTAACAAAGAATATTGAACCATATTCGATAGTTGCGGGAGTTCCGGCAAAAAAAATTGGAGAGAGATCATGATGATGCATCTGGAGGTTTCATGACACTTACTGTTGTCTTTGTAGCATTATACCGGTATCAGAATTTTCCGGTCAGGATTTTACACCCATTGCTTGAAAAAATCGATGGAATCAGACCGTATACAATATTTCTGAAAAATTGTGATACCAACACCTTTGAATTCCCCAGCAAAAAAGAAGAAACCCTTTTTCTTGATTTGATCAAAGAGTTGAATCCTGCGATTGTCTCTTTTACGATTTTGTCACCGTATTTAAAAATTGCTCGAAAATTAACAAGACTGATAAAAGCACAAAATCCTGAAATAAAAATCATCTGGGGGGGGATACATCCGACAATATACCCCGATAGTTGTGTTGATGATACAGATATTATCTGTGTTGGTGAGGGAGAAGGGGCATTTATTGATCTTGTCACAGCAATAAGAGATGGAAAATCTTTTGACCATATCAACAATTTATGGGTTAAAAAGGACAACGAAATTATCAAAAATCCTCTCCGGCCTCTGATCCAGGACTTGGACTCTTTGCCGTATCCGCTATATGGAAGTGACTATTACTATTTTATCGATAATGATAATATTTCGAAAAATGATACCACTCTTTTGGATTCGAATTATTATATCTTATCATCCCGCGGGTGTCCGTGGAAATGCTCATTTTGTGTAAATAGTATTTTGAAATCATTATATAAACCTCTGGGTTCTTATACAAGAAGGAAATCTGTGGATTGTGTAATCTCTGAGATCAAGCAATTCTTATCAAAGACTAAAGGCAATACAAAATATATTCTTTTTGCTGATGATGGATTCTCGCTTGATAAAGTGTGGCTGTCGGATTTTTCAATCAAATATAAGAACGAGATCGGATTGCCTTTTTTCGTTATGTACCATCCCAAATCATTGAACACGGAGATATTGGATATACTTGTTACTGCCGGATTGGACACGGTCCTTTTCGGGATCCAGTCTGGTTCGGATTATGTAAGAAACCAGATATATAATCGACCCGGAACAAATGAAGAGATTATTGCTCTTGTTAAGGAATTTACCTCGCGGAAATTAAATGTTAAATATGATTTCATTCTGGATAGCCCCTACGAAAGAGAGAAAGATTTGGAAGACACTATCAAACTGCTGTATGATTTACCACATCCCTTGCTGGTCAATATTTACTCAATGCAATATTTTCCCAATTACCCGTTGACCCTGAAAGCAATTGAAGACCACCACATAAAACCATCAGATTCAAATATGGATGCATTAATTGAAAGAACTACAAAGAACTGGAGTTTTAAATCCAGATTATTCCCCTATTCCAGACTTCAAATTCTGAAAAACATAATATGGTTAATTGTCAATAATTATGCAAACGAAACGCTTGTAAAAAAAGCCGTTTTTTCGGATTCATTCACATCAAAAATCCTTCTTAATTATCTGAATATCAAATCAATTATTTTCAATAAAATATTTGGTGTAGGACGACCCCTGATTGTTTCGCATACTATCAGCGCTCTTAATTATCTAAAGAAGAGGGATTTCAAAACATTCTCTTTAAAATTTAAAGAACATTATCTGTCAACAAAGTAGCAGGATCAAAGCAAAAAACATGCAGAAGCCAGAATGAAATTGATGCATCTTTATTGTCCGTTGTGTGAGAAGAAGACACGGGTTGATTATATCTCCCACTATAAAAACCAAAATCCTCTCTTTGGAGAAAGGGATCTTTACGAATGCTCGGAGTGCAAGCTGATTTTTATCCATCCGATGCCGTCCAAGTCGGATCTCGATCTTTACTATAAAACAGTCTGGACGACATCTGAAGATGTGGGGATTGTCTACAAGATCCAGGCAGAAGAACGAGTCAGATATATCACGCGGCATATTCGTCTCCCTGGCGATGCGCAAATTCTGGATGTTGGGAGCGGGCATGGTCTCCTCTATGAAGCCTTCAAAGAACAGGGATTTGATCAGATTGCTTTTTTTGCAACTGATCCCAGCCCGGAAAATCTTGAGCGGTTAAAAAAGAGGGGGATTTCAGGATTTCCCGATATTGCCAGTATTGGGGACCGGCAATTTGACCTTGTGACTATCTGTTATGTCCTGGAGCATGTTCCTGATCCCTTGCCGTTCCTGTCAGACATTATCAGCCATGTCAAACCGGGCGGGTACGTATTCATTGATCTTCCCGAACGGGATGACACATTTAAATCACTCCTTGAACCGCATGTCGTGGTGTACACTGAAAAAAGCCTCTTAGCACTTGCTGATAAAACCGGTCTTTCGGTCATTCATCAGACGGGTTATGGCCAGCTGCGGGATTTGTTGATTGCAGAACAGGACGGGATAAAACTTGTTAAAGATATCCGTAACTTCCTTTCCGGAGCAGAGTCCCGGTTATTTACGGCACTGTTTCCTGAAAAATCAGATGATTTTATGAGGAAAAAATTGTTCGAAACCTACCGGTTTGATGAGGAAGGTCCTGACAGGTGGTGGATCCGTTCTGTTATGAAAAAAAAATAGGCACCCTTATTTTAATCTGACAAACCGGTGCTGGGTGGGGCCGTCGAAATTTTTCCAGAATGGGGGAGTTGTCACCGGAAATTCCTGGTACCACGGGCATAGTTCATCAAGAAGAATGACGGCATCACCCCACGGGTATTCAGAAAACTGGGTAATGGTGCCATCCGGAAGATTTTTTTTAATCCGGTTGCAGCAATAAAAAAATACCTTTTCAGACCTGCTCGCTCTCATGTACTCAAAATAGGTATTTATTACAACAGGATTCATTTCCTGCATGGATGCGATGTTGACGAACAGATCGATAGGCATACCGTGTAAGAGCTCGTACTGTTCCGCTTCACAAAAATTCAGGGAAACCAGTGGATCCATCGAGTTTAAGGCATCAATCAGGCGCGATTCTTCCTGTGGCAGCCCTTTTTTTACAAACAGGACATCAAACAACAATGTTCTCCCAATGTTCACCGTGATGATTTTTAGATCCGGGTCAAGGGCTTTTAAAAGTAAAGTGAAGTATCCATAACCATCGCCAATGACACAGGCAACCGTTATTCCCTTATCAGTAAAGGGATGTTCGGATGAAAGGTCAATTTTCAGTTGTTGTATAATCGCGGACACCGAAAGCATCTGTTTGACACAATCAAATTCACATAGGCGATTCTGTGAATCTGCAACCCTTTTTCCTGCCTGAAAGATTTTCTGAGGACAATGGTGGGTTTGCAACAGTCTTGCCGAGAGGATCAGTTCCGGTGCGTGAAAGATTTGGTTCGTTATATTATTGTCCAGAAAATTCCCAAATCCTTGACCTTTGACGAGCCAGAGATCCTTGTCCTTTGTTACCTGCTGAGATCCAACCTGCTGCCAGTGACTCGATGTGACCTCTGAATGTCCGGAAAACGAAAGAAAATATTTATCATACAATATTGATAAAATGGCATCGTACATGGTCAGAGAATCCCCCTGGATCTGAAATCTATCTCACATATGATTGTCGCAACTTAAAATCTTTTGAGTAACCACAATCCTTATCAAGATGCTATTAGGACATTCTCCTTTTATGTCGCATTCAAAACAGGAAGTCTCACAAACCTAAAATAATGTCGCACTAAAATATACTAGAAAATGGAGAGTATCCATCTCTGATGACTAAATCAAATAAACTCAAAGCCGGGATCGTTGGTTACGGCTATATGGGTAAAATCCGAAAAAAAATTGTCGAAGAGAATCCTAAACTCCAGCTTGCGGGAATCTGTGATACCAACAAGAATCTGATGGCCACGGATGATACGATAAAATGTAAACGATATGCCGATTATAAAAAATTGTTAAAAACGGACATTGACCTTGTCTTTATCTGTACTCCTAACTCGTTTTCACCGACCATTGTTGTCGAAAGCCTGAATGCCGGAAAGCATGTTTTTTGTGAAAAGCCACCCGGGAAAAATCTTGATGATATTAAGATGATGATCGAAGCCGAGAGAAATAATCCGGATCTCAAACTGATGTTCGGGTTCAATCACCGTTATCATCCGGGAATTCTTGAAGCAAAGAAGATGATTGAAGGCGGCCGGCTTGGGAAGATACTCTTCCTGAAAGGCACATATGGCAAATCCGGTGGGAAAAATTACCTTTCATCGTGGCGCAACCAGAAAGAGATATCCGGTGGTGGCATTCTTCTTGACCAGGGAATCCACATGCTCGATCTTTTCCGTTATTTCTGCGGGGATTATCAGGAGATTAAGGGATTTCTCTCGCGGATGTTCTGGGAAGCAGATGTCGAGGATAACGCGTTTGTGTTCATGAGGAATTCGGATGGTCAGGTGGCCACCCTCCATTCATCAGCTACCTTATGGAAGCACTGCTTCAAGATTGAAATATTTCTCGAGCAGGCCTACCTGATTGTGCAAGGGCTGCTCTCAAAAACCGGCAGTTACGGCAGAGAAACCCTTGTTGTCGGCAAACGGCAGTTCGAGGATGAATCTTTTGCTCTGGGTAATCCCCGTGAAGAGGTGATTTATTTCGACCAGGATCTGTCCTGGTCCATTGAGGTGGAACAGTTTTCAGAATATATCCTCCGGAACAAGAAAGTCGATAACAGCTCATCATATGATGCCCTGCGGGTGATGGAGTTGATCGATACCCTTTACCGGGATGAGAAAATTGTTGACGGGAATGCCATTAGCGTAAAGGAGGATAAAACCATATGAAAAATGTAGTTTTCACTGATACTGCTAAGGAGAGAGAATTCAAACCAGACCGGATATTTGAGCAGTACCTCTCACTGAACATGGCGGATCTGAAATCAGAGTTCAAAAACAAAAAAAGTCTTAAAAATGTCGTTTGCCCGGCATGCAGATCCGGTTTAACAAAAAAGGCCTTTAAAAAATTTGGGTTCGGGTACCTTGAATGCGGCAACTGTGGTACAGTATATATGTCCCCGCGACCGGACGACCGTGAGATCAGGAACCACTTCCTTGCATCCCGATCATCGCATTACTGGCAGGAAACGCTGACAAAGACCACGGACAAAAAAAGAAAGGAGAAGATTTACATCCCGAGGTTCCAGTGGATCCTTGATACGGCCGACGAATATCTGTCCGGAAAGAAAATTGTTGCGGATATCAATTCAAAAAATATCAGTTACAGCCGTGAACTTGCAAAAAACAAAAATTTTTCCGGCAAGATAATCGTCAACCCCTATTTTGACCCGGAAGAGTTTGAGGAGTATACCAGCCCTGAAAATAACACAAGGATTGTGCGGGAAGACGATATGCAGAAAGAGCCGGGACAGAAACCCAATATCATCACAGCCTTCGAAGTGATTGATTACACAAGCGATGTGGATGCGCTGATGACGCGGATGCGTGAAATGATCAGTGATAACGGACTCTGTTTTATCACAACTATTTCGATTAGCGGTTTTGATCTTCAGGTGCTCTGGAACCATTCCGAAAGTGTGTTTCCACTCGATCGGATCAACGTGTTATCCCAGAAAGGGCTGCAGATAATTTTCAAACGCCATGGATTTGAGCTCATCGAGTTCAGCACACCCGGAATGCTGGATTTTAACATCGTTGAGGAGGCGTACCGCAGGGATCCTAACAAAGGATTCCCCCGTTTCATTAAAACGATGTTCGATCGCGATGATGAACAATTAAAAAAGGATTTCCAGACGTTCCTCCAGGTCAATAAGCTCAGTTCGTTTGTACGAATTGCTGCAAAAAAGAAGGGGGTGTGAAATAATGTCCTACACAGAACAGTATCTTGATGAAGTCAAACAGATTGTCGATAGGATCGATACCGCAGAAATTGAAAAAATAATCCGGGTTTTAAAAACGGTTCGTAAAGAGAAGGGGCGCATTTTTTTCATTGGTGTGGGTGGCAGTGCCGGAAATGCATCCCATGCAGTGAATGATTTCAGGAAACTTGCTGGTTTTGAAGCATATTCTCCGGTTGACAACGTATCTGAGCTGATGGCACGGACCAATGATGAAGGATGGGATACGGTTTTTTCAGAATGGCTTAAAGGGAGCAACCTGCGATCCAGTGATGCAGTATTCGTTTTTTCCGTTGGTGGTGGCAATCTTGAGAAAAATATCAGTGCAAACATTGTCCGGGCCCTTGAGTATGCACAACAGAAGAAAGCAAAGATTCTCGGAATAGTTGGAAGAAATGGTGGTTATACCGCAAAGGTTGCTGATGCGTGTGTCATCATTCCTACGGTTAATCCCGAGACGATCACCCCTCATTCAGAGGCATTCCAGGGAGTGTTGTGGCATCTTATAGCCTCGGATCCCCGTATGAAAGTGATCGAAAACAAGTGGGAGTCAACCCAGAAAAAAGCCTGATTTCCTTTGTAAATCGTAAATATCTTCCTGATTTTTATTATGAACGTTCTTTACCGGAAAATAATTTAACAATGCTATAAAAATACTAATGAAACGAGAGGTTTAAATATGGCAATATTTCTGGATACCGGGACCATCAGTGAGATTGAGAAATATATGAAAATGGGGATCATACGGGGAGTGACAACCAACCCGACCATCCTCATAAAGGACGGGATAACCGGCGGGAAGGAAGCCATAAAACAGCGTTCGATCGAAATTGCCCGTTTAATTGATCCATATCCACTTTCTGTTGAGGTCACCACGAACGATTACGAAAAGATGATCCGGCAGGCCCGGGAATATGCTGGGTGGGCAAAAAATATCAATGTAAAAATTACCATCCATGGCCCCGAGGGAGAGCTGGAAAATCTTGCAGCAATTCATGAACTCCAGTCACATTACAAAATCCCAGTGAATGCCACTGCCATGATGAGTGCCCAGCAGTGCCTGCTTGCCGCAATGGCCGGTGCAACATATGTCTCCCTCTTTGGCGGGAGGGTGAACAATATGGGATATAGCAGCTGTGACGAGATTCGGAAATTGCGAAAAGTTCTCGATTATCAGAAGCTACCCGCAAAGATTATTATTGGTTCGACCCGCGAAGTGCTCAATGTGATCGAATGGTTAGAAGCCGGGGCAGATATCGTCACTGTCACTCCTGATATCATCAAAGGAATGATTGTGCACCCTTACTCAAAAGAGACTGTACAGATGTTTCTCCGCGATGCTGCGAAAAATGAATTCTAATATTTGTTCTCTCTCTGATAATCATGAAAGCAATGAATACCTTAAAACAGCTGAATGAAGCCCGTGCAACATTCAAATCGAAATTACGCACCAATAAATGTGTTTTTGGCGGATGGACCTCTATTGCACATCCCCAGATCACCGAGATTATGACCCGTGCGGGATTTGATTTTATCGGAATCGATATAGAGCACAGCACCATCAGTCAGGAACAGTCCCAGAGGATCATAGCAGCGTCGCATGCAAACGGGGTTCTCTGTCTTCCGCGGATTGCCTCCCATAATATGGAGATGATCAAGCGATTGCTCGATTCGGGAGCCGATGGCATCATTGTTCCCATGGTTGATACACCGCAGGACGTTGAGGACATTATCCGCTGGTCCAAGTATTCCCCTCTGGGGAAGCGCAGTTTCGGGATCTCACGTGCGCAGGGTTATGGGTTTGATTTTGATGAATATGTAAACTCATGGAATTCTGCATCTACTGTCATTGTCCAGATTGAATCCATTGAAGGAGTCGATAACATTAACGAGATCCTTTCCTGCGATCAGGTTGATGGGGCGATGATAGGTCCCTACGATCTTTCAGGATCACTGGGGATTCCAGGACAACTGGACAACCCCCTCGTGACTGCCGCAGGAAAAAAGGTTATTGCAGCCTGTAAAGGGCACAATAAAGCCTGTGGAACCCAGCTTACAGAACCCGATCTGAAATCTATAAAGACTGCAAAAGACGCCGGCTACACATTAATTGTCCTTGCGTCCGATGTATTCCTGCTCTGGAAATGGAGTGAAAATATGGGGAACATTATCAGGCAGGCACAATAGCGAGAATCAGGGCTTCATGGCAATCCGGGCAATTGTACTCGATTTTGACGGTGTTGTTGTCGAATCAAACCAGATAAAGCATCAGGCTTTTTCTGATCTTTTTTCTGCATATCCCGAATTTTATGATCAGGTGATGGAATATCACAGGGCACATAATGCGGTTGGCCGTCATGAAAAATTCCGCTACATCATGGAACACATAATGCACGAGCACTATTCCCCGAATCTGGCAGCGGAATGGGCTGATGAATATGCACGTATGACCCGGGAGAAAATTACCAAATGCCCCTACGTGAACGGGGCTCTCGATATGATAACAGACCTTAATAAAATAATTCCATTTTATCTCGCATCAGCGACGCCGTTCGATGAATTATCCCGGATTCTCTCTGCAAGAGGTATTGCCGGTATATTTAAGGAAGTGTACGGGGCCCCGATGAAAAAGGCAATCATGTTAAAAGAAATTGCACGCAGGGAGAATGCCTTTTGCGGTGAGATCCTGTTCATTGGTGACAGCAGGGAGGATTACATTTCGGCCAGGGAATCTGGGTGCATTTTCATCGGCAGGATCAGCGGGTATGACTTCCACGATGTCCCAGCTCTATGTTTCAAGGATTTATATGAAATAAAAGCATATATCGTAAAAAACCTGATGAATGGTGGTCGCGATGGATTATCTGACAGAATTATTCGGGCTTGAAGGCAAGGTTGCCGCAATCACCGGGGCCGGTGGGTACCTGTGTAGCGAAATGGCACGCTCCCTTGCACACGCTGGAGTAAAGGTGGCCATCCTTGACCGTGACGATAAAAGTATCAATGCGGTTGTGGATGACATACGGTCATGGGGGGGGATCGCCTCACCATTCCTTCTTGAAGTAACGGACAAGAAAAATCATGAATCCGTGCTGGCAGAAATCCTATCTGAGTTTGACGATGTTGATATCCTGATTAATGGAGCAGGGATCAATGCACCGACACCCTTCTTTGACATAACTGCTGAGGAATGGCATGCCATTCTTGATGTCCATCTTATAGGGACATTGTTCGGTTGTCAGGTCTTTGGAAGATACATGGTCGACCAGAAGAAAGGATCGATCATTAATATCTCTTCAGCCTCGGCCGGTCCGCCGCTCTCAAAAGCGTTCACATATTCTGTGGCAAAGGCCGGCATCAGGAACCTGACCCAGAATATTGCCCGTGAATGGGCCCCGTTCAATGTCAGGGTCAATGCCCTTCGGCCTGGATTTTTTCCCACGGAATGGAGCAGGAGGCATTTCATCGATGAAGACCGGAACCGGGCGATTCTCGGGCATACGCCCATGAAACGGTACGGCAGGCCGGATGAACTGTGCGGGGCCGTTCTCTGGTTGTCATCAGAAGCAGCGACCTTCGTGACGGGTGCCGAGATAACGGTGGATGGCGGATTTACCGCGATGACGATTTAAAGGAAGCGATAGATCGTGACAGGAAAAACAGCTATTATCACAGGTGGAAACCGGGGAATCGGGGAGAGTATCACGCGGGTTTTTTATGAGCATGGATATCATGTGACGATTGGTGCCCAAACAGATACCAGGATTGCTGAAAAGCTTGGTAAACGGGCACGGTTCTTTAAAACGGATGTCAGATCTGAATCCGAAATAATCCGGCTTGTGGAAAAGACCCTTGCATGGACCGGGCAGCTTGATACGTATATCAATTGTGCCGGATTTTCTGCATGGCGCCCGGTCGGGGAAGTGGACGAGGATTTCTGGAATACCATGATCGATACCAATCTCAAAGGTGTATTTTTTGGTTGTAAGGTAGCATCCCGTCACCTTGAGAAAAACGGGTCCATCATCAATATCTCAAGTATTGCCGGAAAGCGCGGGAGTGCTAACAACTCGGTATACTGCGCGTCGAAATTCGGTGTCAACGGAATTACCCAGGCACTGGCAAAGGAAATCGGGCCGCGGGGAATCCGGGTTAATGCGGTCTGCCCGGTATATATTTCCACGCCGGGTCTTCTTGGAGCCCTGCAGGATGCACATTCTCCGGCTGCAGGTGGGGATATTCAGGCGTATTTGGAAAAGTTCGCCCTTGAAAATGCTGCGCTCAGGCGGCTTCCGCTTGGTGAGGAGATCGGCAAAGCATGTCTTTTCCTGGCATCTGACGCGGCATCCGCGATTACCGGCCAGTGCATCAATGTTGATTGCGGAGTGCTGCCGCAATGAGTAAAAAGGTCGCGGTGATTATTCCCGCCCGGATGGCTGCCTCAAGGTTTCCCGGCAAACCGCTTTCCCGTATCCTCGATCTGCCCATGATCGAGCATGTTCGGCGTCGGGTACTGCTTTCAGATGCTGTGGATGAAGTATATGTTGCGACCTGTGATCATGAAATCATGGATACAGTTCACCGGTACGGGGGAAAAGCGATCATGACAGCATCAACCCATGAGCGCTGCACGGACCGGGTTGAAGAAGCGGCCCATGGTGTGGACGCCGACATTATTGTCATGATACAGGGGGATGAGCCCCTGTTCATGCCCGGGGTTATCAGGCAACTCATTGATCCGTTTTTTTCCGATCCGTCCGTGAACTGCACCAACCTGATATCACTGATCAGGGATCGGAACGATCTCAATGATGTTGATATCGTCAAGGCTGCAGTCAACCTGCAGGGAAACATCATGTTTTTTTCCCGTGCTCCCATACCCTATTTCCGTGTCGATAACCATGCCCCCTGCTACCGACAGACAGGGGTTTCTGCATTTTCCCGCAGTTTCCTGTCAACCTTTACGGCATTGTCACCGACTCAGCTGGAGGTTGCCGAATCAGTTGACTTCCTGAGAATTCTGGAACATGGGTTTTCAATCCGGAGCGTAATAATCAACGACGAGACACATGGAGTGGACCGACCGGATGATGTTGCGGTCGTCGAACATGTTCTCAGGACTGATCCTGTGCAGCGTGAATATTACGAAAGGATCCTCTCCCTATGACCGTGAAAATTCTCGTGGCACTCCAGAGTTTCGGGGAGTATTCAGACATGCCGGTGAGGATGCTTGAACAGTCCGGTGCAGAAATCGTGTACAACAGAAAGGGCCACCGGCTCAACCGTGATGAAATAATTGAGCTTGCACATGGCTGCCAGGGAATTATTGCCGGTGTTGAACCCTATGACCGTGAAGTTCTCGAGCAGTTGCCCGAGCTGAAATGCATCAGCCGCAGCGGTGTTGGCACGGATACTATCGACCAGCAGTATGCACGCAGACAGGGAATTACCATCCTGAATACACCCGGTGTTGTGGTCGAACCCGTTGCTGAAATGACAATTGCCATGATCTTTGATCTTCTGCGCCTCCTGACATACCATACGGCAGTCGTTCAGTCCGGGCAATGGAATAAACAGGCCGGGCATAACCTTTCAAGCCGGAAGATCGGTATTATCGGGCTTGGAAGAATCGGAAAAAAGGTGGCAGAATATATCAGGCTTTTCCATGCGGATGTCATGGGGTATGATCTCTACCCGGATCATTCATGGGCTGAATTGCACGGAGTACGGATCGTGGATCTAAAAACCCTAATCACAACAAGCGATGTGATCAGTCTCCATGTATCCCTCTCATCTGAAAACCCGTTCAGGTTGGGACCGTCAGAGTTTTTAACAATGAAAAAAGGGACAATTATTATCAACACGTCCAGGGGACAGGTCATTGATGAAACCGCCCTTTATGAAAATCTCCGTTCCGGGCAACTTGGTGGTGCCGGATTGGATGTTTTTAAAAATGAACCCTACGATGGTCCGCTCCGCACGCTTAAAAATGTGGTACTCACCCCGCATATATCAACCCTGACGGAGGAGTCCCGGGCTGAAATGGAGCGTGAGTCGGTTGAAAATCTCTTAAACAACCTTAACCTGCCGATTTGGCGGTAGGCTGCCGACGGCCAAACACAATCTCAAATCTGTCCAGATTACCGGAATGCATATGGATGTAATAATTGCACGAAATGAACGGGAAGTAAAGGATATACTGGGCAGGTACAAAAATCCAGATTTTCTGTATCCCGGCGAAAAAAGTGCACCGCTCATCACGCTGCTTGCATCGGGCGGTGCCCGTGAGGTTCCCCTTGATCTGATCCAGAATGAGGAGTTCCGGCAGGAATATGTGAAAAATTATATTGACCTTATCGGCGGCTTGGGGAAACAATACCATTCCCGCACCTGGTGGGCGACATTTGTTTCGTCAAAGAACAAGTTCATCTCGCAGCTGCTGCCCGACATCTTTTTTCTTGTATCTCTATTACGGTTTTTAGAAAAGAGAGAAGACAGGGATCTGATTATCATCAACCCGCCCCCGACAATTCTTCCCTCTCTTGAACTGTACTGCCAAGAGCACTCAAGAAGGTTTATCCGTCATACCGGTTTTTTTGAATCCTTTTTTCATGCAGCTGCAGATGCATTCTCCGGGATCACAAGCCGGGTCCGGTTCGTATTCAGGATATGGGGAAAGATCCTCATCTCGAGATGGTATTTTTCCCGTCGCGTACGGGAAAAGATCGACAGGGACGGCCGATATTACGTAGTCCGATCCGGATTTTACGAACGTTCAATCATGGGAAGTAAATACCATGATTCATTTTTCGGGACGCTTCCCGATTTCATTTCCCGCTATAAAAACGTGCTCATTCTCGCGGGAGCAATCGGCAATTACCGTGAAATTGCACGGAAAATTGCCGGTGAGCAGGATCATCTTATCATTCCTGAAGAATATTTTTTATCATTTGCAGATCCCATCCATGCCCTCCTCGCAATCAGGAAAAACCGGATTGTGCTCACTGATCGGATCATGTGTTGTGGTTTTGATGTGACCGGGGTTGTCGGACAGGAACTGGCAAAGGAGTTTCGTCTTCACATCTTTGAACAGTATATTTATTCTTCGATTATTACAGGACTTGTGAAAACGATAACGGTTGACACATTTACAACAACCTATGAGAACAATCCATGGGAAAAAGTGTGCTTTGGGACGTTGAGAGACATTTCTCCTGCTACAAAAATTATCGGCTACCAGCACGCGGCACTCTCGAAATCCTCCCTAAACATGATTATCAGCAGCCGGGAAAAGGATTTCATCCCCATGCCGGATCGGATAGTTACGGTTGGTGACGTGACCCGTGAATTCCTGATCCATGAAGGTAATTTTGATCCAGAACGGGTGAAAGCCGGCTGCGGGCTTCGCTTTGCTCATCTGTTTTCCCTTGCTGCAAAAGAACGGATCCGCCATAACTCCGTGCTTGTAACCCCGGAAGGAGTCCTCACCGAATCCGTAAATCTTTCAGATTTTGCCTTTAAAGCACTACACGACAACGATACTATACAGGTTGTCATCCGTCCCCACCCGGCGCTGCCTTACCGGGATTTCAAAAAAAATCTTGTCTTTGATGCTGGGGTGTGCAGCAATTTCTCAATCTCAAAAAACGATTCGGTTCGGGCGGATCTTGACGCCACTGATGCTGTAATTTACCGTGGGAGCACACTCGCGCTGGAAGCTTTGAAAATGGGAATACCGGTATTCTATGTGGCACAGTCTGACATCATCAGTGTCAATCCTCTGTTCGATTTTTCAGGCCTTACATGGACCGTTCGCACAGAAAAGGAATTAGCAGACGCCATCACAATGATGTACGCAATGGACCCGGCAGAATACATACCAAAACTCCGGGCATCCCAGGAATTTATCGACCGGTATATTGCCAGGATCACTGATGACCGGCTTCAGGAATTCCTCATGTGAATTCTTTTAATCAAATTGCAGGATGGTATGAATATTCCTAATAAGACCGATTTCAGACACCGGCTGGCCCTGATTGTTCCTACGAGGAACCGGCCGGAATTACTGATTAAATTATTAAAAACGATCAATGCGCAGGAGATCAGGCCCTCCCAAGTGGTGATCGTCGACGGGAGTGATAAGCCGGTAGAATCACAGATCCGGGAGTATCTTTCCAGCGATGATACCTATATTCATGTCTCCCCGCCATCGCTGACCAGACAGAGGAATGAAGGGATAAAACAACTGCATGACGATATCACGCTGAGCGGTTACCTTGACGACGACATTGAGCTTGAACCGGGTGCAATTGAAGCAATGCTCAGTTTCTGGGAGCAGTGTCCAACGGATACGGGGGGGGTCGGATTCAACATAATCAATATTCCGGAAAAGAAGCCGCTGTCAGGGATAATCCGGAGAATATTTTGCATTGGTAACCCTGTATCAGGAAAAGTGCTCAGGTCCGGGTTCTGCACCAGCGCCTTTCCAGCCAGCCAGGATATTCCATGTGAATGGCTCTGCGGCGGAGCGACAATATGGAGGCGGGAAATCCTGAACAGTTATAAATATGACGAATGGTATTCCGGCTGGGCATATCATGAGGACGCAGAGTTTAGTTATCGTGTGTTTAAAAAATACCAATTATTCGTTGTTCATAAAGCAAGGGTCACACATAACCCCCCGCCGTTTAACCCCGCGAAGAATATAACGCTGGGAAAAATGGCAGTCATCAACCGCTATCACTTTGTGAAGAAAAATCCCGAATTGTCAGTAGTGCTGTTTTACTGGTCTGCAATTGGCGAGGTTCTGCTCAACCTGTTACAAAGCGTGTGGGAGAGGAACCGGAATGGTTTCTTGGTTGCGCGGGGGAATTTTGAAGGGATTTATCATATTATTCGCGGCGATCTTGTGCAAGTGGATGAAAATTTCAGGAAGGCATAATTTGCCGCTCTTTGTTTTTTATCAACCTTACTTTTGGTTGATAAAATGACTTATCGTCATAGGTTTTTTCACTATAATTTTTCCCAGCTATTAATTTATGACAAAACCCGTCAATGTACTGTTGAGAAAAACCAAAATAGAATCTGAATATTGTTATCTTCATGAGGAATCATTCGATGGATGAACAGCAAGACAGGCCAAAAATTTTGATCATCGGTGCCGGTTCGATTGGGCGCCGTCATGCACAAAATTGTGCCCAATTGGGTGCAAAAGTCAGCATTCATGATGTGGCACGTGAAAATCTGACCGTACTTTGCAGGGATAAGGGATATGCCCCGGTCTATGATCTCGATGCAGCATTGAAGCACGAATCTTATAATGCGGCACTCATCTGCACCCCGAATCACCTGCATATCCCTGTTGCGCAGAAGGTCGTCGATGCGGGTCTGGATTTTTTTATTGAAAAACCACTGTCACACACTTACGAAGGAGTGCCGGAGCTGCTCACTTCCATATCGAGACAGGGATTAATTACCATGGGGGGTTTTAATCTCCGTTTTGAATCAGGACTCGTATTTTTAAAAGAGAACGTAGATCCAAAAAAAGTTGCATTCGCCCAGATTGAGTCAGGATCGCACATGCCGACCTGGAGGCCCGGAGTTGACTACCGGAAAGTATACAGCGCAAACAGATCCATGGGTGGAGGCATTATCCTTGACGATGTGCATGAACTTGATTATGCCTGCTGGCTTTTTGGCTATCCGGACTCAGTGCTCTGCACTTTCGGGCAGTACAGCAACTTTGAGATCGATGTAGAAGATACCGCGTCATTTCATTTCAGATATGCTGATAAACTGGTGACGATTCATTCGGATTACCTGCAGAAACGATACTCCAGAAAATGTAAAATATGTTACCGGGACGGTAGTACCACCGAGTGGGTATTTGGCGACCGGGTTGTGGATTTCAAGAATGGTGAAGAAAATATATTCTCGTATAAGGATCGCTTTGATATCAATGATCTCTATATTAAGGAAATTCAGATGTTTATGCAGTGTATCAGAAACAGAACCATTCCGGAATCCGACATCGTCAATGCTGCAAAAATTTTAAAAATTGCTCTTGAAGCAAAGAGTATGAGTGAGGGTGTATTCCCCAAATGATCGGTGCAATTATCCAGGCACGGATGGGATCCAGCCGGCTACCGGGAAAAGTGCTGCTGGATCTTCATAGCAAGCCGGTTCTCTGGCACGTGATATCACGCGTCTCAAAAGCTGCATATCTTGATAAAACAATCGTTGCCACGACAAAAAAATCCGAAGATGATGCAATAGTTGATTTTTGCAATCGCCAGAAAATCCCAGTTTTCAGGGGGTCGGAAAATGATGTGCTTGACCGTTTTTACCAATGTGCAAAATCGTATGCCATCAGCGAAATTGTCAGGGTAACGGCAGACTGTCCATTGCATGACCCCCGGGTTATCGATTATGTTATCGGGGAATACCGTAAAGGGGGGTATGATTATGTTACGAACACACTGGAATATACCTATCCAGATGGTCTTGACATTGAGGTGTTCTCATTTCAATCCCTTGAGGATGCCTGGAAAAATGCAAAACTGGGCTCTGAAAGGGAGCACGTAACCCCATATATCCGCAATAGTCTTTCCATGAAAAAGAAAAATGTGTATGCTCCAAAAAAATATCCGATTTACCGGTTCACTCTGGATACCCGTGAAGATTTTTTGTTTATCAGTAAACTATTCGAAGGAATAGGAACCGATATTTTCGGACTGGAGGATATTTTCGATTATCTTAATACGCATCCGGATCTTCTCACCATCAATCAGCATATTGCATCAAATGAAGGATATTTCATATCCTTGATTGATGATGCAAAAAGTGTTGTACTGCGGACAGATCGCCTGTATTTACGACAGCTTCTGCCCACAGACGCCTCTGAGACCTATTGTCAGTGGCTGAATGACCCGGAAGTAAACCGGTTTCTGGAAACCAAGCACACATCGGTAAATGAACTGAAACTGTATATTGCTGAAAAGTGGAAAAGTCGAGAATGTGTTTTTTTTGGAATCTTTTTAAAGGAAACAAATATTCATATAGGAAATGTCAAACTTGAACCAATATTTTTTGATAAAAAGGAGGCAACAATCGGGATTATGATTGGAAATCCGGTGTGGTGGGGCAAAGGCATATGCACAGAAGCAGTGAAATCTGTTGTAAATTATGCATTTTCCACAATGAATCTTCATAAAATCTGCCTGGGGGTGGTATCAGAGAATATGGCAGCAATCAACTGCTATAAAAATGCCGGTTTCGGTATTGAAAAGACCGAACCTCTGACAGGCGTCAATGCTGCCCCTGATCGAGAGAAATTCATAATGAGTATATTAAATACCAAGGACAAAACCGGTGAATAGTGATGCACTTAAATAAAGGTCCGGAACTCTGGAAAAAAGCAAAGCAAATAATCCCCGGCGGGAACCAGCTCCTGTCCAAACGCAGCGAACAGTTCCTGCCGGATTTATGGCCTTCGTATTACCAGCGTGCCAAGGGGGATGAAGTCTGGGATCTTGACGGGAATCACTTCATCGACATGTGTATCATGGGCATTGGTGCCTGCCCGCTGGGTTATGCCGATGACGATGTTGACTCAGCTGTGACGGAAGCAATAAAAAACGGGTCTATGTGCACCCTGAACTGCCCTGAGGAAGTGGAACTTGCTGAAGTGTTGATTAAACTCCATCCTTGGGCGGAAATGGTCCGTTATACCCGTTGTGGTGGGGAGGCGATGGCGGTTGCCGTACGGATCGCACGTGCCCAAACGGGAAAAGATAAGATTGCATTCTGCGGTTACCACGGGTGGCATGACTGGTACCTTTCTGCAAATCTTGCAAACGACCGCGCTCTTGACGGGCATCTTCTCCCGGGACTGGACCCGTCCGGGGTTCCCCGTGGACTTTTAGGGACTTCCTTACCGTTCCGCTATAATCATCCTGAGGAACTGCGTGCAATACAGTCACAGAACAGCAATGAACTGGCGGCGATCGTTATGGAACCCACCAAGGACCACGAACCCGATCCGGGCTTTCTAAAAGAAGTCCGGGAAGTTGCAGAAGAATCAGGGGCGGTATTAATTATTGATGAAGTCTCTGCAGGGTTCCGGCTGACAACCGGTGGTGCGCATATGTTGTATAACCTCAAACCCGACATTGCTGTATTCGCAAAGGCAATGAGTAACGGGTATCCGATGGCGGCAATCATCGGAAAGGAGGATACTATGCAGGCAGCTCAGGACACCTTCATCAGCAGCACTTACTGGACAGAGCGCATCGGACCGGTTGCTGCATTGGCAACGATAGCAAAATATCAGCGGTGCAATGTTCCGGACCAGCTGATACAATCCGGAAGGAAAGTGCAGGAAGGCTGGAAGAAGGCGGCTGCAGTTGCAGGACTTGAACTGGATGTGGGGGGCATTCCCCCCTTAAGTCATTTTTCATTTAAATGCGACCAGAGTCTGGCTGCACAGACTTTGTTCACTCAGAATATGCTAAAGAAGGGATTCCTTGCCGGAAAATCATACGATGCGAGTTACGCTCACACGGATGCACATATCCAGAGGTATCTCGATGAAACCGGGGATACGATGATCTCCATTTCTAAAGCTCTAGATAAAGGCACACTTATGAGTATGCTTAAAGGACCTGCGGCACATTCCGGGTTCCACCGATTGACATGAGCAATCTCATTATCCGTGCAGATGCCAGCACAGCGATTGGCACCGGGCATGTGATGCGGTGTCTTGCAGTGGCACAGGGATGGCAGGAGCAGGGTGGGAAAGTGACATTTGTTATGGCAGGCACCACCCCCTCAGCAGAAGAGTCGATCAATGCTGATGGTATGGACATTATCTATCATTCAACCAAGGCCGGAAGTCATGAAGATGCTTACAAGACCGGTAAAATTGCAGAGCAGAACGGAGCAGAGTGGGTTGTTGTTGATGGATATCTTTTTGATGCAGAATTTCAGCGTTTATTAAAGGATAATGGACTTAAAATTCTTTTCATTGATGATTTTGGGCATGCTGATTATTATTCTGCTGATCTTGTTTTGAATCAGAATATATATGCAAATGATACTTACTACAAAAAACGAGCGGTATATACAAAATTGATCCTCGGTACGCAATTTGCTTTAATCCGAAAGGAATTTTTAAAATGGAAAAATTGGCACCGGCGTATACCCCGGATAGCAAAAAAAATCCTCGTCTCTCTGGGTGGTTCAGACCCAGAAAATGTGACATCAATGGTACTTGACGCCTTGGGAAGTGTAACTGTTAATGGGATTGAGGTAAAAGTAATAGTTGCAAAAAATAATCCAAACAATCAAAAAATGCAACAAAAAATCATTTCGAGTCACTTCACTGGAGATCTAATTGTGAATGCCAGAGATATGCCAGAACTGATGTCATGGGCAGATCTTGCGATATCTGCAGGGGGAAGCACAAATCTTGAACTGGCGTTTATGGGTCTGCCAGGTATCACAATTAATCATGCACAAAACCAAGTTTTAAATTCGGAAATACTAGATCAATTCGGTGTTATTAAGAATCTCGGCTGGTTTGAAAAACTAAAACCAGATGATATCTCATTGGCACTAATGGATGTTATTAAGTCAGAAGATTTGCGTAAGCAAATGGCAGAGAAAGGAAGGATTCTGGTTGACGGTGGTGGCAGTAAGCGTGTAATTGAATGTATTACTGGTGAACGAAATGCCTCATGAAGGTACCATTATTTATCAGAAAAATGGTCAGAAAATCATCGATTGTAATGTCTGTGGCTATAAACATCTTGATCCCATCCCCTCAGATCAGGACATCGATGATTATTATAAGAGGACTTATTTTGACCAGATAAGGCGGGGGGCGAAAGGAAGGAATTTAAAACACTACCTTGATGGTGGCGATGAAGCAGATTCAGAAATGCAGTGGATGAATGCCACCCTTTACAATGATGTTAATGAAATACTTTCCAAATATCTTCCAGAAGGATCAGGAAAAATCTGTGATATCGGTTGTGGATCAGGCTATTTTTTAAAATACATGAACAAGATGGGGTGGGACTGTGTCGGTATTGAACCTTCTGAGAATGCTGCATATGAAATCCAGAATATGAAGGTATTCAATAGTACGCTTGATGGTTTTATTGCGGAGTACCCGAATTACCAGCATTTCTTTAACGTTGTGACCCTGTTTGGGGTTCTTGAACATGCTACAAATCCACAGAAAATGATGAATACCGTCAAAAGACTATTAAAAACTGGTGGAATTGTATTCGTTAATGTACCAAATGATTTTTCATCTTTTCAGATGACTGCGCAGGAAAATCTCGAAATAGACCCTTGGTGGCCGTCCATTCCCGACCACATTAACTATTTCTCAATGGATTCTCTTCAAAAATTTCTTGAATCACAGGATTTTTCTGTAATTGAAAAGACAACAGACTTCCCTATGGAATTGTTCCTTCTGATGGGGGACAATTATATCAGAGATCCAAAAGTTGGATCCATGTGTCATCAGAAAAGAAAATTATTTGAAATGGCTATACCATGTTCGCTGCGACGCAATTTGTATTCCTGTTTTGCACAGCATTCTCTTGGACGGTGCTGTTTGGTATATGCACAACTGAAAAATACGGACACACACTGAACGGGACTTTGAAATGAAATTGGGTCTGATCTCTGACATTCATGGGAATTCTTCCGCGTTAAAGGTAGTGCTTGACTGTCTGATTGAGCGGGTGGATCGTATCCTTTTTCTGGGGGATTTTGCAGGTTATTACTCCTTTGTTAACGAATGCATAGAAATGATGCCAGCAGATATGGTGACTAGTGTCCGTGGAAATCACGATCAGATCCTTCTTGACTTATTATCTTCAGACTCACTCCCTGATGATTATCAAAGAGCATTCGGTTCCGCTCTGAAGCGTTCGGCAGAGCAATTGTCTGTAACTTCAAAAGAGAGGCTTTTTGCTCTCCCGGTGCAATTGCATCTCAACATTGACGGAGTATCCCTGGCCCTCATACACGGATCTCCTTGGGATCCTCTCAATGGACGTGTCTATCCTGATTTTTCCGATTGGAACCGGTTCGAGTCCTGCAATGATGACATCATCCTGCTTGGGCATACTCATTATCCCATGGTTAAACATATCGGTAGAAAGCTAATCATCAACCCCGGGTCGGTCGGACAGCCCCGTGATGGAAAAAAAGGTGCGTGTTTTGCAGAACTTGATATATCTTCACGAGACGTACAGTTTTTCAGGGTTTCATACGATCCACGGCAGGTAATAGAGGATGCCCGGATCCATGATCCGGAGAATGCATATCTGGTTCAGGTACTTCAATGAAAGATAAATCCCAACTTCAGGTTTTGGTAAGTGCAATCGGGGGGGATGTCGGGCAGGCCATTGTAAAATCCTTAAAATTAAGCAAACGAAAAATTGCATGTCACGGGTGTGACATTGAAGATAACGGGATCGGAAAATTATTTGTTGATTCATTTCAGGTTGTTCCGCCAGCCACGGAACAAAGTTATGTCAAAGAAATTGACGGGCTTTGTTCGGATCTTTGTATCGATACATTCATTCCTGCCAGTGAACAGGAAATCTCTTTTTTAAGTAAATTCGGGAATATACAACAATTACCTAATGGAATACCGTTCATTTGTCAGAATGCATCGATCATACGAACATACGGTGATAAACTCCGAAGCATGCAAGCCCTGGATAAAAAAATCAACATTGCATTGTATGCCGATGGAAAAAATATTCGGGCTGTATCAAAACTGATTCAAAAAACCGGATACCCGGTAGTTGTTAAAGAGCGGATTTCACGAGGATCAAAATCAGTGCATATTGCGAATAATACGGAAGAATTGAAAACTGCCCTCCTTTACTGTGATCTCCCCCTTGTTCAGGAATACATAGATGATGATTTCGGTGAATATTCTATTGGAATTTTTTCAGATGATCAACAGATCCAAGCTATAGCCTTTCGGAGATCACTCGGGTTGACCGGGGCATCATGGTATGCGGAAACCTGCGATGATCCTGATGTTCTGGAGTACGGAAAAAACATCGCAAGGATCATTTCACCGCATGGCAGTATCAACATTCAGGTCCGGAAAAGTTCCAAAGGCGTGAAATTACTTGAAGTAAATCCGCGATTTTCAAGTCTGACTGCAGCAAGAGCTATTTGCGGGTTTAACGATGTTGAATGGTCATTGGATCTCGTCTTAAAGGGATCAGTGGATATCGGGAGATCATCCACCCGAAGAGTCCGTTTTAAAAGATATATATCCGAACTTATCGATTTTGGAAATGGATTTGAAACTATTCCTGAATGGATGCCGGAAAAACAGAAATATGATAAAACCTGAGAAAAGAAGCGGCATTGTGTTGATATGAATGCATTAAAAATAAACAAACAATTGGTTGGACCCGGGACTTCGACCTATATCATCGCCGAATTATCTGCAAACCACAATCAGGATTTCGATCAAGCCGTAAAATTGATCAGGAGTGCGAAGGATGCCGGAGCTGATGCAGTAAAAATTCAGACTTACACTCCCGATACGATGACTATTGATTGTAGAGAAAATTATTTTCAGATCGGTGATGGTTTAATCTGGAAAGGTAAGAATCTCTATGAACTTTACAATGAAGCTTACACGCCATGGGAATGGCAACCGGAACTGAAAAAAATCGCAAATAATATCGGGCTCGATCTCTTCTCTACACCGTTCGATACAACATCTGTTGATTTTCTCGAAAAAATGGATGTACCCGCATACAAGGTTGCATCATTTGAAGTTGTTGATATCCCTTTAATCAAAAAAATTGCCGGTTGCGGTAAACCGGTCATCATTTCAACCGGGATGGCAACGTTATTGGAAATTGAGGACGCTGTCAATGCAGTCCGCGAGACGGGGAATAACCAAATCGCCCTCCTGAAATGCACAAGTGCATATCCTGCTTCTCCGGAAGAGATGAACCTGCGCACTATTCCCCACATGGCAGAATACTTCGATGTTCCGGTTGGGTTGTCCGACCACACGCTGGGAATTGCTGTTCCGTTAGCGGCAGTTGCGCTTGGTGCCTGCATCATCGAAAAGCATTTCACCCTCTCCCGGAGCACACCGGGACCGGATAGTGCATTCTCTCTTGAACCGCAGGAATTCAAGGCAATGGTTGATGCGGTGCGGACAACCCAAAGTGCACTTGGAAAAGTCTCATATGAAGTGACTGAACACGAAAAAGCGAGCCGGTTATACCGAAGATCGCTTTTTGTGGTCCGGGATATTGCCAGAGGAGAAATTCTCTCTGAACATAATGTACGTTCGATACGGCCAGGACATGGATTACCTCCAAAATATCAGGATCAGATTATCGGAAAGAAGGCAAAAAAAGATATTAAAAGAGGCACACCATTGTCATGGGATTTGGTTGAATAACACCTTATAATTTATTATTTTGCATATCCTTGTTTTCTCTGTCCCTGCAGAATTTTTTGATACTTTGACGCAACGCAAATAATTCCTTATTAAATAATTTTCTGAATTTTTCTGTTGAAAGCGATAAATCCTGCTGACGTGGGGCTTTGAACGAATCTGATTCAATGGTGGCAGGCGTAATCGGACCAGAATCAAAACCGCACTCCTCAGCGAGCGCAATCCCAAATTCATATTTTGAACATCGCTCGGATCCGGCAATATTGATGATTCCTGAGAAGGATGATGTTGCAACGGTCTCAATTGCTTCCGCAAGATATGTGACCTCTATTGGAGTGAAATAATAATCGGTAAAGAGGGTCATAGGCTTTTTTTCCTTCAGGTTGTTGTACACCCATTCACCGAATGTTGGAGGGTGTTCAGGTGGGCTCCATCCAAAAAAGTTTGTCCTGACGATGACCGTGTCTGCAACATGCTTCAATGTCCTCCTTTCGGCAAGGAGTTTGGTTTTCCCATATATGTTGACCGGCGCCGGAATATCCCCCTCTGTATACATCGATTTTTTACCATCAAACAGATGATCTGTCGATATGTATACCAGGCGGCAGCGATAGCGATCTGATGCCTGTGCAATGTTTTCTGCTGTGACCACCGTTACAGCATTTGCAAGATCCGGATTCTCTTCACACTGGTCCACATTAACAAGGCTGACAGTGTTAATTACGATATCCGGTTGCACCGTAGAAAAAAGATGATTAACAAATGATATATCCAACAGATTTCCCTGAATAAAATCATTCAGTTCCGGGTCAACAGATCGTTTCTGGGAAGTTGAAAACACTCTATAATTTGATTTTTGTGAGAAATAACTGACAAGATTCGAACCAAGAAACCCATTTGATCCGGTAATAAGAATTTTAATCATAGGTAATTTCACGCGGTATCTATCTCTCTATGGTAATCTTCACTCTCAGATAAAGACCTGATGGACAATTATCATTCGTTTTTTCCATTTTATCCTCATTCAACCTGTCGGGTATATAACTCCCAGTATTTTCCTTTATTGCTCATCAGGGCATCATGTGTCCCACTCTCTGCAATCCTGCCATTTTCAAGAACGTAAATAATATCTGCATCTTTTACTGTCGAGAGCCGGTGAGCGACGATTATTGTAGTGCATTTTTTTGCCACGTTGTTGATGGCATCCTGTACTACCTTTTCAGACACGTTATCGAGCGAACTTGTGGCTTCATCGAGAATTAATATTTCCGGATCCCTGATCATTGCACGGGCGATTGCAATTCTCTGTCGCTCGCCACCGGATAATTTTACGCCCCTGTCCCCGACCAGCGTGTCAAACTTTTCAGGCAATTGCTGGATAAATTCATAAGCATTGGCAAGGCGTGAGGCTTGTATGATTTCATCATCCTTGTATTCCTGTCCAAAGGTGATGTTGTCCTTCACGCTCGCGTTATATATGAAGGTCTCCTGACTGACGAACCCGATTTTTCCCCGCAGAGAATGCAGGTCATAATCCTTGATATTGATATTGTCAATTGTGATCGCCCCGGCATCAACGTCATATAACCGTAAGAGGAGATCTATCAGGGTCGATTTGCCGGAACCGGAAGGACCAACAACCGCCGTGGTTTTACCTGGCTCAATGGAGAGGTGCAATCCCTTGAATATTTCATCCCTGTTCTTATGGCTGAAACTGACATCATTAAAAATAATACCGGGGTTTTTTTGACTGAACGGGCGCTTGCCGTTTTTAATTGTAAAATATGACTGATCCTCCAGAACCTTTTTCACTTCAACCAGGTTCGGAAGGGCACCCATGATCCCCATCTGGTAATTGCCAAAATTCGCAACTCGTGGCAATAATTTGAGCACTGCTAATGAAAATGTGCCCAACAGGGGCAGGTAATCAATGAATGCATACGTATAGTAGATCTTGATAATAATTATTACACCACCGATGGTAAAAAAAATTAAAAAATACAGTGTAATCGATGGGATCTGCGACCAGAAATAATCTTTTTTCCACAGGTTGTAAAAATCTGTTAATGTCTCCTTAAACTGGTTCTTCCAGACTCCCGTGACATCAAATGCCTTGATCTGTTTAGAGCCGGAAATCGATTCGTTCAGGATCACCGTCTCTCTCTGGCCAAGAATATACCTCCCCTGCCCGGTCAGATAAGAAATTTTCAAACTCAGATATCGGGTAAATAAATAATAGATGACGCCACCGATAAGAAGCACAAAGGCCCCTTTCCACGAGATCGATACGAGCAGGAGGAATGTGGAGACTGAAAGGAGGATATCGATTGACAGTTTTGTCAGGTTGCTCAGTACCTCACTAACATAAGCCGGAGCACGGTGCGTCTTGAATATGATATCGCCCTGCTTGTGATCAACAAAATACTGGTAATCGGCATCAATGATCGAGTTGAACACCTGTGTCTTTGTATTTACCGTGATATCGGCGATCAGGTTTGATGAGTACTTTATATAGAGTAGGCCAACCAGCCATGAAAATATTGCAAAAATTATGAATAGAATACAAATCTCGACCAGCTGGTCCCTGACGGGAAGTATATACGCAAATACGCTATCCAAAATGAAAAGAGCCCTGAATATTAAGCTATCCTGCGGGAACGGCTGGTTTGTGCTGATCGAGAGCATCGGGTAGAGCAGGGCGATATTGACAAACTCTAACAGGGCAGCGATTATTCCGATAATGAAAAGACCGAATAACCTCAACTTATTTGGTGAAAGAAAATACCAGATTACAGAAAACGATTTCTGATCAGTATCCATCCGGCATCCCGTTTGTTTTGATTATTTCAAAATGTTTCTGATTCAATACTCAGGTTCATGGCAACCGTCAGGAATACAGCAAGCGGGTATGTGGTGCTGACGTATTGTTTTACTATTAAACCTGTTGACTAATTAAATAATGGATATGGCATGGATTCAGAGCCGGTCATCAGCGGAGTATTGTTTTTCAAATTTTATATTCATGATTTTCGAGCAGGTTGAAACTGCTGATGCCCGGGTTGAAAAACCAAAAAAAGGTATACGCTGGCACGATAATATCATTTAATGAAAATTGTTCTCATCAGCACCCCCTCTCGCACCTATGCCCCAAACTACATTCCTCCGCTTGGTATCATGTACCTGGCATCGCACCTTAGAAATCTGGGTCATACAATAAAAATAATCGATATTGCAAAAACCCGTCAGTCAAATGAGAGTACAATTAAAGAACTGAAAATATTTAATCCGGATTTAATCGGGGTCAGTGCGATCATTACCGCGTACCGTTTTGTAAAAAAACTGGTAAAAGGTTTAAAACAGTCATTCCCGTCAGTTCCGGTTGTCATTGGGGGGCATATCGCTCTTGATAATGTTAACCTGCTTCTGAACCATGTCGGGGTGGATTATGTAATTACCGGATATGGTGAACTGAAAATAGCAGGTCTGGTTGATCATCTATCAGGTGAATTCCCTGTTGGAAAAATCCCTGCCTTGTCTTATAAAAGAAATGGAGAAATTATTTCAAATCCCGGAGATCTTTTTTTCAAAAAAATCGATGAAATTCCACTTCCGGCCTATGATCTTGTTGATATGAAATATTATGTCACGGTCACCAAAAAATTCCCAAAGCTGGATGCATTCCTGAAAAAAACAAAGAAAACCTCCCCTCCGATGCGGGCGCTGGTCGTTATCGGTGCGAGAGGATGCACTGATCATTGTTCATTCTGTGTTCATGAATTTGAGCACAAGGGCTTCCACGTTCATTCAATTGACTATATCATGAAAAATATTGAGGTCCTTTACAACACCTATGGTGTGAGAATATTCCAGATGGGGGAGGACCTCTTCCTATTCAATACAAAACAGGCTAAGGAATTCGTTGAGGCAATGAACAGTAATTTTCCTGATGCATATTTCCAGTGTTCCACCCGAGCAGATTACATCACTCCGGAACTGATCCAAATTCTGGAAAATTCCAACTGCTTCACCTTGGGATACGGATTTGAATCCGGCAACGATTATATTCTCAATATCTTGGGTAAACGCATGACCCGGGATATTAATATCCGTGCTTATTCACTAATTGGTGCTTCAGATATTACTCCTGCATGCTCTTTCATGGTTGGCAGTCCTGGTGAGACGCGTGAAACGATTGCAGATACAATAAATGCAATCAGGGACGCTCGCATCACCGATAGTGCAGTATTTATCACCACTCCATACCCGGGGTCAAGACTGTTCCGCTGGTGTATTGAAAACGGGCTGATCAGAAACGAGGATGCCTATCTTGATTTTATATCAGATCGAGACGCGGTGAAACTGAGCATCAATTTCACCCCATATCCAGATGTTATTGTGAAAATGATGAAAATCGTGGTTGAAAATGCCCTTGAGGATAACAAGAGACAAATTGATAGTAATTATCATATTCCGATAATCCGGGCGATAGTGCATCATAGGCTTGTCCCATTTTTATATAATGGATATTTCGATCTGCGCAGGTTTCTGGGGAAAATAATCCCAATGTACAGGAAAGCAACTATTGATTATGAACTCAATAAAAAAGGGACGGTGAAGATCTCTTCAGACGGATAAATTTCTTTGACTTTTAAAATATCTATCAGTCCGTAAATTTATAGTTTGAACGTGCGAATTCTTTCGGTCACATATTCAAGCGAATCCTCATTCATGCCAGGATATAATGGTAAGGTGATAATCCGGTGAAATACGTCTTCACAAACCGGGAATTTTTTCGGATTTGTATGGAGTAGTTTCTGGTAATACGTGAGCCGGTATGTCGGGATGTAATGGACATTCACGCCGATTCCATTTCTCCTCATGAATCTGAAAAACGTGTCCCTGTCGACACTATTGAGTAAAATTGTATAAAGGTGCCATGCATGGATAACTCCCTCTTTTATTTCCGGCAGATCAATGAATGAAATTTCTTTGAGTAATTTGTTATAACGGGATGCAAGTTCATTTCTTCTCTTAATGAACCGGTCAAGTTTAGCCAACTGAGATATGCCAAGAGCTGCCTGAATATCATTCATCCGGTAATTTTTCCCAAGGAGGACCATATCATATTTCCAGGCCTGCTCCTCATTCTCCTGCTCCTTGAAGTCTTTTTTGCCATGACTTCTTAACAGGTGCATCCGTTCAGCAAGATCAGGATTATCCGTCAGTATTGCACCCCCTTCACCGGTGGTAATCGCTTTCACCGGGTGGAAACTGAATACATTGACATCTGCAAATGTGCCGGCCTTTTTACCATGATATGATGCACCAAGAGCATGGCAGGCATCATCGATAAGACAGAGATCGTGTTCCTGTGCGATCTCCTGTATCTGGTCAATGTCACATGGGTGTCCTGCAAAATCGACAAAAATAATCGCTTTTGTCTTGGGGGTAATCTTTTTGCGAATACAGTCAGGATCTATGTTGTGTGTATCTTTCCGGATATCCGCAAACACTGGCTTCAGACCGTTGTAAAGCAAGGCATTGTTTGTCGCAGCAAATGTGAATGGGGTCGAAATTACTTCAGATCCCTGTGGGATTTGCAGTGCCTGGACTGCAACATCGAGCGCGCTTGTCCCGCTATTGACGGCAACTGCATATTTCCCCTTGGTATATGAACAGAGTTTTTTTTCAAATTCATCCACTGCCGGTCCTGTAGTCAGCCAGTCACTTTTCAAGACCCTGACAACTGCATCGATATCATCCTGTTCAATCGATTGGTGTCCGTAAGGGATCATTCCTTGACCTCGTAGGGAATGGTATCATTTTTATCTTCAGGGGTTTTGCTGAACACGATAATGCTTGCTTCGCAGTTCCCGGTGTTCTTGATTGAGTGTGCAATAAAAGGAGGGATATGAATTATTGAATAATCTTTTGTTTTTGTATCCAGCACAATCTGTTGAGTTTCTTTGGAGCGGATATCTTCAAGAGCGATCTCAATTTTTCCTGCTGCAGGAGCAATCCATTCCTCTTTTTTTTTATGGTAGTGGTTTGCCCTTGTCTGGTGTGGAACTATAGATACGATGTAGGAATGAATATCAGAAAAAGGCTGGTCATGATAGTTCATGGAGATCAGCTCACACAGCCAGCCATCATCCCGCACATGCTTTACACGTGGCAATTTTTCAAAGATCATGTATAAGAAAATGTTGTTCTGTCAAGCGGAAATAATCTACCCTGAATACCGGACGAGGATATAAATTAGGAAGGTTGGCTTGGGTGAAGCAGATTACGGGAAAAAGGGATTAGAGAGAAATTGGCCTCAACAGGTACCGCATTCAGAAACATCTGATTTTAGTTTAAGCCCCAGCCGTGATTTGGGACTTTATGTTCAAATCCGACACTAATCGCGCTTTTGAGGAAATTTCGCGATAGTGATTACTTGTTTTACTATACGCTCTGCAATTTTAAACTTCTTCCGGTCATTCAGAACAGGGTGTCATTTCGGACGTTTTACGGAACGCTTAACGGGGCCCCGCCCCTTGCCGCGTGGGCTTCCCTAGACTTACCCCCGGGCCCTGCAAAGACCTTCGGTGTCCAGGGCGCTTCGGTCGGCCCGCGACAGGTCGTCACCGACGCCCTGTAACCGGGGCCTCCCTCGCTGATATACTGACACTCGGTCATATTCGCGAATCCTCGCGGGCGCACAACCAACAAATCCGCGCTCGCTCGTTCTCGCTTCACATCACCTCGCTGCTCTTCCCGGTTGATCGGGCAGACGGAGACGCACCCCTTCACTCGCTTCGCTCGCTTCAGGGCTTGCTGCCCCGGCCCGCTCCTCACACCATGCTCCGCATCGTGTTCGTCGCTGTTAATCCTTGCATGTAGTACGCTCAGTGACTCGCTCGCATCCGCTCGCTCGGGCCGCTGCGGCCGGGCCAGCTCAGCTGAGGCTTCGCTGATTATTGCGAGAGGCTCCCTTCTGGGAGCATGCGGCCGTGCTCGTCCCTCCGCCCGTCCGCGGGATCAGTGAGAGGCAGCGAGGAGCGGCCGGAGACGAGTCCGTAGGGACGAGTCCGCAGACGCGACGAGCGTACAGCAGGCCCCGATGAACCGATGGGCGGGCGGGCCTGACGCGGGTACGGGACGCGGGATCGCGGCCCGTCGCAGGCAGGCCGGGCGGGCCGACGTTGCCAAGAAAGATATTGCCGGGCGTCGATAGTGTACTAACCCGGCAGGGCTCTTTGATTGGTCTCATGGTGTCCCTGTCCGGGCCACCATTCAGACATAGCGCAGGTAGACTCTTTTCAGGCCCATCCGCAGCCAGCGCCACAGGCTTTTCAGCATCCCGGGAAGCGTCATCTGGTTGCGCCGGTGCTGCTTGAGCATCTTGTTGCTGATCCGCATGCCATCGCCTCACGGCCCCGCTGTGCGGATCCCTGCTGGCAGGGGATCGCAGGCCCATGCGATCATCTCCAGCCGTTGCCGTTCCGCGATCAGGTTGTCGAGCCCTTCCCGCTCGGCCCGTGCCCTCCACGATGCGATGATCTCATCGTGTTGCATGCGGAGATCCTGCGCATTGGCCTGCAGCACAAATGCCCTGTGCTCCATGTCAGGGATCGCGGTCTCGATGCGTTCGAGTTCTTCGAGGACCTTGACCGGCATGGCATCAAAAATGGTTTTAATCATGCCGTTGCCCCTCCCGCTGCATCTGTCCCGCTTGCCCCGGCAGGGACCGGGGCCGGGGCCCCGATCATGAAATCCGCTGCCTTCTCTGCCCGGCCCGCCGCATACATCACGAGATCGGCATCGGCCTTGATCGCGGCTGCCCAGTTCTGGAGGTAGGCTGCCTGATTGCGGATCACGGCCGAGGAGTCGATCCCGGTGAGGGCCGCAAGGTAGGCGCTCCCGATCTCGGCGACCAGTTCCTCCCGGCCGTAAGTGTCGGAGCCGAAGCAGACCGGATCGGTGCGCCTGAACCTGTTCAGCCGGGGCCCGGTCGAATGAATGCACTCATGGAACATCGTCGCGTAATAGTGCTCGGAGGTCCTGAACCGGCCGATCTCCGGGCAGGTGATCGCATCCGTCCCCGGACTGTATGCGGCCCGGTCGCCTGCGGTGACGGGGATCTTTTCCCGGCCGGTATAGCCCTGGATGACGGCATTGCAGCCGAGGAGTTGCGGTTTGTCCTTTACCTCGGGGAGTTTGTAGCCCCTCTCCTTGTAATCGGTCTGGGCGACATTGAAGACCACGAAGGCTTTGAGGAACCGGATCTGTTTCTTGTTCTCGGTCTCCTCGCCATTCTCATCGGTCGCCGTCTCGGTCTTGACCGTCCGGCCTGCGTAGATGATCCCGAATCCGTGCTCTCCCCGCTGGACCTGCAGCCCTGCGGCGAGATACTGGCGGTAGGTTGCCCAAAAGGGGAGAGGATAGGGGATGAGCCCGAGGATCAACCGGTTCAGCCCGGTGTATGCCCTGCCGCTGAAGAGGTTGCGCGGGCCGTTCTCCGTCCACGGTTTCAGCCAGGGGATCTTTCCTTCGGCGAGCGCCTTGATGATCCGCTCGTTGATCTGTGCTTTCACATCGGCGGCCTTCATGCGGGCACCCCTTCCGGCCCGGGTGAGGCTGTGAGAGTCCGGGCCTTGCGCATGGCCGAGACATTCGCATATTTCCGCTCCCCCTTGAGCATGCCTTTTACCTGTGCGAGCGGGGAGACATACTGCACATCGTTGATGAGGATCATCACCGCTTTGCCGGACCGGGTGATCCATGCCTTCCCGACCGGGGCCGCGTCCACGTTCTTCATTACGTCCGAGATGTCGTAGACCGTCGCGGGCCAGCGTTCTTCGAGCCTGCGGATCTCACCGGCGGGGATAACCGCCTGCATGGTCTTGACATCGATACGGACCGAGCCGTTGTAGAGGCGCGCAGCCCCTATGTGCTCGAAGGTCACATCTTCTTGTGTTGTTGGTCTCATGGTGTTTTTCACCATACATTTATCGACGTGAGCGCTTATAAGCCACCGCCGTGCGCATGGTGAAAGTAAAGGCGCTGCGTTGTCCGATTTACGAAATAACGATTTTGCGCAGAATTGTTCACGCTTGGCCCGCCCGGGCACACAGCGCGACAGGTCGTCGCGGACGCCCTGTAACCGCGCCGTGTGGCCATGACCCGCCCGCGCCTGCAGGAGATCCCCGGTGTCCTGCCGGCCCGCGATCGCCAGAACAGGACCCGCCCGACAAAGCGAGCGACCGCCCGCTGAGGCGTTCGGTAACCGTCGCTTTGTCCTCCCCTCCCGGACCCGCTCCCTGCTGCCGGAGGCAGGGCTCTCGTACCCGACTGCCCGTCCCCTCAGGGGCGGGAGGAGTGCGGCCCGGAGGGTTGTGAGCGGGGGGATGCTTGCCCATCCCCGCAAGCGAACAAAGCACGGGCGGCGGGGAAATACGGCCCAGCGGCCCGAACGAGCACCGCGACAGGGCGCGAAGGTAACGAGCTGCGACGCAGCGAGTCCGAGCCCCTGTGCGTCGTGCGAGTGAGTCACCGAGCGTCTGAGGTTGTCGCATCAGCAGCGACGAGCACGATGCGAAGCATGATGCGAGGAGCGGGCAAAGGGTAGCCGCCGGCGCAGGAACGAAGTGACAAGCCGGGGGCGTCATCGTGTCGCATCAACCGGGGAAAAGAGCAGGGCGAGTCTGTGAGCGGAGCGGAACGGAGGTGAGCGCCAGCGAGCCGGAGTGCAGCGGAGACGAACAGTCTCGACCGTACTGCGTCCCGGCCCGAATCCAAAGGGCTCCGCATATCGATCGCCGCCCCGCTGCGCTTGCTTCGTGCACCTTTGGCGCACTCGCACCCGCTCCGCGGACCGGCTTAAAAAGGTGTTTCTTCAGAGCAGTTTCGTTTCTTCTGTCGGCTTCGGGACCTTCACGACAAGGACCCGGAAGACCGCTTTACTCTCGTTGATCCAGCGGTGCGGGATCTTCGCCGGGCTCTCAATCAGCATGTCCTTCGTGCACGCTGCCCGCTCGTTGCCGATCTCGACAATGCCGGTCCCTTCCAGCACATAGAAGAAGACATCAACAGGTGTGATGTGCTTCTTCAACGATTCTCCGGGTTTGAGCGTGATGACCACCGCCATCGCGTGCGGTGTGTCATAAATCTTCCGTGCATCCACATGGTGCGGGTTCGGGCCTGATACGACCTTTGCAACTTCAGTGATTTTCATCTCATTTCGCCTTCTCAACCTGAATATAGGGAAGTAATGTCAGCAGTTCGGATTTGAGCGTTTCCATACCGACACGCTCCATGAACCGGGCCGTCCGCTCGTGCGATTTTGCGTTAGAACGGTAATATTCCGCGAGCCGCTGCGCACAGTCCAGCGTTTCAGTTGCAGTGAGGCCTTTGGTGATCAGGTTGCCAAACCGCGGCCGGGTCCCCCCGTTGCCACCGAAGAAGACTGTCCAGCCCCGGTTCGTCCCCATAATCCCGATGTCCCGGGTATGGCTCTCACCGCAGCACCGGGGGCAGCCCGAGACGCCGATCTTGATCTTAGCCGGGAAGGTCTGCTCTTTGAACAATTCATCGACAGATTTGGCAAGGCTGATGGAGTCCTGGTTACCGTACCTGCACATATCTGTGCCGAGGCACGCCTGTACGAACTTGACGCAGGGTGCGGTCTCGGGTTTTGCAAGGGTGCCGAGATCCGCAATCACCCTCTCCACATCGTCCGGTTCAAGGCCGATGAGCGCGATCCGCTGGCCGCTCGTGATCTTGAGCATCGGTACTTTATACTTCCGCCCGGCCCTTGCGATTGTCTCAAGGTCATCCGGGGTCACAATTCCTGCCGGGATCCGGGTTGTGACCGCATAGGTCATCCCGTCCCGTTGCCGGATCGCTCCTTTTGGATCTGCCATGTTCATCCCACCTTCACGATCCCCTTCTCCGTTTGGGATTATCTTTATTGTGTCCGGGTACCCATGAACGGGTGATCCTGAGGAGGTATGAGAAAATGCCACCACATTGCGATACCAGGGACGGGCCTGTTGTCAAGGCCGCAAAGAAAGCGCTGGAGACCGGGAATCTCAACTATGTTTTGATCTGGATTCCCAGGGAATCCGAGAAGGAACTGAAAGAGGTATTTGCCCGGACCCTGCGTGCACGAAAAGCCGGGAAGGATGCACAGGATGTTGCCGATGACTGGTTCTTCGAGACCGCCATCCGCCTCCATCGTGCCGGCGAGGGCGCATCATATACCGGAATGAAACCCGCGGGACTGAGCGAGGGCCCGGTCGTACCGAAAGCGGAGAAGGCAATCGAGACCGGCAATCCCAAGGAGACAATTGACGTTATCCTGAAGACCGTTGAGGAAGATCTGACCCATCGTTTCCGCCACGTCATGGAGAAGAAGAACTACGATGTGGACGATGTTGCTGCAGGCCGGGAATTCATCGAGGCATTCATCGGATGGGTCGTCTATTCCCATCACCTTTACATGAATGTAAAAGGCGGGAACGGCCATGGCGAAGACCAGACCGGGGAAGGGGGCTCCCACCACCATTGATTTTTTCAGGAAAGGGGCGTCGTGATCGTCACCATTGATCGATCAACCTGCGTAAGCTGCGGCTCCTGCTGGGACACCTGCCCGGGCTTCTTCGAGCAGAACCCTGACGATACGTTCAGCCAGGTAATTGAGAGATTCAGGTTCAACGGGGATCCTGCACAGGGTAATCCTCCGGCGGATCTGAACGATTGTGCGCGGGATGCTGCGGATCTTTGCCCTGTGCAAATCATCAAAATTGAAGTACTCTGACGAAGTCTTCAATGTGAGGATATTTCAGGTGTGCTGTAAATTACCTTGCTATAGCATTGTGGTGAAAAGAATGGATTTATGCTCACTGGCGGAATTTTCCGCTACAGGCCCGGTCAAAAAAGACCTGATGAAGACCGCAGGTTCGAACCTTGTCATCGTCGGCCTTGAGACCGGTCAGGTTATCGCGCCCCACCCGGAACCGTATGCTGTTGTATTCGTTGTCCTGCAGGGCAAGGGCGTCATCACTGCAGGGACGACAGAGCATCCTGTCAAACCCCACAATCTCGTCTCAGTGAAAAAGGATGAGAACCGGGGGATCCGGTGTGATCAGCGGATGGTCCTGCTCGGTATCCGCGAGGACGTATAAGGCGATGAACGAACCATGAGCGATGTCATCCACGCCTCAGGGCTGACGAAAAGTTTTGGAAGGAACACTGCCGTGGACCATATCTCGTTCGATGTCAGGAAGGGAGAGATCTTCGGCTTTTTAGGCCCGAACGGGGCGGGCAAGACCACGACGACACGGATGTTGACCGGTGTCATTCCGCCCGATGCCGGGTCCGCCACCATTCTCGGCCATGACATCCGGGCCGAGGCTGTCCTGGCAAAACAGGGATTTGGCGTCGTGCCGGAGACATCGAACGCCTACGCGGACCTGACCGCATGGCAGAACCTGATGCTGATGGGCGAGTTGTACGGTCTTCCGCGTACCCGGGCAGAGAAGCGTTCAAACGACCTGCTCGGCATGGTAGGGCTCCATGAACGCAAGGACCAGAAGGTGGAGGCGTACTCCAAAGGCATGAAGCAGCGGCTCATCCTCACAATGGCACTGATCCATGAACCGGAACTCCTCTTCCTCGATGAGCCCACGAGCGGCCTCGATGTCGAGAGCACCCGGATGATCCTCGCCCTGCTCCGCGACCTGAACGCACAGGGCACGACAATTTTTCTCACCACGCATAACATGGAGGAGGCAAACCGGCTCTGCCACCGGGTCGGCATTATCCGGGCTGGGACGATGGCGGCTATCGATGCACCGGAGAAACTCAAAGCCGCGATCAACCGGCTGCACACCATCGAAGTGAGCTTTAACCGTGAGGTGCCTGCAGATGCCCTTGCAGGAATTGCCGGCGTGACCAGTGCGGAGCGGACCGGGGACAAGTGGCAGGTTACCGCAGAGAACCGGGATGTCGTTATCCGTTCGCTCGTGGAATTCAGCCGGCAGCAGGGTGCAGGTATCGTCACGCTGAACACGCTGGCCCCGTCGCTCGATGAAGCGTTTCTCCGGCTGACAAAGGGAGGAAAACTATGAATCCCGCGGGATTATCGGAACAGGTGCGGCGGTCCTGGGCGATCGCAAAGAAGGATATCCGGATCTATTACATGAAAGGCCCGGTGCTCATCTTCGGGGTCTTCATGCCGCTCTTTATGTTCCTTGCGTTCCTGATGGGGGGCCGGCAGCTCCCGCTCTCGTTCCTCATTTCCGGGCTGGTCGGGATGACCCTGTTCTTTACGGCCACTGCGGTATCCCCGGCCATCTTCCCATGGGAGGGCTCGGCAAAAACACTTGAACGACTCGCGTCATGTCCCGTTACGGTCGAAGCGATTGTCCTCGGTGACATGATCGCGTCCCTCCTCTTCGGGATCGGGATTACGCTGATTACCGTTCTCATCGGATTCGCGCTCGGGCTGCCGCTTCTCCACGGCCTTACGCTGCTTTCAGCCATCGTCATCGCCGCCATCTGCTTCTCAGCTGTCGGTATGCTGCTCGCGGTGCCCCCGACGAACACACCCTCAAACATCATGATGCTCTCGTCGCTCGTCAAGTTCCCGCTTGTCTTCATCTCGGGCATCTTCGTCCCGCTGGAGCAGATGCCGTTCTGGGGCATCGTACTCTCCGTCATCTCCCCACTTACCTACTTCACCGATCTTGTCCGGTATTCGTTTACCGGGACGCACTTCTTCCCGGTCTGGGCCGATCTCATGGCACTCGCGGTTTTCACGCTGGCAATTACCGCCATCACGATGGTTCTGCACAAGAAGACCATGCCGAAGAGGATGTAAATCAGCCCGGATAGGCGCGGAGATTCCCCTTGCCGGGGTTCTGCAATGATGGCCGCAGCGGCCCGAGCGAGCGGATGCGAGCGAGTCACCGAGCGTACTACATGCAAGGATAAACAGCGACGAACACGATGCAGAGCATGGTGTGAGGAACGGGCCGGGACAGCCGCCGGCGCGGGAACAGAGTGACAAGCCGGTGGCGTCATCATGTCAGATCAACCGGAAAGAGCAGCGAGGTGATGTGAAGCGAGAACGAGCGGGCGCGGATTTGTTGGTCGCTGGCGCCCGCGAGGGCGAGCGAACATGACCGAGTGTCTGCAACTCGGCTAACGCAACCTTATTCCTTCGTGTCCTTCATAGCACAGTGGCAGTATATCAGGGATAAATTCTCTTTGACTCAGTTTTATTGACATTTACAAGACAAGGAAATATCCTCCCAAATGAACATTCGAAAGATTATCGTAGAATAAATGGAGACATAACATTGGTAGGAATGCAGGTGAAATACGGTTTTCTGGACCGGCCTCAAGGGATCCTGTGTCTTGCATTTGTCACCTATTTTCTGTGGGTGACCGTAACATTCCTGCTGGAAGGCAGGATTCTTACCCTGCTCAGACCTGAAGCGGCCATCGATCGGATTGTATACACGATTATTGCGAATATCATGATAGGTTCCGTCCTGGCACTTCTTATCGTTCGCCATGGAATAACCACGGAGATCATTTCCCTTAATTCCGGAGGATTCCAACCGTTGCGACGAACTCTCGTCGCAGTTGTGATTGGATTAATTCTCGGTGTTTTGGTACTGCTTCTCCAGCACCCGGCATCTCTCGATCCTGTCGTTTTCCTGAATATCTATGCCCAGGTGTTCACGGTAACCGTTGCCGAAATCGCGGTGTGTTGGATCGTTGTCGGATCAATCATCGAAGGAGTTCTTTCACAAAAAGGAAAAGGTATTGCTGTCATGAGCGGCATTCTCCTGTCAAGTATTCTTTTCGGGATATACCACTTCGCTCACAGCCCGCCCTTCAATCAACCCGCCATGATTGGATTTCTTACCATCATCGGACTTGTGACAGGGCTGGTTTATTTCATCGGACGGGATGTGTATGCTACGATAGTTTTCCATAATTTCTTCGGATGTATCGGAGTCATGCAATCCCTCTCTGCATCAGGGCTCCTTACTGCATATTCCCGGCCACTTGTACCGGTGATTGGAATGGCTGTACTATCATTCCTAGTATTCGCAGGAATTGACTATCTGTATATTCGGAAGAAGATACCACCGATATAGAGATCTCGTTCTCCTGAATGCATCCATGTCCCCGCTCCACTCAGCGGGTGCTCCGTAACCGGAACCACATCCCGCTCGGTTCAACATTTCGTACACTCAAGGAGGATAATAGCGACGAGGAGGATCCCCTATCATCCCGATGTCAGCGACGAGCACGATGCGAAGCATGGTGCGAGGAGCGTGCCGGGGCAGCCGCCGGCGCAGGAACGAAGTGACAAGCCGGGGGCGTCATCGTGTCAGATCAACCGGAGAAAAGAGCAGGGCGAGTCTGTGAGCGGAGCGGAACGGAGGGGAGCGCCAGCGAGCCGGAGTGCAGCGGAGACGAACAGTCTCGACCGTACTGCGTCCCGACCAAAGAACTGAAGATCCTCCCTGCATATGTATCGCCGGCCCGCTCCGCATGCTTCGCACAGCTCTGCCATGCTCGCACCCGCTCCGCGGACCGGCTTTCCAATTCTTTCCGGATAGTCCTTTCTTGTGTATCACAAACTGGAAAAAATGGTACACAACCGCTTCTTGTGTATCCCCGTTGAGACACAATACGGGCCTATCACTGATACTTCCCCTATACTATCACAAACCACTGATATCTGCATATCACTGATAACTTTATAAACATATCAGTAAATAATGATAGAGCATATGACAATGCTCTCACCCAACGATCCTCAGCTGATCACGCTGCTTCGCACAGAGCTGGGATTTGGCGATGACGCGATAATAAAACAGGAGAGTACGCTCAACGACAACTACCCCATGCGGTTTGACCTGATCATCGAGGATGGCAACAAGACGTTCATCGTCGAACTCAAGCGGGTCGTCCGGCTCGCCGAACTCTCGCAGCTCGGGCTTTTGAAACTGCTCCTGGATGCGGACAATATGAGCACCCGCAATACTGAATTTGTCATCGTGGGAAAACGGATCACAAAGGAAGCCGCAGATGCCGCCGAGAAGACCGGCATGCGGCTCATCAGGTTGCCCGCTGAGGTGAACGTGGCTGAGGCTGCCCACGATAAAGCCGGGGCCGTACCGGTGAAACTCACGTCCCCCAAGTCCTGGCAGGTCATCTCGTATCTCCTGAAGATGAACGAGACCTCCATCCGGCAGCTCGCGATCGAGTCCAAGGTCTCGTATGGCTGGGCTCATGCAACCGTCCGGGCCCTTACGGAAAAAGGGATTGTATCAACTACTGGTGGCTACGTGAAGATCAGCGACATCAACAAACTCCTCAACGGTGTCGCGTGGGAGCGCCCATTCGAGCGGCTCTTTGCTCAGGAGATCCGGATTGCTGCTGACGGCCCCGTTGCGCTCGCCCAGGAGATCTGCCTTGTCTGTGAAGAGCAGGGGCTTATGTGTGCGTTCACGAGTTTCACGGCTGGCGAGATCTACACCGGTTACAGCGCCCGGCACGATTCGTCGTACCTGTATCTGGAAAAGAAATACATCGCAGCGCTTGCAGGAATGTTCGATGTGCGGACAGAAGGGGGAATCGCGGTGCGGATCTATGCACCGGACCGTGACGTATTCAAGGATCGCAGGACGTTTTCTGTAAACGGTGTCTGGCTGGTCTCACCCTCACAGGCGCTCCTCGACTGTGCCGGCCTCGGGTACGCGGGCCGCGACCTGACGCAGAAACTGGTGGAGATTTATGGTGGATTATAACGCGGCACGCACGGTCATCGATGCGTCGCGGGACGAGCTGATCGAGATATTCCGGTGGGTGCAGGCCCGTATCGAGGATGAGCGGTATCCTCTCACCGTCCTCATCGGTGGCTGGGCGGTATACATCTACAACCCGTGGTACGGATCGGTGGATATCGACCTCATCACCAACAGCAGGGCCCGGCAGCACCTTATGAAGTACCTGCGGGACGAGCGCGGTTTTGTCCACAAGCGGCACCCGATGATCCCCAATACGGTCGTGAAACACATCCCGGAAGGCGAGATCCTGATCGATTTCGGGTCCCGCGAGGATGTCTGCCGGTTTGAGGGGAGAGCCGAGGAGTGCCCGTTCTCCCTGCTCGATGGCCGTACTGAGGTGCGGGAGATCCGCGCCGGTTCTCCGGTTGTGGTGCCGGAACGGACGCTGCTCCTGGTCTTCAAGCTGAAAGCGGCATGGGACCGGTTGGCAAGGATTCGGGGTGGCACGTCATACGATGAGGAATGGGAGCAGGGCAAGCTGCGCAAGGACCGCGCCGATATCCTAGCACTCCTTGACCCGGCTGCAGGTGGCACGGAGATCGATATCCAGTATTTCGGTGAGCGGCTCCGTGAGTTCCCGTTCCTTGCAGGGACGCTGCGGGAGATCCCGCCTGATATGGATGCCGTGGCAATGTACCGCCGGATGGATCCGGCGCAGGCCCGCGATGTTGTTGAGAGGCTGCTCCTGCTCATCGAATGATTGCGGACAATATACCCTCCTTATCTCTCTGAAGTAACAACTGGCCGGTAACGATGTGTCGAAATTTTCAGGTTTTTTCGACAAGTCCGGGCGATGTGTCGATGCAATCGACAGGTCCGGATTTCTGAAAATTCCCTTTTTCCAAAATCTCCTAAACCAGCCGCGAACCCGCCATAATCCCGCCAAACCCGCCATCAATCCCGACATTTTCCTGACAATCCCGACAAAACACCACTTTTCCGGGATCTCCGTCGAAGACCTTCGGTCTTCTCGTATCTCACCCATTTTTGGGTTCGATACTCAGAAAAAATAACCCTCAAAACAGGGCCTAGAATCGACTTTCTCCTGTCGGATGGGTTAAAGTATGGGGTAAAATTGACCTCGATTCTATGGGCTTTGGCAGCCATTAGGCGAGGTGCAATCCTGTCGCGTTTCGGCAATCAGGGCGCAATACTGCCCCCGTTTCCACACGAACAGAAACGGATGATTTTACGGGATTTTCCGGTATCTGGTCTCCCTTTCCGACGTGAAAAAGGGCCTGATTTGGGCGTATTTTCCCCTCGTCGGGAAGGGGTGGGAAAAGGGGGTTGGGGAGGTGAAAACAGGGCCGGACAGAGAGGGAGGATCTGCCTCCCCCGTCAGTATTCCTCGTTCTTTCCGGAGTTGCCCATATAGTCGAGCACCCGGTCCCACATGACGAGCAGGCCCGGGATCACAACGTAGGCGAGCAACCCAGCGCCCAAGAAGAGCGCTGTGACGATGATCTCGTTGTCCATTGCGTTTCACCTCTGCCTTGCTCCCGCTTACGCGAGTGCTGCCACGGTGTCCGCCCAGGTCTCGACATTGGTCCGGATTGCATCGTCCGAGTAGGACTGGAGCGTAACCCGGTCGCGGGTGAACGTGAGGTTGTACAGTTCACCGTTGGCGTCGTGGCACCGGAGGGTCGCACTGAAGGACTCGTTCTCGGTGTCCCGCACGGCGGTCCCGCCGTGTGCAGCCGCGAGTGCTGCGTCGGCGAGCAGTGCAGCGGCCCCGGCGTTGAACCCGGCAACCGAGTTGAACTTACTGGAGTCGTTGCCCACAGTCCTGGCCTCTGTGTCCTGGTAAACGACCTTGGCCGTGTAGCTCTCACGGATCTTTTCCACGGGGTCATGGGTAACCCCGGCAGTCATATATCCTACACATTCGAACGGGTTGTCGGTGATGACCGACTGGACGATCGTGTTGAACGTCGCAACGTCCGGAATCGGGGTCGCAAGTTCGCGAACCGCGTTCTTGCTTTCTGAACTCTGTACGAAATCTGCCATTGTCTCATGGCTCCTGCCCTCGGGCCCTCGGGCTGATTATATATCGTGTTTCTCAGGGCTTAGCCTTGACTGAACCTTGGGAGAAATTGAGGATCAAATCAATAACTTTATTTTCAAATGTCTTCCATATGTGTTTTAAGTGTGTTTTGGGAGACACAGATGAATGACAAGAAACGGGTTCAAGTTGTCTTCACTCCGGGCCAGTGGGAGCTAATTTCACAATTACGGGGGGAATTTGGTGAAGGCGATGCAGATATCGTCAGAAATATCGTGTTAGCCTGGCTTGCAGAGAAATCTCTCATCTCAACAAATGTCAAGCAACGCATGGGAAGTAATGGAACTCACGAGGAAAAATAATGAGATCCATCCCTACTGTAAATTACCCATTAGATAGATTCTTAGGCGGAACTGTATCGAATGCGGGGGCTCCTCAAATAAACGGAAACAATCATTCAAATTTTTCCGATCCTGCCTTTTCCAGTAATAAGACTCAACCCATTCATCGCTGGGTTCCATGGATCGCTGGCTTTTCGAAAGAATTCGTTAATGATTCGATTCACAAGTATATCGAGGAAAAGGGAACCATATTAGATCCTTTCGCGGGTGTAGGAACAACACTTGTTGAATCTCATATAACCGGAAATGATTCTATCGGATTTGAGATAAACCCGTACGCATATTTTGCCTGCAAAACCAAAATTAACAGCCTCCAGATAAATGAAGAAAGGTTCAATGACGAAATCGAGCGGTTCTCCTCATATTATCTGAAAAATCTGAATTCGAAATATCATGTTCAGAGCACGGTGCCGGATGGCTTTAAAACAAAGATTGACTTTTACAGCCCAAAAGTCCTGCGGAAAGTCCTGATTTTAATGGATTTTATTCAGACACTTGAAGATCAAAACATCTCGGATCTGTTCAAACTTGCTTTCACTTCCACGATGGTGAAATATTCAAATTATTCATACGAGCCCAGCTTGGGAACCCGAAGAGGTTCGGGCAAAGCGGATATCGAGGATTACGACGTAAGAGATATCACGGTTCAAAAACTTCTTGAATTTCTAAAAGACATCGCATGGATCAAGAAGACATTGGCTAACCAGAGAATTCCAACATCGACGATAATTAATGATTCATTTTTCAATTACGAAAAATACCTGTCGAGGAAAACGATTGATCTCATCATCACTTCACCACCTTACCTGAATAATTATCATTACAACCGGAACACACGCCCTCAGATCTATTGGCTTGGTTTCGCCCATGGCCCCAAGGATATGAAACCATTAGAGGAATCCAATTTCGGAAATTTCTGGCAGACGGTCAGGGACAAAGAAGAAATCGGTCTAATCTTCGATCTTCCCAAGATTGATTTAATGGACAAATTGGCGCAAATTAAGAAAATTAATCCCGAAAAAGGAGTATATGGCGGGAGTGGCTGGGCAAATTATGCCATATCATATTTCAATGATTGTTATAGATTTTCAAAAGGAATAGAATTCACATTGAAAAAAGGAGGAACCGCACTCGTTGTAATCGGAAACAGTATATTGCAGGGTGTCACGATTCCGACCGATGAATATTTTGCAAAAATCGCAGAGTCAGTGGGTCTTGAGATTGTTGAAATTCATATTCCAAGATCTAAAAGAATTGGTAATAGCATTATCCAGTCGGAGGTCAGGGTTTCAAAGGCGACCAAGGGACACAGGTTGTATGAGGCTGTCGTTGAATTAAGAAAATCATAATTTTTTGGTATATTCTGAAATCTTGTCCTTTATTGCATCAAGATTCAATTCTTTTCCCGTCAGTTTATCAGCAAAATATCTACCAGGATGAAGAGTATCCCATTCGGATTTCTTTTGTTTGTATCTTCCAGATCCCGGGTGATGTATCCCGAATCCAGACACGCATGAATTCCACAACGGTGCATACCGGCGGATTAACTCCGATTCGAGAGGGACAATCAGATCAATTTCATTGTCTCTTAAAATCGTAAATCTGCATTTAAAGTCGTTGATATCAAGATTGGAGGCACTTTGGATGCTTTTGGAATGCTCTTCCAGTCTATTGAACAAAGATTTCTTTATAGATTTTTTCGTTCTTGCCGTTCTTGATCCTTGAGGTACTGCTTTCCCTACATAGATGGGAAAAAAAGCATCCAGAGTTTTAGCATCCTTATTTATTGTTGATATCGGACGATAATTTTCGAAATCGCCGAAATAATACAGGGCATAAACACCTACATCTGTGAATGAATCGGTAAGTGGCAGATCGATCATTTGACGCGTTGTGAAAAAATCAATTGCTTCCTGAATGACACTTGTCTCTAAAATATTCGGGAGGATATAATCTTGATAATCAAGCATAATATTCTTAGAATTCCTTTTGTCTTAATTAGGTTTTCATAACATTCACAAAATGATCATGGATTTTGATTTTGTTCATAGATAGGAATGAGAAACTCAAATCCGACACGCAAGTATTGATTACATATCGCATCGGCAATTTTTCTTTCCCCTTTTTCATAGAGAATTGTGACAAATTTTTTGATAAGTTCCTGTTGATAATCAAAAAAATGACCGGCTTCAATCATATTCAGAAAAATTTCACCGGCACATTTTGGTTTTTTATCAGAATGACGGATCAGCTCTTCAACAAATCCAAAATCATGAGATCTGATATATTTGACAGAGACCTTCAATCGTTCGCAGATCTCATCGGATAAATCATCAATTAAACATATCCAATCGTTTAATCCTGATAATAAGCGTATATTATCGGGATTTTTCTCATCTGAAACGATTTTTGAAAATATTATTTCCCACAATGGTAAAACCATCTGTCGTTTTTCCGGGGTCACTTTCTGTCCATACCATTTTAAAAAGTGTATCAGTTCTATTATTTGCGTAAAATTCCACGAAAAGAGTAGTTGAGAAATTAAACTTTGCCCGTCGTCGGTTTTTTCAATATCCTCAATATAAACAATACAGATATGGCGAACGAGATTTTCATTAATGTGGGGATCTTTGAATTCCGTGTTAATAGCCCTCGAATAATGGCCATTTGCCTTAAGCATGCTGTAAATATTTTTGAAGATTTTTGAATAGAACAAATATGCAGTAAAGGCGGCATTCCAGTGAATTTCATTGTCTTTAGGGAAAATCCGGTTAATATTTCGCCGTACCCATTCCTTATCCAGATAACAAAGATACGGTAAATATTTTCCTAGTGTTACTGAAAATTCTACTGAAGGCTCAACGCTTGGATCAAGGCGCTGTTCAAACTCTTTCTTTATTGATTCGGGCCAGCGGATATCAGAGTCTTTCCGATAGTGACGGCCATAACACAACGAATAGTTCACAATTGCAGAATAGATACTACCTTTATTCGAATTTAACACAGAATTGACGAGATCTCCCCCCGTGAAAAGATCAGATTCAGCTCTTCGGGCGAGTAACAATAATATTTTCTCGGCTTCGGGAAGAAGATGTAATTCAAATAAATGCGAATCCTTTACTGTTCCCTCTTCTATTAAATTTGCAATGCGAGAGATTATCCAATTTCTGTAATTTGATTCACCTTCATTGTAGACTTCCGTCCAAAATTCTTCAGATTCAAGAATAGAATTAATAAATTTAAAAATTCCCGCCCATTTGAAATTATTCTCTTTTCGCCATGCTTCTGACAATCCAATGAGCAATTCATATTGATACAGCCTATTGAGATTCAGGAAGGGATCTAAATCTTGTAAAAATTTTTGGGGATTTTCTATGATGCATACCCGAAAAATATCACAAAGAGAATGCCTTGAAATTTCTGGGCCATATTCGTCACCTTGAAAATTGTTGAGATACTGAACGATTTCTACGTTAGTTTTATTGAGGAGATCTTCCTTGGGGATCGGACTTGGAAGTCCTGAAAAATGTTCAATAACAAAACTTCGTCCTGGGTGTTTAAGTTCCGCTGGATTGATTGATTGATATTTTGCAAAAAGATCTTCGACCTGTGGATCACCTTTTGGTAGTAATGCAGAAAGCCATTCTTTTTTGTGATATGCAAGATATTTTCCCTGAACGAGTGGATCATCAGATATTTTATCTTCATGATATGTTTGAGTTTCAATCCACTCAATCACTTTCTTAATTTGTTGATCCGAGAATTTGTTACAATGTTGTTTCAGTAATTCGTACAATTCATGCTTAACATGAAATTCATTTAGAGGGTTATGTTCAATACTCCAGAAAAGATCATTGAGTTCGGGGTAATATTCATTGATAGCACTAATTGCTAATCGTTTGAAAATTGAGTGTTCTTTCTTCAATAATTCTGATACATGGTCTCTGATCTGTGTTGGACCTAAAAGTTTGAAACCAATCCATATGAAATGAATTATTTGAGTGTCATATCGTTCCTTTACGTCGCTTTTTTCGGTTATTGAGGGTAGCCATACTTCATGGAATTGCGAAGGATCTTCTCGCACAACGGATTCGATTTTTCTTATTGCTACATCGATACATTCAATCCCACAAGTCGTGAGGATCTTTATAGTATATTTTTCCATCACGACCTGAAGGTAATATTCACCCAGTACAGAGGGATACTTCTCGAAAGTAGGTTTTTTACTCTTTTCAAAATCTAATAAAATTTCCAGAATTTTGAGTAAGAGACTTTTATTATTATGTGCGAGAAGGCGGGGAATAATTGTGTCTCCAATTTCTCCCGCAATAAGAATCCGGTCGTGGTATGAGTGCAGGCAAGTGTTTATGAAATCTAAATGATTCGCATTGATTGAATCGAACGGAAGTAAAAAAATGATTCGAACCACATGGCGATCTGTAAATATATTTTCAATACGATTGTTGTTTTCATCACGATATTCAATTATTGAGTCGATAATTTGAATGATCTCTCCAGTGATTTCTTCTGAAGGTTTTTCACTATTCAATTTCGCGACATTTTCCAGAACCGCCATAATAATCCAATAGGATCCAAAACCTTCAGTTGTGGAAGGATTGTTTTTGGGATTAAAATAGCCGGAATTTTTCAGTGGTATAACCCAAGGAAACGGATTTTCTGTCTTGGACAGTTGTCTAAAAAATTCAAATTCAAGAGTCTTATCATTGGTTATCAACTGAAATATTTTTCCTTCAACTGAGGGCGTGTAATTATTTGCTGCATTTTTTAATTCCTCATGAGTAGCGTGTAAAAATCTGGATTGAAGAATAATTTCCTGGTTCCATTTTTTTATCACATCAAACAATTGGCCATATCCTTTTTCATCTTTCATGTAGGGTATGACCGAAATCCCCATTTGTCGAAAATATTGTTCCTCGAATTCGAGAATGTTATCTTCACCTCTATAATACGGAAGTAAAATGAAATGTTTGGGTTCTTTCGAGACGGGGATTCCTGATTTTGTGATTAAAAAGTCTAATACTTCAAATTCATTCAGGCCATATCCTATGAATAAAATGGTTTTCTCGTCAAAGATTTTTTGTAAAAATATCTTGAATTTTTCATCATTATAGCGTTCAAAATAATCTTTAACCGTTATAACAACGGTCGACCAATCAGAAATCGAACCATGAATATGATAGAGCTTGGATTCATCGAGTGTACTCGGATCAAAATCTTCTTTATGAATCAGAATTCTTGATGGATGAAATTTTTTATCGAAATGGGCATCAATATTCGTTGTGATAAATAATCCTCGAAGACCATCCAATTCGTTATAGATATTTTGTTTGTCGAGAAGATCTTGGTTTGGTATTAGACAATCCTGAATTTGGTTAAAAAATTCCTTTTCAGAACCATTTTTATGAAGGATATATTGGCAGATTGTGATTATTTTTTTAGGATCTTTCATCTTCAAAAGAGCTTCTTGCTCTTTATAAGTTATACAGGTAGATCGAGAATCATCTTTTTTTGGAGTGGTGAAACACCGTTCGATGAGCTTTTCCGCCATTCTCTCCCAACTGCTACATCCAATCATCATGGATGTTCCAGCACCGAAAAAAATCGCAAATTGATTGTTATTAATTGCTTCAATAAGTTGTGGAGGAATGGGAGGATTTGGATAAATTTTTTCTTTTCCAGTCATTATAAGGTCTACCGAATATTCCTTTATTGATCTCTTCTAACCTTAAACCCAACTTCTAATTCCTCCACTTAAGACGATTCGATGATCATTTCCCCGGTACCACCCACACCGGCCCCATCCCAGCAAACGCTTTCTCGAATCTCCTTGGCCCTTCCCCAACATAGAACAGCGCCGGCGAGAACGTGGACCCGCTTGAATCCCCAGGCCCCATGAACCGTATTCTCGCCGATGGAAAACACACCCGGCACGACAATACCGTCAGCGTCTTCCATGCAGCAGTCTCGGTCGCCGATTTCCAGAGCACGATCGCCTCTGTAGTCCGGCCCGCAAACCGCTCCTGATATAGCTTCGAAAACCACACCTCGACCCCGGGCCCGAAAGGAGGATTGATGAAGACCCGCCCCTCCCACGGTTGGATGAGTCCGTTGTCCTGGATTGTGTAGTGCCTCGCTGCGGGCACGTTCGGGATCTCGTGGCTGTTGCTGCACGGGTCGAGGTCGATCGCGCCCATGCACGCGATGACGGCATCGAGGATATACTGCGGGGTGTAGTGCTCGGTGCTGGCATGGGAGAGTAGGGCAGGGGGCACGGTCACAGCGTATCCCTCTTGTTGTGATGGGGCATTATGTTGATAATATCTCTATAATCCTGTGGCCTTAGGTCTTGCTGAATGAAAACAGAGAAATTTGAAAATAATTGATATTTTTTTTTACTCATTCCCCTTACTTAGTTCCGTAAATCCAGCCCGGATCACATTTGCCATCATTTTCCTCCGTTGGTCAAGGAATGTTGAGTAATCAAGGGTTTCCCAGTTTTTCGGTAAAGCATGCCAGTAATACATCGAAGTAATTTCAGGTTCAGAAAATCTTCCAAGATATTTTGGGAGATAAGTTGATGGTGCATCATCCATGATACCAATATTATCAAGCCATTCAACAAGCGCGAAATTTGCGATCTGGTTGATCTCTTTTGTATCCTTAATTCCAAGCGTTTTCAAATAGTTCTTTGGGAAGAGATGATGTCGTTCTGTCGATGATTTTTTCGCTTTTATCGCCGGGTCAAGGAGCTCGGGCACTTTCATCTTCGAAAAGAGAACTTTTGCATCTAACAAGTTGAGTGCGGCATAATAGGCAAACAGCGACGGGCTCCGTGCCGATGATGTGGCAAGATCATTGGGCAGTGTAATATTCCAGTAATCTTCGGTTAATGTATCGTTGATAATCTGGTTCAATACCGCATAAAATCCTACTCCATCCTTCACATTCCGTAACCGGGCAAGGTCGGCTTCCATGGCACCTTCTGGAGATGTTGTATAGCGCCCGGTTAGTGATGTCATAAAGAACCAACGGGCGATACAGTTTCGGAGTTCAAACGGTTCAACCTTATAATCTGTTTTTCCGATCAAGAACATCGTATATGCGTAGATTACAGCCATCTCTGATGTGATCATGACTTTACTTCTGTACCCCGCCCGCATGAGGGCTTTCAAAAATTCATGCCAGTTCTGTAGGTTCAGGACAATTTCCTGTGAATTTTTGAGGACTGCAAACTGGGAGACCCGGCGTTCATCTGAGAATTGACCGGTATCGAGATCTTTACCTCTCAGTAGTGAATATACATGCTGGAGGCGCGCCCGTTTAAAGCCAAGACCAACTGCGACCCGTAATAACTGATCTGGTGCAGGTTCGATAAAATAATTGAAGGATGATGATGTGTTTGTTGTAGGTTGACGTGAAGCCCGACAGAACTTTTCGAGGTCTGCCCGGCCCTGATCCCAAAAGACAGACATGAGGGTTAAAATGAAATCGGCTTGGTTGAGGATGACTCCTTTGCTATTTATTCTTACGAAGATATCAGCAACTTGTTCCTCATCAACGTTATATGATAATTCCATTGCAGTAAAGGGGTAATTCTGGAGGTCGCGGAGGGCATCGATTTTTTCTATTATCTCATCTTCTTCTTTCTCAGATAACTCGTGATGTTCTTTTAATCTGGAAATAAAATCTTTCACAAAACGGGTCCATAGAATCTCTTTTGACCAGAGTTGAGAAATATCAGGAATAAATTCGGGATTTTTTCTAATCGCGGCATCGGTAACTTCAAAATATTCATCCCGGGGCCGGAATGCAATATTAATTGATAGGGGTTTGAAGTCCTGTGTCATCACTGGCTTGCCTTTCAATACGGAATAAAGCGATGTTAATCGCTGTTGCCCGTCAACAATCAGCAATTTCGGTACTTTTTGTTTTGTGTCGGTTCCGATTTGCCGAGACCCATCAGCCAGTGAATTTGACCAAAATAGGAGATATCCTACTGGAAATCCCTTATACATCGAATCGAAAAGGTCACGGACTTTTGTTGGTGTCCAGACAAAGGGACGTTGAATATCAGGTAATCCGATTTCCCCCATTTCGATATCTAGAATTAATTTTGATAATGAATAACTGACTTCCTTGAATAATGTTGATTTCATCAAAATACACCCCCCTGTAATGTGTTTCGTCTTGACCCTGAAACCGTTAAGAGTTACGATCCGTGTTTGAATTCAGTTCAATGCTATTTTTTTTCTTACTTCTCCTCCATAACAATACTCGCAGAGTTTCACGCCGGCCTGCCGGTCGATCCACGCGGCCTTCTCCAACCCGCAGACCGAGCACTTCCCGACCGCTGCCGTCACCCGCTCGCACCGGGCCATGTCGAACGTCCCAGGCAGCGGGACAGAAGCCTCCTGCTCGGCCTTCACCTGTGCCTTGTAGCACGAGCGGCACACCCGCCGGGCGTCCTGCTGGTCTTTGGGCCGGGCCCTCCGCTCTGCGGTGAATTTCTCCACATACCACGCCCCACGTTTACCGCAGGCATAGCACGCGGTCTGCGGTTCCGGGATTTCGAGCGGCTTGTAGTCCTTGGCCCGGATGGTGTGGGGCGGGCCGGGAGTTGCAACGCCCGGAGGTTTTGTTTCCTGCACGTTTGCAGCAGTTTGCGTACCGCTGCTGCAAACAATCGGGGTGTGATACGGCGCGGGTTTTCCGATTTGTGCAGGTTTTTGGGGAAATCGGTTTTCGTTTGCTGCATTTGCAGCATTTTTCACACACTGAGCCGGATCCGGTCCGGAACTTTCCTGAGTAGCAGTATTCCCATTTTGCTGAAAAGTTCCTTCTCTTAGTAAAGAATTTTTATTATTATCATCTCCTTTTGGAAATCCGGAAGAGCCGGACGCACCGTTTATCTTTTCAGCAGTTGCTGCAAAACTGCTGGAAACGTGCTGCAATGCTGCAAACGAGCCGGTGCCGCTCTCATTGCTGCCGTTGTTGCCGTCACTGTTGCCGCCGTCACCCGGGCCCCGGTCGAGCCAGCAGGGCCCGCCGGTCGTCCAGTTCCGGTAGATCCCCCGGTTCCACGCGAACGCCTCCGTCCTGCGCCGGACCGACACGCCTTCCTCCTCGCTCATCGTCACCGTCCGGTCGGTAAACGAGATGGCGGGGCACTTCTCCAGGAGCCCGGTGTAGTTCTTCCCACGGCTGTCGTACCCTTTCAGCGTCCGGTAAATACTCGAGTAGGACCAGCCCGTGAGCTCCTGCATGTCCTGGATGGTGAACTCGGGCCTATCCGCCTTCTGGATCGCGGCGAGCAGGTCGGCCTCCCGCCGGGTCAGCTTGGATTCCTGCCCACCCGAGGTTCCCGAGAGCTGCGCGAAGACCTCGTTTGCTGCGGCAAAGTCGGCCTCGCCCGCGTAGATGCAGAGCGTCCCGTCTTCAGCGGTCTTCTGCTCCCTCTGCAAGAAGAAGAGTGCCGCATGGCTCTTGATGAGGTCGTAGAGCATGTCCGGGTTGCGCCGGTTGCTGATGGCATGGAACCGTATCCGCTCCGAGAACGGGATCACGACCCAGACCATCTGCTCATGCAGGATCTCCCAGATGGCCCGGCAGGTCACCAGCTCCGGGGTCTCGTCCGGCAACATCCCCGGCTCCTGCTGTTCCTTTCTCTGTTTTGCCGCAAGCACCCGGGCGTCCTGCTCGTGCGACTCGTCGATCCAGCAGGTGAGCATCCGGTTCATCACCTGGTCGTCACCTGTCCCTTCCTTCTTTGCTATCCACCAGACGCACCGCTCGGGGATGGTGCAGACCCGGCAGGTCAGGTCTTTTGTGACTGTTGTATGCGTGATCGGCTCGTGGAAGTTCGAGGTCGCGGACTTCAGGATCTCCTGGATGCCGTCCGAGAGTTCGGTATCGTCGCTCATCAGCACGGAGCGGGGCTCGAGGTCTTTCATGTAGTAGAGGGCTTTGTTGCTCACCGTGCCCCGGACTTTGTACCGGTCCGGCACCTGCCGCATCATCTTGCGGAACGCATGCGTCTTGCCCTTGCCGGAGTCGCCGGTCACTGAGACGTGCAGCCCGTCCGAGTTCTTCACTGCCTGCGAGGCCATCGAGAGGATGAGGCAGCGGGCGAGGATCTCGTCACCGACATGCTCCTGCGCAAATGCTGTGAGCATCAGGGCTACCGGGTCGCCATGTTCAAGCACATCGAGCGCCATAGTCCGGGCATCGGGCGATGGTGCAGGTTTGACCGGGCCGTTGCCCTCGTTCTCCACCTTTGCTCTGGCCCGCTCCTTGCCCCACTGTTTCTGCTTCTGCTCGAACTGCTTGCGCTTCTCTGCCCGGTCGGGTTCATACCAGGCCCGAAGTTCTGCCCACCGCTGCGATCCGCTGCCGCAGGAGGTGTGCTTGCAGCCGGCAAAGACCGCACCGTTGCCGAACTGGATTGCAAAGGCCCCGTCCTTGTGCGCTGAGGAGAATGGGCACTGGTCGAGGACAAAGAGCGTGCCACCGCTGTATGGCTTCTCGCTGCGGACGGAGAGGTAGTGCTGCGCGAGCCAGCGCCGGAGGTCGAAGCCCTTCTCCTTTGCAGCAGGCTTCTGGGCCTGCTCCTCGGCGGGCAGCCGGGCGGCCAGCTGTTCCAGCAGGGCACTGCCCGCGACCTGCGGCACATCCGGGGCCGCGAGAATCCGGCTCCTCCGGTGCGGCCGCTCGGGTGTGGAGTCGCCCTTCCGGGACATCGTGCCGTAGAGCTTCCAGATGCGGCCGGCATTGAAGTTCGCCGTATCAACGGTCACCTGCTCGTCCGAGAAGAGCGTGTCGAGTGCCGCAAGGCAGCCCTTGACGAGTGCCGTTGCCGCGTCATCGTTCGGCAGGTCGATGCGGTAGAGCAGGTGGGCCCCGTTGCCCGAGTCGGCCCTGACCGGCTCCGGGAACCCGAGGGACTCAAGCCATGCGGCGATCTCGTCCGCTTTCCGCAGCGCAAGGCCGTGCTCCGCGTCCGTGCTGGAAACACCGCTCGGCCGGACCGGGTCGATGTCGATCGGGAGCCAGCGCCGGCGCACGATATCCGCGTCGCTCGTAGTCGCGTCCTTGCGGGAGAGCCGCATCTTGATCCGGTTCGCCCGGCGCGAGAGCAGGGCCGGGTTCACCTCGTTCAGCGTGACGTAGATGCCCGCAACCGAGGGATCGGCATCGAGCGGCTCCACTGACCGGACGAGTACTTCGGGATCGCTGAAGTAACCGGAATGGGTGTGCTGGTCGGAGAGTGCGCGGACTTCGATGACCTGACCGGGCCCGGCTAACCGGGCGATTGCCTCACGGAGCAGGCCATCCACGGGTCACCACCTTCGCCCTGGCTGGCATTCACCGTGCAGGGAACCTCATGAAGCCCCATGACGGCCCCCCTTCTGCTGCCGCACTTGCACAGATTTCTGTGCCTGCGGGACCTGCGGGGCCGGCACGATCCCCTTCGCCTGCTGTGCGTGCTCGTCGAAGGTCTCGACCACGATCCGGTACCGGTGCTCCCGCACCCGGCTCGCCGTGATCTGGAAGACCGCTTCGCGCTTCTCCCGGATATGGTCCGCGATCACCTTCGGGATGAGGTAGAGCGGGACTCCTTCGATCCGCTCTTCCTGATGGCCGGGTACTGGCGGTTCACCGGACATAGGCGGCCACCTCGGAAACGCCGGTCGCCGTCACCTCATAGCAGTGGATTGCCCCGGAGGGCGAGATCACCCAGACCTCGCAGCGGAGGAAGATATCGCCCGGGTACATCGTGAGCAGCGATCGCAGCTGGCAGCACTCGAACCGGCAGAACGATTCGACGTACTGGGCCGTCACCGCTCCCTGTGCGTGCCGGATCTTGACGCAGAGGGCCTCATAGTTGCCCCGCATCCCGATCAGGTGGAGCGGGATGTAGCGCGAGAGGAAATGGTCGGTGACCGGCACCACCGGCTCGTAGCCCCGGGAGGCTAGAAGTTTCCCGCAACGGTTCTTCGCCGCGTGAAAGACGCTCTGGGCGATCATGCAGGGCCCCCGTCAGCGTCGAGCGGCTTCCGGTCCGGGTGCTGGGCCAGCCGTATCCCGTCGTGGGTGATCTCAAAGGTCTCGAACTTGTCGGACGGGACCGAGAACCAGACCTCGTATCGCAGCAGGTTGCTGGAAGGGATGCCCTTGAACTTCTTCTCGTAGAAATTCCTCTCGCTGCCGCAGAACGGGGCCGCCTCTTCCGGTGTGCGGACCGGGTGCAGGGAGACTTTCAGCTTCACCCAGACGCATTCTTCTGTCCCGTCGCTGTTCTTCTTTGTCGCCACCAGATTGTACGGGACGAATCGCGAGCGGGGGAACTGGTCGCTCACGATCCCTGGCACGTAGCCGAGTTCCCGGAGGATGGAGGCGGCCTCCCGCTCCAGGATCACCATCCGGTGCATCGCGGTCATGGTGTGCCTCCTGCAGGGACGGCCGCCGGTGTGGCGGGCGGGATCCGGGGGATCTCCCGCACGCTGTCTTTGCTCACTTCGAAGCAGGTGAGGCCGTGCCGGAGCGTGGAGATCCAGATCTCATAGTGCAGGCCGGGCACTGCGGGTCTCCTCTCCATGCAGGTCCGGTACCGGGTGATGTCCCGGCCGAGGAACCGCTCGACGTTCGCAGCAGTGGGCTCCGTGCGCGACATCTTCCGGACCCGGATGTACCGGGTCTCCCCAGTCCCCCGCGTCGCGATGAGGTGTGCTGGCGGGAGTTTCTTTAAGAATACGGGTGGGACGATCTCGACCGTATAGCCGGCCCGCTGGAGCTGCTCGCGGATGCCCTGCTCCAGGACAATGCAGCGCCGGCTTGTCACAGGAGACCCCTCCGCAGCACCGGGCACCGTATGCAGTCATGGAGCGAGCCGGTCCCGGCCGGCGCAGGTGTCGGGATCTTCCGGATACTGTCAGCCAGCACCTCGTAGCAGTGGAAACCGGTCCTGACTGCATAGAACCAGATCTCGCAGTGGAGCCCGGTATCCCCGGGAGAGCGGGCCTGTATTTTGCGGTAGAGGGTTATCTCCTTTGCGCAGCGCTCTTCGATTTCAGCGGGCGTTGGGATCTTCCCCCCTGCACTGCATATCCGCACATACCGGGTCTCGCCGGGCTCGCGGAACGCCACCACACAGAGCGGCAGGGAGTTCTGTGAACGGGCCTTCTGGAGGATGTGGACCTTGTAGCCCTGCGCCCGGAGCATCTCCTGTGCCTCGTACTCGAGGATGTAACAGAACCGGGCTACCATGATGCCGCACCTCCCGCAGGGGGGCAGGGGGACAGGACGACCCCTGATCGCAGGTCGATGAGTGTCTCCGGCAGGACCTCGATTGCAGAAAATTTCCCAAAAGGCATCGAGAGCCAGACTTCGTAGTGCTCTCCGGTTTTGTTAGGATTGGTTCTCATCAGCCTGCGGAGGATCCGGATCTCGTCGTCGCAATACCTCACAATTTCCGCCCTGTCTGTCAGGGTATTGGGCGAGAGTTTCAGTTTCACGTGGAGGGTGTCTTCAGCGCCGCGTTTGCAGACAAACGTCTCGGGCGAATCCCACTCCCTGAGTGTGATCGACCAGACCACGTCATAGCCACGGCGATTCAGGATCTTTGCAGCCTTCCGTGAGATGGTGTGGAGCGGGCTCGAAGTCATGCTGTGCCTCCCCGGGCCGGCGAAATAATCTCCGGTTCCCGCTCATCGGACGGGATCTCGAAGAAGATGCAGGACACATCCTCACCGAGCGCCACCGCGATGAACTTGTCGCGGGGCAGCTGGTACCGCTGCTTCCCGCTCTCGATGATCACACCACGGCCGGACGGGTTGAGGTGCACCGTGCCGGAGACCTGCGGCGGATCATTCGTTGTGGGCCAGTTCCGCAGGAGCGGCACGCTGTCGCCCATGAAGATGAGCCGCCCGAGTTCTTCGGGGCAGAGGTAGTGCGGTTCGCCCATGATGCGGATGTGCACGCAGCCTTCGCTCCCGCTGATGATGGAGCCTGCAGCAAACAGCGTCATGGCGCACCTTCCCGGATACCAGCAGCAGAGTCGGCGCGATTACTATCATGGCCCGGCAGAGCAGGACCCACGGCATGGGCCCTGGTAAACGTATCATTGTCCCGATAGGCTTGCGCCACCTCCCTGTTAGGAACAATTACCCAGACGCCGTGCTCGACCATGACCTTTCCAATTCCTTTGAAGCCGGTGCGCTTTTCATAGGCATCGACGGCTTCCTGTGTGACCCGCAGGGGGTCATCACGCTGCGCAGAACTCTGCTGCATAGATTTTCACCAATTTTTTTATTTTGTTCACAAGCGGTACCGCGGCAGGCATGGGAGATGCCGGCCATCCAGGATGCAGAAAACGCCGGCCCCGAGCGCAGAACTGGAGCCTTGGCTATCGCAGTGACAGGTATTACCGTTCTCCGAACGGCAGGTGACCTAACCAGCGATCACAAAGGCCGGAGCAACGCGCTCATGGAACCGACGGTCAACGACGTATACGAAAAGAGGAGAGCAATACTCGGGAGCAACGGGCGCTCGACGCTTTGACCGCGTGCTTCCTAATCAGGTTGTTTCTGATCTCGGACGGAATCCTCACCATATCCGCCAGCAGGCACACGAACAGCGTTGAAAAATTGAAGAAGGCCGCGTATCTCGCCGCATCTCGCTGCGAATCGACATACGGGGCCACCTCCCTCGCTGTTACCGTGCCGGGGTTGTTAAACATGCTATTATCCTTCCAAGAACATATTTGCTTATAAGATTTACTGAACCCGAAGGTTAGCTCAATCATTCGGGGCATTTAAATGAGGGAATTGGATCAGGATTGAGTCGGAAAAGTGGGAAACGCGCGGAAAAATAGTCATAAATAAAAAAAATTAATCATGGTCCTTCATTTTAGCGGCATAAAACATCATTGCTATACCAATAATAAAGACAATAATCCCGATAATTGCCATAATTGGATTTGGATTAAATTGAAAATTCGAATAACTTCCGCCAGTCATCATTATTGCTCCAGCAACAGGGAACGCGATAATGAAACCCCCAATAAAGAATAATAATCTTTTAACGAATGTTCCCAAAAAATCTAAAAATCCCATAATTGATCAAATCCCAATTATCATTTCAGAATAATAAATTTTTAGACTCTAATTCTTTGAATTTTTTAAAAATCGCAATTCGAATGAATGGTTCAAATCGGAGCCATCGAGACACATCTTGATTTCTCGGTTGGTTGTAATCTGCTAAACTATTTCCAATTAGTGTGTTGCAATGGTATTGGCCAATAAATTGTTTTTTCGGGGCATCCCGAACTTCGAAATAACATAAGTTTCCACTCTGAAAACGTAATTTATTCCTTTGTCCATGACCGAAAATCCATAAATGCGTTGTTCTGTCATCATTAATTATTGGAATAACTTGTTCCTTTGAGTCAACCTCATAAATTTTATAATTGATTTTATTCGGATGTTTTTGAAATTTCTCTATCAACAAATCTATTCCAGAAAGATAATCAGATTTATTGTATTCTCCGTTTACAGCATTTATTTTATGAGCTATTATTATCGCGTGATGGAAGCCATGACTATTAAATTCTGAGTTATATTTTATCAATTCTTGGGTTTTTTTGAGAATAAGAACCGTATACAAGAGATATAGTACTACCAAAATCACCACGACTATCAAGAAATAAGAAATCAAAATTAGTATAACAAGAACAGTGATTATTAAAGATAAAATATGGATAAAATCAATGAATTTGTTATTACAATCATTATTCACAATTTTTACTTGAGAAATAAGAATTTAATATTTTTGAATATTTAGCTTCTAAAGGGAAATTTTGAATCCGCAGCTCTTTATCTAAAATCTAAGTCTACCCCATTCGCTCCTTAAACTTCGTGTCGATCAGGTTAGTTACATACGCTTGCAGGGCCTCGGGGGATTTGAGAACGCTACTTGTGATCTGCGAGTCGGTCGCAACCGCCTCCTCCGAGAGTTCCACACCGCAGATCTCGCAGTAATTGGCCACCGGCGAATTAATGTTGTAACAATCCGGGCATTGCCGGGGTTTCAGCCGTTTGTTGGTCTCCTTACCCTTACCCTTGTCGATTGTGATCCCGTAGGTCCGGAGGATCTCGCGGTCGATGTCACCGCCCGTGAGGTGGGCGTACGTCTGGAACATATTCGTCGTCAGGCTGCCCCACATCATCAGTTTGATCACGCTCTCGGAGACGCCCTCGTTGATCAGGTGCGTGATCCGGGAGTGGCGGAAGACGTGCGGGGTGATATGCTTCTTTATCCCGGCCCGCTGGGCCAGGTGCCTGAGCTGCATACCCACCGAGCCGTGCGTCAGCGGGGTGTTGTGCTCCGTGACAAAGACCGGCATTGCCGGGGCAATGGGCATGAACGGGTAATCGCTCTTCCATTTGACCAGGAACTCCCGGGCCATCACCAGCCGGATGTACCGGGGCTTGCGGGTCTTGAAGTTCACATTCACCACAATGCCATGGTCATCGAACCGGAGATCGCCCCATTTCATCAAGCCGATCTCCCCGATGCGGAATCCGCCTTCGTAGAGCATCATCACGATGGCCCGGTCCCGGCTCGTGGTGCAGGTGTTGATGATAGCGGTGATCTCGTCGGTGGTGAGGAGATCGGCGGCGACTTTGGTCATGGTGTCGTGGGCCGGGACCTTAAGGCTGCGGATCTTCTTTTCCGGGATTGGGACCAGTTCATTGGCGATGAGCCAGAGGTAGAACTGCTTGATGATGAGGATGTGGTCCGAGATGGTGTTCTGCTTGAACGGCCGGCCCCGGATGCTCCTGCCGTTCTTCAGTGCTGCAATGCCTGAATAGATCGCGGCCATGTCGTTCTTTTCGAACGGGCCGATGAACCGCCGCCACCCGACCAGCGTGTACGTGAGTTTGTGGGCCCGTTTCCGGCTGAGGTTCCGCGAGGAGAGCATCTCTTCGGTAAAGGAACGGATCAGCTCAGCATCACGCGGTATTATGATCCCCGCTTTCAGGCCCTTCAGCAGGGACCGCTCCTGGTAGTCGGCCTTGAGCAGATTAAAGAAGTCGTTGTCCGGGGCCAATGGAGCCCGGAGTGACGCACTTTTCATGCTTCAGTGTAAGGCGGATCTCTATAAAAAGAGTTGCTTGGGAATTGAACACAATGTCCCGAAGCCCCAGCCGTGATTTGAACACGGGACCTGCTGATTACAAGTCAGCCGCTCTGCCAACTAAGCCACTGGGGCGCCATATCAGTTTGACGTTGGTTGCTAAAAAAGATGGTGCTCCCTACATTATGACGATGTCCCTCTTTACCTTTGCAAACACATTAAACCCCCGGCAACGGAAATTATTCCAGAGATGGCGCAGATTACCGTGGACATCGGGGGCCGGGCCGGCGTTGATTGCCGTGGATTCTGCGAATATTGCTATTTTAAGCATGTGAAAAATGTCAAAGCATTTGGCTGCCGGTATTGCCTCCCGTTTAAGACAGGCTGTGATTATTGTACCAAAGGAATAAAAGAGCAGTATAGCGGATTTAAGGACTTAAAATCAATTGCTGATGAGGTCCTTGCAACCCTTCAGGCAACGAGGGACGACCTCTCCCGTGTGACTGTCAGCGGTGGCGGAGACCCGAGCTGTTATCCTCAATTCACCGATCTAATAAACCTGCTCGGGAGTATGGAGGCACCGCTCCATATCGGATATACCAGCGGGAAAGGCTGGGACGATCCTGCCATCGCCGATCTTCTTATCGATAACGGCCTTTCCGAGGTCTCCTTCACCATTTTTGCGTCAGATCCAAAACTGCGCCGAAAGTATATGCACGATCCCTCACCAGATGTATCGCTGGAAATTCTTGAGCGCTTATGTAATTCGGCTGATGTTTATGGAGCAGCTGTCGTACTACCGGGGATTAATGACGGGGAGGTGCTTGAACGCACATGTGCGTGGCTGGAGGAGCGGGGAGCTAAGGGACTGATCCTGATGCGGTTTGCCAACACAACTGATCAGGGACTAATCCTGGGAAATGCCCCGGTTATTAAGAAGCAGCGCGTCCATTCGGTTGAGGAGTTCCAAAACCTTGTGACCGATCTCAGTAAACAGTTCAAAATGAAGATATCCGGAACCCCCCTCTGGGATCCGGAGATTGGATCCCCTTTTGTTATCCTTTCAGAGCCCGATCTGATGGCAAAACTCCCCCGCGTGCAGCGGCGTGCCACCGTCATCAGTGGCAGCATCGCCGCCCCTTATATCCAGCGTGTTCTTGAAGCATGCGGGTCCAGATCACCGGTTGTTGCAGTAAAAAAGGAGATCGCCTGTCTCATAACTCTCGAAGATATAAAAACTCTGGACCTTTCTGTTCTGGAACACGCGGTCATTCTCCCGGGGCGTGCATTTGTGCACCCCAAAGAAGCACGTGAGGTTCTGAGTTCGGATGGAACCGGGCGGGAAGTTGTATGGGGTCCGGAAGTGCTCACCGCTGATGCAGAGACAAGCATGGGAATGACCCGGAATCAGGTTCTTACCATGGAGATGGATGGGTTTGCCGATCTGATCCGGTTAATCAATCTCTATGGAGAATGACTAAAAATCCAAAATAATGCAAGATAAAAATAAAAGTTTAAATTAATGCAGCCGTGATACCGAGCACTCCCGACTGGATGATCACGGCGACTGCGATAATCACACTTCCCATCACCAGTGCAACAGCGATGTTGCCCTTTTTAATCTCATCAAATTCGTCAACACCTTTTGTGAGTTTGTCAAGAATATTGAGCGCAAGGTAGATTGCCGCAATTGCAAGGACGATACCAAGGATCAGCTGGACAAATGCGGCGCCGATTGCACAAATACCATCGAGGGAGAATAATCCGACTGATGCAGCCTTTCCAATCCCGACAGAAAGCCCTGATACACCAGACTGGACAACAAGTGCGATTGCTATGAATACTGCGGCAACGATAATCCCAACAGCTGCATTCCCTTTTGCAAGTTCTTTTTCTTGGTCAATGTTCTTTGTGATCTTATCCAGTGTAAAAAAGCCGATATACAATGCTACAACGGAAAAGATAATGGCGATGATTAGCTGGACCAATCCAACAACTGCATTTACCAAAAGCATAGTTTTACCTCTGAAGTTTGTAATTTATTTAGATGAGTCTGTAAATAAACGTATCGTGCATTAAATGGATGAATAGAAAAAAGGAACGATTTTTGGAGGATTTCTACATATATTGGTTAATAAGTCCGATTAAATTTTAATGTATTCAAAATAAAAACTCAAGATGAAAACGCAATGGTTATTAAAATGATGCTGCGGGTGGGTTACGATCCCACGATCTCCAGATCTCTCAGGCAGAACGCCATCGTGCGTTCACATACATTATGAGTCTGGCGCCCTGACCAGCTAGGCCACCGCAGCGCAGACGTGCATTATAACAACACCCTAAAAATTATTAAACATTCTGATACGGGTGGGTTTTTTTAATTATTGCTTTTTGCCCTGAAGATACACATTCACGGCAGTTGAGATTGCAGCGATCTTCTTCCCCTGTTCAAATGAACCCGCAAGTGTCTGCATCCTTGCCTCCTCATCGCGCTGGTATCGTTCGAGTGTTTTTGCGATATGCTCTTCCTGGAGGAAGTGGGTATGGGTATTCCCTGCTATATACTCCGCATTATTCATTATTGCATAGTGGAGCGGAATCGTTGTTTTTACCCCGAGGATGACGTACTCGGAAATCGCCCTCCGCATCCGCCTGATCGCCCCGGACCGGGTTGCGTGCCATGCGCATAGTTTTGCGATCATCGAGTCGTAGTTTGGCGGGATCGAATACCCCATATGGATCCCGCTGTCAATACGTATGCCGGGCCCTCCCGGCGACCGGTAGCGGAGGATCTTACCGGGATCGGCAGCAAAGTTATTGAGGGGGTTTTCAGCATTGATCCGGCACTCGATTGCATGCCCGCGGATGCTGATGTCCTCCTGCGCATAAGGAAGGTCTTCACCGGAGGCGATGGCGAGCTGCTTATGGACAATATCAACACCGGTGATCATTTCCGTGATGGTATGTTCGACCTGAAGACGGGTGTTCATTTCCATAAAATAATACTTCCCGTTTGAGTACAGGAATTCGACCGTCCCTGCATTTGTGTAACCTGACACCCTTGCTACGGTAAGTGCGGATGACGCCATCTGTTCCCGAAGTTCCGCTGTCATGATGGGGCAGGGTGCTTCTTCGACAAGTTTCTGGTGGCGGCGCTGGATTGAACATTCCCGGTCAAAGAGGTGGATGCGGTTGCCATGAGCATCGGCAAGGACCTGGAACTCGATGTGTCGGGGCTTCACAAGATATTTTTCAAGAAACACCGTCGGGTCTCCAAAAGCGGATTTCGCGGTGCGCATGCCTTTGTCAATGGCATCCTGGAGGGCTGTAGGGTCCTCGACAATCTGCATGCCGATCCCCCCTCCGCCTGCACTGGCTTTCACAATGACAGGATAACCGATCCGATCAGCGATAGCGCCTGCTTTTTCTGCAGATGCGACGCCTTCGGGGGTATAGGGGAGCACAGGAACACCCGAGGACTCCATTAGGTGTTTACTGCCAAGCTTAGAACCCATCATCTCGATGGTCTTTGAGGACGGTCCGATAAAGACAATTCCCTCTTTTTCACACAAACCTGCGAACCTGTGGTTCTCGGCAAGAAAACCATACCCCGGGTGCACACCCTCTGACCCGGATTTGTGCGCTATATCAATAATCCGTTCCATGTTCAGGTAACTTTTTGAGGGATGCGCCTCCCCGACATGGAATGCCTCATCAGCATATTTTACATGGAGCGCGTTTTTATCCGCGTCGGAATAAATCGCAACCGTTTCTATTCCGAGTTCACGGCATGCACGCATCACACGGATTGCAATCTCGGCCCGGTTTGCAATCAGGATCTTCTCGAAATATTTCATTGCACCACCAGCAGGACGTCACCGCTCGAGACGACATCGCCGGTATCAACAAAGATTTCAGTCACCCTGCCGTCAATGGGGCTGTGGATGGGGTTTTCCATCTTCATCGCCTCAAGCACAACAACGACATCACCTTTTTTGACAGGAGAGTCCCGGCTGACCATGACCTTGAGTACCATGCCCTGCATGTTGCTCTTGATACCCCCTGCAACATCTCCCCTCGGTATTTTTTGTTGCGGGGCGGAAGCCGATACCTCCACCCGGCTTCCTCCGACGGAAATGATTCGGATTGAAAAGACCTCGCCGTCCACTTCAACTTCCATCTGGTTTGGCATTTCCGGCGTTCCGGCTGATACCTGTTGTTTTTTGGGGATAATTTCACCTTGTTTCTCCCCTTTCAAAAAAGCGGGTGCTATTGCAGGATAGAGGATGTAGGTCAGTACATCCTCCTCTTTTTTTACCAGGCCGGCTTTTTGGGCCTCTTCTTTCATCTTCTCATAGATAGGTTCGAGCAGATCAGCAGGACGGATCGCGATCACCTCGTCATTTCCGATAATCAGTTTCCGGATCTCATCGCTGACCGTCGCAGGTGATTTTCCGTACAGGCCATGGACATAGTCCTTGACTTCCTTTGTGACATTCCTGTACCGCTGGCCGTTGACAAGGACATTGAAGACTGCCTGCGATCCTACGATCTGGCTGGTCGGTGTCACGAGCGGAGGATACCCGAGATCCTCTCGCACACGCGGGATCTCTGCAAGAACTTCGTCCATCCGGTTGAGAGCGTCCTGCTCCTTGAGCTGTGAAACAAGGTTTGAGATCATCCCCCCGGGCAACTGGTAAATGAGCACATCGCTGTCCACGCGCTCTGATATCGGGTCACAGAGTGCACCATATTTTTCCCGGATCTGGAGGCAGATATTGCGAACTGTCCGGAGCCTGATTAGGTCTATGCCGGTATCTCTTTTTGTCCCTTTTAGTGATGCAACAACGCTTTCAGTCGGGGGCTGGGAAGTCCCCATGGAAAACGGGGACATTGCCGTATCAAGAATATCTACACCTGCTTCGATCGCTGCCTGGTAGCTGATCGGCGCGATCCCGCTCGTGCAGTGGCTGTGGAGGTCGACTTTGGTATCAACCGCCTCTTTAATACCGGAGATAAGCTCGCGCGCTGCTTCCGGCATGATCAGGCCGGCCATATCCTTGATGCAGATCGAATCGCAGTCGAGTGCGTGGAGTTCCATTGCCATTTCGATGAAGGTTTTGGTGCTGTGGACCGGGCTCGTCGTATAGCAAATTGCTCCCTGCAGGTGGGCGCCTGTTTTTTTGACCTGTTCCATCGAGCGTTTCATGTTCCGGATATCATTAAGCGCATCGAATACGCGGAAGATGTCAACGCCGTTCTTGTGCGCTGCATGGACAAACCGGTCGACAACATCATCCGGATAGTGCCGGTAACCGACTAAGTTCTGGCCACGCAGAAGCATCTGGATCGGGGTATGTTTCAATTCGGATTTGAGCGAGCGGAGGCGTTCCCACGGGTCATCATTTAAAAACCGTATGCAGGTGTCAAAAGTGGCACCTCCCCATGCTTCAACGGAAAAGAACCCGCACCCATCAATAGCACGGGCCATTTGGATCATATCCTCAGTTCTGAGCCGTGTTGCAATCAGGGACTGGTGCGCGTCCCTGAGTGTCGTATCGGTAATATGAACTTTATCAGGATAGGCAGCGCGCATGGGGTAACCTCATCAGAGGGCTTTTATGGATCAGATCAAGCCTCACAAAACATCACCATGGAAGTATAAAAAATTCACTAACTGGAATGATCGCAATCGCACCGGCTATGACTGCTCCGGCACATCCAATAATATCTGCACTAGACGTATCAAAGGAGGGGCAGAACGATCCTCCATACCGGTATCCCCTGACAGCGAGAAGTTCTGCGGTATCCTTTGCACGCGCCAGTGCACCGGTTACCAGAATCATACCAGCAGTAGCAAGATGGCGGACTCCCACTTTTACTCCTTTGAGTGCCCATGCTGTTCTCAACCGATCGAGATCGCAGACCAATGCATCAAATGCCTGCATACAGAGCTCGGCAACCATTCCCATCTCAAATCCCCATCGGCACCCGAACAGCCAGACGCCAAGGGAGAAAAACTCCCCCGGCCGTTGCTCAGACCAGAGCCACATCGCAATAAGGAGAATCACTGCCATACGAATGCCATAAGAGATGCCGGTACCAGTTGTAATCTGGAGCACGGCCGCTACAACCCCGATCATAGCTGCAAAGCCGGCCATAACAGATATGTGCGGCATAGCTTTTAGACGAGGGATGAAGATCAGCCACCAGATAAAAACAACAAATGCACCTGTGAGGTTAAGGAATGCAGCAAGAGAGAGGATTGCCGCAGTGCCGATCCGGATCCTAATATCATTCATCTTCGGGATCCCCGGATTTTCCCTCAATTCTTCGTGTGACATCATGTGATCCGGTTGTTGACGGTTGTTTCCCCAGATCCGCAAGCATCCCGTCCCGGATCCCCCAGAACCTGTCAATAGGGGGGAGAATCTCCTGTTCGTGCGTGAAGATGATAGTGATCCCATCACAAGATCCGGAGAGCCGTTTGCAGAAGATCTCTTTCTGACAGCAGTCCAGTGCGCTGAATGGTTCATCGAGAAGCAGCAGGTCATACCTTTTTGCCAGCACACAGGCAAGATGAAGCCGCTTCAGTTCGCCCCGGCTGAGTTTTAAGGGATTCTCCCCGCTTTTTCTCAAGAAACCTTCTGCAGAAAGGAGCAGATCCGGTTCCAGCCCCCATGATCTGCATTCCTCTGCAAGTGTCTGGCCGGTAATGTGGTATTCCGGGAACTGGAGAGAGAGCATACAGGACGTGATATCCTTACGATCTATTGTACCCTCAAGAGGTGAGATGAGCCCGGCCATGACAAGGGCAAGCGTCGACTTTCCCGATCCAACAGGGCCGCGGACCAGATGCATCCCCTCACAGAAATTCCCTTGGGCACTGAGAGCCAAAAGACCGCGTTTCACTTTTACCTTGTCGAGCTGAATGTTCAACCGGTTTTCCTCCATGAGCGCGGGTAAAACGGCGTGTTCATCAGGCTGAAAAAAACTTCAGCCGGCTTTCCGGCTGATACAATTCGTCCATCATGAATGGCAACAACCTGATCACCTTTTGCTGCGGTTTCCATCTGCTGTGTGCAGCGGATGACATAGCGTGACTGTATGGTCCCGATGATATCATCGATCTGCCGGCAGCGGCCGGGATCAAGATGGGAGTCATATTCATCAAGAACGAGCAGCACAGGCTCGTTAACCAGTGCGGCTGCAATTGCAGCAAGAGCTCTTTCCCCTCCTGAAAGTTCATGCACCGGGCGGTCAAGGAGATTTGTAATCCCCATCCTGCCGCAGATATCCTTCACCATTTTGCCCGTCTCATCACAGGGAGTGTTCCGGAACTGGATCGTTGAAGCGATCTCATCGTAAACTCTTGAAAAAAGGAGGCTTCTGTCCGGGTATTCGTTAACCCATCCTACATCAACTTTTCTTGGGGATTGTCCATCAATGCTGATGGTTCCGGATTCAGGTTCATCGATGCCGGAGAGGAGGCGCAGCAGGGTTGTTTTTCCACCCCCGTTCCCCCCGACCAGGAATGTTAATCCCGGATGGACTGAAAGGTGGTCGATGAAAAGCGTCCTGTGGGAGAGAGAATCAATTTCAATCATGGGAGTCTTTCTGCAATCTGGTACGCTGCAAACGCTTTGATGGCATCTCCTGCAAGAAACGGGAGCATACCCACGGTGACTGCAGGTATAAGGCTCATGCCGGTTGAGTACATCAGCCACGAAAGCCCGAAAATATATATTACGATCGTTCCGGCAATGATCCCAAGAACGCGGATCGTCATCCGGGTCTGTTCATATGCCAGCCCGGTCAGAAAAGCTGCGGGGATGAAACCGATGAGGTACCCCCCGGTCGGGCCGAGAAGAACCCCGATTCCGGCAACGCCATTGTGAAAAACCGGCAACCCCAGAGATCCGAGCAACACAAATAAGGTGACCGGTATGACAGCATTGCGCTTCATGACGGCAGCGGCGAGGAGGACAAAGAGTGTCTGGAGTGTAACAGGAACCGGAAAGAACGGGATCGAGATCCAGCTTCCCAAAGCGATCAGGCCGACAAATGCAGCTGAATATGCGATAAGTCTGGTTCTTTTGAGATCACCGAACATCGTCAACCATAAAAAATTATATGGTTTACGATAAAAAACAATCTGTCCTTACCGCTGGTGACAATCCCCGGCAATGACCCGCTCTATCCTGCCGTTGTCCTTGCGTATGATGAGTGCGCCAAATTCGTCAATATCAATTGCTTCCCCCTCAAAGCTGTTCTTTAAAGTGGTGATCTGGACGCGGTGCTCGAGCGTGCAGGAAAGGCTTTTCCATTCCCGGAGTATGGTTTCATATTCACCGCTCTCGATGAGCAGGTAGCGGGTCTCAAACTCCCGCAGGATTCGTGCAAGGAATGAAGCGCGATCGACCTCATGGCCGACTTCGGCGCTGATCGATGTGATATCTTTCTGGAGAGATGGTGAGAACTGGTTAAGCGGGACATTGACATCAATCCCGATACTCAGCAGGCAGTTATGAATGAGATCTGCTTCAGCCGAGAGTTCGAGGTGTAGGCCCGCTACTTTCTTGTCGCCGATGAAAATATCGTTTGGCCATTTGATCAGGGCGCCAAGATCGAATTCTTTTCGAATTGCACGGGCAACAGCAACAGATCCGGCCATAGTAACCATAAAAACATGGTCAATGGGGATATTGGGCTTCAGTACGATTGTGATCCAGATGCCACCGACGGGAGAGACCCATGCGCGTCCCAGCCTGCCAATCCCGCCGGTCTGCTCTTCGGCAATGATGACAAGGCCATGCATCTTCTCCACATCCCCTTCTGAACAGATCTGTTTGCCGACCCATATCGTCGAGGGGGTATTTTCCAGGTACCGCATTGTTTTTCCGACGAACTTCGTCCTGAGCTTCTTGTGTATCTCGTAAGGGAGGAGTCTGCTGCTGGTCCGGGTAAGGCGGTACCCTTCCTTCTGTGAGGATGATATGTCGTATCCCATCGCCCTGAGCTCATTGATATGCTTCCAGACTGCTGACCGGGTGATACCCAGTTCGTTGCTCATTGCCTCGCCTGACAGCGGACGATTTGCCCGTTCAAGGATTTCCAGCACCTTAAATGCAGAGTCCGGCATCCGTTTCACCTCTTAGCTCCGATGGATTCTGATGGCAGGGGGCAGGGATCCTTACCGCAGACCTGCTTGAGAATCGCAGACTGGTGCTCCATGAGGGTTGCCAGGTCAAAGATCCCGGTAATATCAACAACACCGATTGCGCCTATCGCTGCCCCATCACAATCCCTGAAAGGGGTTACGGTCACCGGAACCCCTTTGTAAGCCCCGGATGCCGGGGTGGTCTTTATCATCTTGTTGGCACGGATTGCATCCTCAAGCACAGGTCCGGTATAGTCCCGGTCAACCACCCTGCCCTCCTCAACCCGGATGCCCGGTTTATCCCGGGACTTTGCAGTCACCGGAAGTCGGTTGAGCAATTCATGGATGGCATTGGCAACAGGTTCCAGGTCATCTGCCCCGGCGCTGGCAGAAAGGGTATAGCGGTGCATTAATGTCTTCCTCATACTTCTGGTCACTGTCCATCTAGAATAAAGTTTGCGTTCCCAAACGGCAGAACCTGTCGAGAAATTTTTTTGAGGGGAATTCGTGGATACTGGTTACCACGACCTGCCCTTTTCCGACCTGTTTTTCAATTACAACAGCCTGCTCTCCCCCCATTCCCGCGGCTTCACCGTCATATTCGGGGAAAAATCCATCGCATTCAACGCGGTCAGCATTGTAATCCTCAACAATGGCCTCTGCAATGCTGTCAGGTATGCACACAATCTTTCTCGGGTGGCATTCATGATGGTATGTTACCGGAAACGGGAGCCAGTCATACGCAGATGGATTTTCAATAGCTGCACCATAGACCAGCAGGTTCCCGCCGTTCTCCAGAAATCTTTGTATACGGGGTGCAGCCGCACGCAGGGCAGGCAGGAGTTTTGAGTAGTTCGGGTTTCCAAAACCCGTTGGGACGATGAGGCAGTTGAATGAACCGCGATAAAATGGAGCGGCGAGTATGTGCGGGGTGACGACTTCGCATACGATCCCACAGTCCTCAATAAATCTTGTGAAGTGCTGCCGTGTCTCCCATACAAAACCTGCCCGTACGTTCACCCCTTGATCACCCCGAGAGGATCAAGGCGGGCGACGAGCAGGGAGAGCCCGGCATCGTGCACCACCCGGACAACGTCTTCACTTGGTTTATACACCTCGGGTGCTTCGTCAGCGATTGCAGCTTCATTGGGAGCTTTTACAAGAATTCCCTGCAGGGCGAGCCTGGCCGCCACATCTTTTCCGGATAATCTCTTTTTTGCCTGTGTCCGGCTCATCACCCTGCCGGCACCATGGCAGGTGCTCCCGAATGTCTGTTCCATTGCCCCTTGAGTCCCGCGCAGGACGAATGAAGAGGTTCCCATACTACCGGGAATGATGACGGGTTGTCCTATGGATGAGAGTTCCGGGGGGATATCCGGTGCATGCGGGCCGAATGAACGTGTAGCTCCCTTCCGGTGAACGCAGACCCTTTCCTTTCTCCCAAAAACAATGTGCTCTTCGATCTTTGCCACGTTATGGGCCACATCGTAAACAAGGGGCATTTCCTCATACCCGGTGCCAAACATTTTTTTAAGGACATTTCTTGTGGTATGCGTGATCAACTGGCGGTTTGCCCAGGCATAATTTGCCGATGCTGCCATGGCCCCGAAATATGCTTCTCCTTCCGGTGAGCTGATGGGGGCGCACGCAAGCTGGCGGTCCGGTAATTTAATCTGGTATTTTTTGACAGCACCCTCAAGTATTCTGATATGGTCCGTACATGTCTGGTGACCGAGGCCGCGGGAGCCGCAGTGGATCATGCAGCAGACCTGATCCTGATAAAGGCCGAACGCTTTGGCTGAATTCTCATCATAGATCTCGCGCACGACCTGCAGTTCAAGAAAGTGGTTGCCGGATCCCAGTGTACCTCCTTGGGGGATGCCACGCTGTTTTGCTTTGGAAGAGACCTCTTTTATGTTTGCCTCCTTCATGTACCCCCCTTCCTCGCAGCGCAAAAGATCGTTTTCCTCCCCCAACCCCGCATCAACCGCCCAGCGGGCGCCTTTGACCATCATCTGCTCAAGAACGTGACCTGTCACCTTTTGCGCGCTTTTTGCGCCCACACCTGTCGGAACAGCATGGAAGAGGGTCTCGATTAAGTCTTTTCTTCCCGCGACATCTTTTTGAGCGAGGGGGGTGGCGAGCAACCGGACCCCGCAATTGATATCAAACCCGACACCACCCGGCGAAATAACGCCTTCCGTGAGGTCGAATGCGGCGACCCCGCCAATCGGGAAACCATACCCCCAGTGGATGTCAGGCATCGCGAGGGAATTTTTTATAATTCCCGGCAGCGTCGCAACATTGGCAAGCTGCTGGACTGCGCCCGGCTCAAGTATTTTTTCAAGCGATTCCGAAAGGAAAAAGCGCCCAGGAACCCGCATTCCCGGTACAAATCCGAGGGGCACTTCCCATTCAAGGGTGCTGATCCGTATAATCCCCTGCAACATCCGGCTGACTCCATCTCCTTCCTATACATCAAATATGATGTCCACCATATAGCCATTTGCATCCTGCCGGATCGAAAGCCCGGAATATGAGATGCCTTTCACCTCAGTCCCGAGTGCATGCCGGTCCCTGTCAAAGGGTTCTCCCGCAAGTTCTGCATGCAGGTTGAGACCATCGATCCTGACCCGGGCATCGGAAAATACGATCCCCTCCACTTCAGAGACAAAAAGGACTTCTGAAAGAAATTCAAGGAGCAACGACTCGGTATCGGTCGAAGTGATGGCAATTTCCTTTTTCACAATCCCTTTGCGTACCGGGCCATACATTACCTGCATCAATGCATTGCAGGTTTCTGAAAAAAGGGATTCAAGGGTTGGTGCGCAAACCTGAATCTTCACATCAGCAGTATGGGAAATTTCCTTAAAACTCATCTGTCCTCTTGGTTTCAGCCATCCGGTTCATCATAAAAAGGGATCATTTCTATGCCGATTGCATGAAGGTAACGGGCCTGGTGGATGGAAATGTACACCGTATGGTTGCCTGCCTGTAACAGGAGGTCTGATCTTTTCGGGGGTTTTACCCGCGTAGGCAGTAAAATCGGGCCACCGCAGGATGTACAGATACGGAAATCACAGTTGCGTTTGTTGATATAGTCGAGCACTTCGGGGGCAATGACGACATCATTTAACAGAGTGCTCTCTTCTGTAAATGTATACATGATGCTCACTAATTACGCCACGAGCACTAAAAATTGTTATGGTTGATACGCCTTATCAACCGACTCCGACGATCCTTACCACGACATCGATATACTTGTCCTTGAGTTCAAACGAACTGACGCCATCGGGCTTCTTTGTGACCCGCAAAATACCGATTCGGGATGCAATTATGCCAACCATTGATGCAATCTTATGGAATGTAACGGAAAACTGTTTCTGGAGTTCTGCGACAAGCTCAGCAATCGTCATCGATTTGATTCTAACAAAGAGCCTGAGGAGCTCCCGCCGGATACCTGTTCTGTCACGGGAGATGTAGGACCTGAGGCGAACTTCGATGACTCTCTTGATCTCTTGTGGAGATCTCATACTTTGAGTTACTGACCATTCTCTATATATATTTATTGATTTGCTGTTTTTTACAATCCCTGTTTGATACTTGCGGCAATTTACGCTGAAACAAAATTTTTCTGCGCAATTGTTAATTGTTCAATTGCGTTGCCTGAAGAAGAAACGGGTTGGTGACAGGTGCAATCGCAACGTGTTACTATTATAATCGTTAATAGACAGATGATTATGGCATGGGATTGATGAAATACAATATAGAAAAATTCTCACCACAACAGCTGGTGATCATCCCGCTCATTTTATTGGCGCTTTCACTCGTGTTGCTTGCGATAAATACTGCTGCAACAGGTATGCCGGTCACGCCGGGGATTGATTTTTCGGGTGGTACGGCGGTCACGGTCCTGACCACTGACAGCAAAGACCAAATCCGGGCTGCATTCACCGGATACCCTCTTCTTGATATAGGTGAGGGAGTGAATAATGGCAAATTCCTCAAGTTCGGAACAATGGATGACGCAACATACCGGGCTCTTACCAACCTGATCAACCAGAAGTATCCTGATGCGAAGGTTGACCAGATTGGAGAATCTTTTGGAAAGACCCTCCAGTCCCAGGCAGTTATCGCGCTGATCCTCTCCTTTATCGGGATGTCAATCGTTGTCTTTCTCTCATTCCGCACGTTTGTCCCGTCGTGTGCAGTGGTCCTCTCTGCTTTTGCTGACATGGTGATGACTGCGGCTGCGATGAATATTGTCGGAATTCCGCTCTCGCTGGGCACGACTGCTGCACTCCTGATGCTTATCGGGTATTCCGTGGATAGTGATATCCTGCTGACAAACCGTGTGCTCAAAAGGCAGGGCAAGCTGAACGAAAAATTACAAGGGGCATTTCATACCGGCATCATCATGACCTCGACAACGTTCTCTGCTGTCGCAGCGATGTTTCTTGTCTCATGGTTCGGTCAGGTGCAGATCATCATGGAGATATCAGCAGTGCTCCTGATCGGGCTGATCTTTGACGTCCTGAACACATGGCTTACCAATGCAGGAATCCTGAAATGGTACGTCCAGAAAGGAGGCGGGAAATGAACTCAAAGGAAATAAAAACCCTCCTTTCTGACTGGCGCGTCGCAATGCTGATACTCCTTGTTGCAGGATCCTTGGTCGCTATCTACTTCTACCCGTCCTTTAATCCCCAGAAAGGTGTTGAGGGAAATCTCCAGTTCGGGCTTGACCTCCAGCAGGGGGCATGGCTGCAGCTTGAGTTCCGTGCCGAGGTCATCGGATTTACAACCGACCGGCCTCTCAGCGAGTTTATTTCAGACCTGTCCAAAACGCTTGATACCGAGGTGCAGGTTGTAGATGAAAACCATCTCGAAATACGAAAATTCTACAACCAGGAAGACCTGGCCGCGCTTGTCGAAGCATCCGGAGGAAAAGTCATCTCGTACCAGCCCGGAGTATCAAAGGCGACCGCGGAAGATGTGAAGCGGATTCTTGAAAACAAGATAAATACTCTGGGAACAAAGGACGCAAAAGTCAACACGCTTACCGGCCTGAACAATGTTGCACGCTACGTCCGTGTTGAACTAGCCGGCGTTGACATGAACCAGGCACAAGCGATTGTCGGAAAACAAGGCAAATTCGAGATACGGGTCCAGACCGCGGGCAACCAGACCGAGCATGTCCTGTATGGCGATTCCATCACGAGCGTACAGAACCCCGCACAGGAACCCCCGGGGAGTAACACATGGGGTGTCGGGTTTACCCTTAGCAGTGCCGGTGCAAATGCCTTCCGTGATGCTGCGATCAAATACGGGGCAACGGTTGACCCGTCCAGGCATCATCTTGTTATGCTGCTCGATAACAAGACGGTCTATTCAGCACCCCTGTCAGATGATCTTGCGGGTAAAGTACAGACTGAGAATATCCGCCAGCTATTTGCATCGACGGGACAGGGAAAGTACGGGATGCAGCAGGCGACCAACCTTGAAATCCATCTCCGGGCCGGGGCATTGCCCGTTGATGTGGCTGTCGCCGGTTCAGGCTCACAATCCGCACCCCTGGGGGAGCATTTCAAGACGATGTGCATCCTTGCCGGGATCCTTGCCCTTGTTACCGTCGGGCTTGTAATATTTTTACGGTACCGTGAACCCGGCATTGTGCTCCCGATGGTGCTGATCAACGCGTCGGAGATTATTATCCTGCTGGGATTCATCAGTCTCATCAGGTTCCAGATGGACCTGCCCACCATTGCGGGTATTATCGCGGTTCTTGGAACAGGGATCGACCAGCTGGTCGTGATAACTGATGAGATCCTTCATGAAGGAAAAGTCCCGTCTCCGAACCTGTATTTAAAGAGGCTTTCGCGAGCCCTCAGTATTATTATTGTTGCCGCTGCAACGGTGATTATTGCCATGATACCCCTTGCGCTCATGGATCTTTCAACTCTGAAAGGGTTTGCGCTTATCACCATCATGGGCGTGCTTGTTGGCGTACTGGTAACCCGTCCTGCATATGGGCGCATAATCATGGCAATCCTTTCAAAATAACAAGTGCATACCTTTATCCCTTTTTTTATCGACAATTCTTCCGGGAAAAAATGACCAGACCGGTATTGTATGACTTTTTTGCCACGTGGTGCGGCCCATGCAGGATGCAGACGCCAATCCTTGAGGAACTGAAAAAGAAGATGGGGGATTCTGTTGAGATCAAAAAGGTCGATGTGGACCAGCACATGGACCTTGCTGAAAAATTCGGGATTCGTGTTGTCCCGACATTGGTCATCGAAAAAGACGGAAAGGTTATCCAGATGATGGAGGGCGTCACCGATGCGGCAACCCTTGAAAAACTCATAAAACCGCTGGTGGGATAGAGTGAGGATCGGTATAGTCGGAGGTACCGGGGATATCGGCGAGGGCATAGCGATGCGCCTGGCCTCTGATTTTGAAATCATTATCGGCTCAAGGGAGCCGGATAAGGCTGTCTCTACAAGCAGGTGCTGCATGGATATTTTGCAGAAACGGGGGGTACCCTGTTGCTGCAGCGGGGTACCGAACCAAGAAGCAGTGGATGAAGCCGATGTAGTCATCCTTGCAATCCCCTTTAAGCATCTCGCTTCAACGCTTGCCACACTTTCAGGATTTGAAGATAAAATTGTCGTGAGCCCCATAAACCCGATGGAGAAGCGCGATTTCTTTACCTTTGTTCCCCCGCCTGAGGGTTCTGCAGCATTGCTGGTGCAGAAAATGCTCCCTAAAACCGCAAGGGTCTGCTCTGCGTTCAACACGATTGCCGCGAATAAATGGAGGGCACTTGATGAGGAACTGAGCTATTCGGTTCCGGTGTGCGGGGATGATGCGGATGCAAAGAAGCAGGTGATGGAAATTGTGAACAGGGTCTCTTCGCTTCAAGCATTTGATGCCGGTCCGCTCGCGGTATCTGCATTGGTAGAGTCGCTCACCCCGCTTCTGTTAAACATCGCACGTTACAACAGGATGAGGGATGTCGGGATCCAGTTCCGGTAAGGTAAAAAAGGTCATACAGATTCTCGGCAGGAAATACGGGACGATTGCATGGTGGCACGGGAATACCGATGAGGTAATGATTGGTGCAATCCTCACCCAGCAGACCCGGTGGGAGAACGTGGAAAAAGCCCTCAAACATCTCCGGCACGAGGGACTGTGCTCGATTGCCGCAATCAGGGACGCTGACAAGACAATCCTCGAAAATGCCATCCGGTGCACCGGTTTTTTCCGGATAAAAGCGGCCCGGTTAAAATCACTTGCGGTACAGGTGATGGATAAATCGGGAGGTATAGGGGCAATGGCATCCCAACCAGATGATGATCTACGGAAGAACCTTCTTAGTGTATATGGAATTGGAGAGGAAACTGCCGATAGTATCCTCTGTTATGGTTTTTCCCGACCCAGCTTTGTGATCGATGCATATACTGACCGGATCTGCCGGTGCGCCGGTATAACAACCAGACGACATGCATTAAAAAGTCTCTTTGAAAATGCATTACCCTGCGACGCGGGCACATTCCAGCAGGTACATGCACACATCGTTGAGTATGCAAAGGAATACTGTGGAAAAAAGAGGTGTAAGGAATGCACAATCCGGACTTTGAACGGATAGGAAAACGGCTCTTTGCTGAACACCTTGTCGGAGGCAATTTTGGGAACATGAGCGTCCGCGATGGTGATAATGGATTTTTCATTATGCAATCCGGTGCCTATCTCGATAACCCGGGCGAACTGGTATTTGTGCCTATGGAAGGCACTGCGCCAAAAGAAGCATCCAGTGAGTACCGGGTGCACCGGGCTGTGTATATAACCAACTCCTGCATGGCGATTATACATGCTCACCCTTCTTTTGCAGTGGCACTATCGCTTGTCATTGATGAAGTCATACCCCAGGACAGCGAGGGTGAGATGTTCTGCCCGGTAATACCGGTTGTCCAGGGGGTTCCGGGCACAGATGTTCTTGCTGCTAAAGTTGCAGAAGGGCTCACCCGCGCTCCAGTCGTAATTGCCCGGGGGCACGGGACATTTGCCGCTGGAAAAACACTTGATGAAGCATACATGTTAACGTATCTTGCCGAGCATTCGTGCCGTATTGTGGCTCTCATCGGGCAGTTCAAGAAGTAACAAGAGAAAAAATGGCTCTGTAGAATTCATCGTTTTTCATAACATTCAAAGGGTATTTGCCCCCGCTACCAGGGCACAGCGAAAATATCTTTAATTCTCTCAAATCTTTCCTGCCCTCGAGCACGACAGATATTCCCCCTTGCGATATCCGTCAAAAACCGGTCTAATCCGGATCTTTATTACTGATGCAGGAACAGGAATTGTTCAGAGTCAAAAATTATTTTTGCTGTTTTGGGGGCTGCAGCAGCTGTATCTCCCGTATGATCTCCCGGTGAAAGACAAGCACCATATCCGAGATCATACCGAACATGAAAATCTCGATACCAACAACAATGAGCAAAACCGTGAGGATTGTGAGGGGAATATGTTCAATATGGCGGAACCATTCCAAAACGACATAGATTCCCGTGAGCATTCCGAGAAGGCTCGTGAACGCACCCATCATGCCGAAATAAAACATCGGGTTGTTCACCCGTGCGAGCCGGTATATGGTGCTTACGATCTTGATCCCGTCATGGAACGGGGAGAGTTTGGTCCCCGTGCCCGGGCGGCGGAGGTACTTAATCGGAACGACCATGATCCGCTGACCATTGCGCACGGCTTCCACGGAGATCTCGGTCTCAATTTCAAACCCGCGCTCTTTTAAGTTCATCTGCTGGATGGCAAGTTTGGTGAATGCGCGATACCCTGAAAGGATATCATGCAGATCGCGGCTGTGCGCGACCTTGAAGAGGAGGTTGAGCATATGATTGCCAAAAAGGTTCAGTCTTGAGAAAGATCCTTCCTCGGCATTGATGAGCCGGTCTCCGATAACCTGGTCAAACCCTAAAAAGAGCGGGGTCAGCATCTTTTCGGCATCCTTTGCAGAATATGTCCCGTCACCGTCAAGCATCAGGATGTATTGTTGCTCAATGACCTCGAATGCCTCGATGATGGCATTCCCTTTACCTGTCCCTGACTGGGTGCGGACGTTGGCCCCGGCTTCACGCGCACTTTTGACCGTATTATCCGTGCTCCTGCCATCCATTACAAGGATGTTGTTATACCCTTGAGCCTTGAATTCCCGGACCACATTGCCGATTGTCGGTCCTTCATTTAACGTAGGGATCAGGATACAGACTTCATCTTTGGAAAATTTCATTGGTATAGTATTTTTAATCGGTTGTCATAAGTGCTTCTATGCACATCCCGAAGAAGGGCTTGCGGGCGCTCGGTATAGCGGAGAGTTTCACCGGGAGGGAGCGGTCAGTGCTTGCAGGGGTGGTGATGAGAAAAGACCTTCGCATCGATGGTTTTGTATTTGGGGAGGTAACGGTGGGCGGGATGGATGCCACCGATACCATAATCGGGATGGTACAGAACCTGGAGCGACGTGATATCAATGTTATCATGCTGTCTGGTTGTGTGATCGCATGGTTCAATATCATCGATCCCCATGTTGTGTCCGACATAACGGGAATTCCGGTCATTGGAGTTACCTACGAGGCATCGGACGGTCTTCTTGGAGATATCCAGTTCCATTTTCCCGGTGATATGACCCGGATTGACGCCTACACACGATTAGGTGACCGGGCCCCGCATGTCCTGTGCGCCACCAGGCAGACCATCTTTATTCGTGCATGGGGGATAAGTCTTCCTGATGCCGTGCGGTTGTGTGATGATTTTACGCTGGAAGGAAAGATCCCGGAACCACTGCGGATAGCCCGGTTGTGTGCCCGCGGTGTTATAAAGAATCTTGATTGATATGTAACCATACCGGAATTCCGGCCTATCCTAAAAAGGAGATTTCATATCTGTGAAAAAAACATATTTGTGAAAAACAAATTTAGATATAATTTAATATTGAGAGGAAATAATCAGGATTGCCAGCAACCATGAAACCTCCCCGCCGGGTCTGCCTTGAATGCCATTATATTTACGATCCTGCAAAAGGAGACAAGACACAGGATATCCCGCCCGGTATTCCTTTTGAATCTCTCCCGGATACGTGGCGCTGCCCTGAATGCAAGATCCTGAAAGTAAAAAAGGGCGTATTCAGATGCCTCGACGAATAATCAATTCTGTAATTTTTAAATAAAAAATTCAGGCAGCACGATATACATGCCGTGATATGATCTGATCCGTGATATTGTCAATGATGTCGATCTGAATAGTATCGCCGGGATGAAATGTGCCATCCGTGAAATCGATCGCAGTCATTTCGCCCGGTGCCCATGTCGCCCCGCTGCACCCGGCCCCTCCAATCCACTGGACCCCGAGATGAACCGTGCTGATGAAGTCATTACCGTTCAATGTTTCGATGACACAGCTGACCGGCTGTCCGTTTCTGAAAACATTCGCTTTCAGGTCTCCGTTATTGTAGGTGATTATACCAGTGTGCAGGAGGATCATACGGCTGTCGTAATTCATAACTCCGGTGATCTCGTCATTGTGGAATATATTTGTAATCGTGAAGATCGCCGGTACCGGGTTCATGTTATAATCAAGCGGAGGCAGATGGAAAAGGAGGAGTACGAGAAGTGCAAGAACGATGGTGATTGCCACCATCAGGATGGAACCTATCGTTTGGGATGTTGCATCCGTTCTTTGCCGCAGAATTGACAATTGTTAAAGATAATCGTGAATATTTTAAAAACCTATTCAAATGATATTGTTTTAAAAAAAGAATTCCCCCTCTGCGGATTGTAGTGTTTTCATAAAAAAATCCTAAAAAACCGGAATGATGTCACATAAATATCGTCAATACAAAGGATTTGATAACCATTATTATCTGAAAGGTTTTTGATGCCACCGATACCCGAACATCCACCTGCAGCTCAAACAAACAAGGCCGTACATGATTACTATCGCAAAGGACTTGACCTTGGCAGAGCAGGGCGTCACGAAAAGGCACTTGCCGCATTTTCTGACGCACTGGCAGTCGATCCTGGGTTTGCCCTTGCATATGTCGGGAAAGGGTTTGCATTAGGAAAACTCGGCCGGTATGAGGAAGAAATTGTCTCCTGCGACAAGGCTATTGAAATCGATCCTTCATGCGTTGATGCCTGGAACACAAAAGCATTCGCGCTGGGGATACTCGGACGGTTTGAAGAGAAAGTGGCGTGCTGTGAACAGGCATTGCGCATTGATCCAAAAAATGCCCTTGCATGGAACAACAAGGGAGTCGCCCTTGGGATGCTCGGGCACTTTGATGAGGAGATCCACTGCTGTGATCGGGCGCTCTCCATACGTCCACGATACCTTTCAGCAATGGTGAACAAAGGTTATGCATTGGGCAGGCTGAAACGCTATGAAGAGGAGATCGCCTGTTATGACCGTGCTTTAAAAATTTATCCGTATTACTTATCTGCTGTTCTCAACCGTGCGGTGACGCTCAACCAACTGAAGCGCTATATTGAAGCGCTTGTGATGCTTGATCAGGCACTCGAGATCGACCCCGATCACCCAAAGGCACTCTATCAGAAAGGGCTCGCTCTTTCCGCACTAGGGAGGCATGGCGAGGCTATTTTGTTCCTCAGGCGCGCCCTTGAATTCGACTCCACCATTGCTGACGCATGGGTGGTGCTCTCAAACTCCTGCTTTATGCTGGGAATACTGGACGAATCTGCCCGTGCTTTTGACCAGGCATACTATATCGATGTCCACGGGGTCAGGGAAGGGTTTGTAAAGGGGATGTCACTTTTAAAAACCGGGAAATTTGATGATGCGATCCGGTCCTTTTCTGAAGTGCTGGGTATCCTGCTGAGGTAAATTGGCAAAATCCTGTTCCTTGTTTCTTTATCTGCACTCAAAAATACGGCGTTTATTTATTGTTTCCCTGTGAAAAGGAATGTATGGATATTGAAGAGTTCGTCCGCCGGAGAAAGGGCCGGGGTATCCACGATTCAACAATACAGCAATCACTTGCAAATCATATCATAGCAATAAAAAATGCCGATCCCGCGTATGCATCTGCTTTTGCCGGTGCGGTTATCGAGGAGGTGAAAAACACCCGGGGCCTCAACGGGGATTTTTTTACTTTTGAGGCTGCGGGAGTGAATATGGGGGAGTTTGGTGTGGGCTCAAGAGGGAAGGGGGATTTTTTTGCCCACCGCCAGATCGCCAGGATCATTGGTAAGACCTCTGCCTCTGTCGGAGTGGACGAGATGGACGATGCCGGTGCGGTCTGCGCCAATGGGAAATATATTATCTGCACGGTAGACGGCATGCATTCCCGGCTTTCCGATTACCCGTTCCTTGCCGGGTTTCATGTCACCCGTGCCACGCTCCGGGATACCTATGTCATGGGAGCCCACCCGGTCATGCTCTTTTCCGACATCCACGTGGCAGATGACGGCGACGTTGCAAAGATCTTTGATTATACCGCGGGCATCACAACTGTCGGTGAAGCGATGGATGTACCGCTTGTCACCGGGTCCACACTGCGGATCGGGGGTGACATGGTGCTTGGCAACCGCATGACCGGGTGTGTCGGGGCAGTCGGGGTAGCTGAACATCTCACGGCGCGCAAGGCAATTCAGCCCGGGGACGTCCTGCTCATGAGTGAAGGAGCCGGCGGAGGTACGGTTGCAACTGCGGCGATCTATTCCGGTTATCCTGAAGTTGTCGAATATACCATTAACCTGAATTTCCTCTGCGCCTGTGAAACCCTCATGAAAAACCCGGTGTTTGACAAAATTCATGCCATGACCGATGTTACCAATGGCGGCTTGCGCGGAGATGTTTTCGAAATGGCAGAAACCGCACAGTGCCGGATTGTAATTGATGAGCAGGCAACCCGCGGACTTGTTGAGCCCCATGTTGAAGAAATGCTAGAAGCATTGAAGATCGATTACCTCGGTGTCTCAATTGACGCCCTCCTTGTCGCCGCTCCGCAGGACACTGCGCCGGAGATCTGCCGTGTTGTGGAATCAGCAGGTGTTGCAATGAGAGAGGTTGGGTTTGTGGAGACGGGAACTCCTGAATCCGTCCTGCATATTGATGGAAAGGATTGTGATTTCTCCCCTAGGTTCAGGGAGTCTGCCTATACTCCTGTTAAAAAAGTGGTGGATACACAGGTACGGGACTTTGAGGAAATGAAGGAGAAAGTGCTCCGTGCTTCGGAATCAGCTATTAAGAAAAAGCAACGGGTCCTTTCGTTGCTTGTGCAAAAAACAGGACACAGGAACGAAAAAGGATCCAACAACATTCTGATAAATCCCTGAAAAATTTGCATTTTTAAAACGTTAAATTGATTAAATCCAGTGAGGCGGTTATTCGGGTTTGGAGCCGTGCACGCAGATATTATATGCAAGTTGTGGAAGACGCCGCTCAACAAAAGGCTCCACTTTCCGCGCAAGGGTGAAAAGAGGGTCGATAAGGTCGATATGGGCAAACGAACACCACTTTGCCTGAATACCGGCAAACCCGGCGGTTGAGAACATCCCCAACATATCTGCCTCATCGTAATAGTGTTCGCCAAAGTCCCTGACAACGACGTGGCTGACCCGCATCCGTTCACCAATCTGGTAAATTGCAGGAACCCCGTATGTCAGCAGTTTCTTTCCCAGAGTGCAGATGGCAACCGTACCCCCGGGTTTTAGGACCCGGAATACCTCATCCAGCATACCCTGCGGGTTCCGCATGTAACTGAACGCGAGCAGGCTTGCAACCGCATCAAATGTATCATCAGCAAAGGGGATAGTCTCCCCGGTCCCGACAACAAACTCGCTCTCCTTGCACCGCCTTCTCGCCTGTAGAATCATTCCCCGGCTGATGTCAATACCCACAGCCGTACCGCTTTCCATCATGTATTTTTCAACAAAAAGTCCCGTTCCGCAACCGATGTCAAGCAGGAGCCCGGTTTGGGGGAGCACTTCCATAATATGACGGCTCAGGTGCGTGTGGTAACACCTTCCCCGGGAACGGTCATAGTGGTGGTCGTACCGGTCGGCTACATCATCGTAATGCCGCTGGATTTTTTCCTGCTGGACACCGTTCATGCGAACACGTCCCGGATGTCCGTAAGAAGGGAACCGATTTGGACAAACTCATTATTGCAATGCCCGAGCCGGGCATCGGTATCAGCGAGCGCGATTGCCATATGCGGATGGTTGTATTCACGGTGGATAAGGGCGCGGACTTCGGCAAGCACCTCAGCACCGGACAGCCCGGAATCGATCATGAGGGATTCGAGTTCCCGGGCTCCGGTCCTGAGATCCCCCCTCCTCACTGCGGTAATCGCGGAACTGGTAACCGTTCCGGTTTCCGACTGTGTCATGAGCACAAGGCTCCCTTTCTTTCCGGATTGCATCGCAACCTGGAGAAGCATCACCGCACGGCGGAGATTCCCCTCGGATGCCTGAACGATCAGTTCGAGGCAATCGTCATCGCAGGAACGCATGCGGGGACCTGTGGACTCTATCCTGCGGATTGCAGCAAGGTGAGACTGTATTGTCGGGCTGTCAATGGGAGCAAAAAAGAGCGGGAGGCAGCGTGAAGAGATTGCAGGAATAATTGCACTCGGTTTTGTTGTTGTAAATAAAAACCGGCAGGTCCCGCTTGTCCGTTCCATAATCCTTCGCAATGCTGCCTGTGCATCTTGCGTAAGGGAATGTGCATCTTCAAAGATCATGAGTTTAAAATCTGCATCAAGAGGGCGAAGAGCCGCATAGGACTTCACGATATACTTGAAGTTGGTAAGCAGGCTTTCCTGCTTCTGGAAAAGGTGGGAATACCGTTCGTCCTGTTCAAGGTAACTTTTTCCCTGTAAAAATAGGTCCGAGGTCTGGAATAATGAAGTATTCATCTGCCAGTTTTCCCCGTAGAGAGCCCGCGCAAAGCATTCGACCGCAGACGTCTTCCCCGTGCCATGACGACCCGCCAGCATCATATGAGGTACGGAACCCGTTTTTGCAAACGAATTGAGGTGAACGATTACCTGCTCCTGCCCCAGGATTTCATTAAAATTACGGGGCCGGTATGTATCAGTCCAGAGCATGGGATAGCCTCGATGTCATTTCACCTATTGCGTCTTGTAAAAGATAATTGTTATCGAATGAAGCAAGGAGCTGGTCCCGTTCTGTTATGGATAAAATAGTGCATGCCCGGGTGATGTTGGGGAGTGCCCGGGTCAGTTCATCAACAATAGTCAGGGTTGCCGTGCGTGCGGTACGGGAAAGGGGGTTGAGATCGATCGCAATCACGGTCTTGCCCATCCTGACAAGCGCCTCGCACCGGTCGCCATCTTCAAGGGGCACGAGCACGACATCAGCAGAGAATATGCCTTCCCGCCTGCACCATGCACGGTCATGAGAGAGCGGGAGCAGTTGTTCGGCCTCGCCGGAAAATACATCAACCCCTGCATCCCTTAAAAGGTGTTCGATTGAACTCACCCGCTTTTTTGTCCTGTGGAACAGGTTTACCTCAACAAGCGCCCCGCTGGATCTCTGGAGGTCTACGATCTCCCGTGCAGCAAGTGCTGCGGTATTACCATTTACCGAGATGACCGGTTTGCGTGCCGCGAGCAGGAATGCAGCCGCGGTCTCTTCGGCAATAAGTGCGCTGCCGGTAGTCCGCTCACCGATAAGGTAATCGAACGCCTCTCCTCTTCCATGAGCGGTGAGTCCCTCGAGAGTTACAATCCCTTTTTTTGCATGCCGTGCAAGCCGCCTGCGGGTTGCAAGGGATTTATACCGGGGATGATCCATGGGGATCATGGTGTACCTCCAATGACCCTCGGCCCTTCCTGTGCAATATGCATTTCATATATTGCACCGAACCCGGCAAGCACATTTTTTGCCTTTGCACTATAGGCAAAAACGCCGTTTCCGAGCATAGTCATGCTTGCCGGAACCCCGGCTTTCCTGCAACCGGCAAGGACTCTGGACACCTCATGAGTTATAAGGCCGCTCTGTTCTGCAAAATTTTTTGAAAGGGAAAAAAAATCACTTATTGTAAGAGGCACGTCTTTTGGAAACGCAGTTGCGACCCGGTCCATCTGCTCTTTTGAACCCAGCACATCGGGTGTGTGGATCGGTCCGAAGCTCAGGGCATACACGGCTCCGGGGAGATTAAGGTACCGGTGGACAGGCGCGGCGATCCCTGCGGTGGGGCGCACCACAAAGCCGCCTCCCCGGCATGCGGCCACATCCCCAAGACCTGTCCGGTGTTCAATCTCGGATTCATGTGCGGCACGGGCAATCAAATCCTCCCCCATGCCGAGATCATACAGGTTGTCCAGTGCGGTGAGTGCTGCAAGGATTGCAGCAGCCGAGAGCCCGAACCCGGCACCGATTGGAAGGCTGCATTCCGTTGTTACCCTTGCACTGAGGGAAAGCTGTTCCATCGCGTAGGCAACAGGTGGTGACGTGCGTGAGATCACCGTACGTTCGCCCGATTGGTCTTTTCTGCAGACAAGGATGGTGGTATGTTCCGAAGGTTCGACCCGTGCATGCACACCTTCGCTGATGACAATCCCTGCGCCGCAACTCCCGGTAGTTGCAGCATCCTGTCCCATAACCCGTTTAAAATATCCCGAGATATGCCCGGGACAGAATGCAGTAACAGAGCGTTTCATCATTTGCGGGAAACCTGTGGGTGGTGAGTATGGATAAAGTTACTGACCGAATGATAAATAATAATCGACCTTATCCTCAGGCGAATGCAGTTGCCATACCCGAACCGGTTCACTGCACCTGTTGCGCTTTGATCTCGCGGAGGATCCTCCGTACCTGCCCAAGGTTGATATCAGGGCTTGTCAGGATGCAGAGGTATTCATCAAAGAACGGGGCGATGATCACGTTCCCGCCCGGGATTTGGAGTGTCATCTGGACAAAAGACCCCCATTCCATGATGGAGTCAAGCTGACCGACCGTCATCAGCATGTCTTCTGCAGCAGCTACGAGAGATTCGAGGTTTACATCTCCAATTGAGACAAGTTTCATATCTTTGTTGAATATGAGGACGGCAATCACACCCTGCAGGGTCTTGATTCTCCCAAGCATGATCTGTGCGATCATCCTCATATCTGTTTCCGGCAGGAATTCCTCAACAGGGTATTTTGCCGTTTTCGGTCTGACCGGGTGTTGTTCAAAGGTGAATTTTTTTTCAACCAGATCTCCGGGGCCGGAATCCGGCGGGACTGGCGGGACTGCCTGGACACCTCCATCCCCATCATCCTTTCCCTCGGAATGAGGGCTATCCTTTGCAGGAAAAGCGGCTTTATGTCCAGAAAAGTCCGGAGGTTTTTCCCGTGACACGGATGGGGTGACCGGTTGTTGTTCAACAGGAATAAAGGCAGTCTGAGGTTCCGGAGGTGGCATGGCCACCGGGGGTAATATCTCTGTTTGAGTCTGAGGCCTTATGACAGGGACTGTCGGCGGTGCAGGTTCTTTATCAGGCTCTTTCATTCCATCGGGTGATCCTGCAATGCCGGCGATGCTCAGGGCTGAGGAGAATTCTTTGGGGGTGAGCATGTACATGCTGAAACGGATGAGAGGCTGGGTGCTGAAATAGTCCTTGGCAGCATGCCCCAAAAGTACGCGGTGGCCGTGCTGGAAATAACAGCTCCGGGCCTTCCCTCTGTCAATCAGTATGAACCCTTCTCCATCTTGTATCTTTATCCGGACAATGCCGACAAACCTCGCTGTATGGGAAAATATCCAGGGAAGCGGCGCTTCCATAGTTCCAATGAGTTTGCCTGCAGGCATCTGGTCAATCATAATCCTGCAATGATCTGGTTCCTGTATTTTTTCATCTCGAGACTGATCTGGCCGATATTGGCATTTGTCTTTGCAACAATGGTAAGAAAGGTATCGTCAGTGAGCGAGCCTGCAATAAGGAGATAGTCAGTGAATTCGATGACTACCGTTAAGAGTTCTCCTTTGCCGATCCGGCATGCCGCCATGTGGGATTCGGCCATCACAAAGGACATCGCGGCTGCGATGGCATCTGGCGATGACAGGCCGGATTTCACACTGGTGATGATATCCCCTTTCTTACCGATTACAAGGGCTGCTGTGACGCCGTTTATGATGAGAAATTTGTTGAGAATATCCTTGTCCATGCCCCCTCCGTGGAGGATTTTTCCAAAACCAAATCGAAATCATGGTTGTTCATTGTGGAACGGATTATAACTCACCCTGCAGGTTACCCATATTGGAACGACAGTATTTTGGATTCATACTCCAACTGCATGCTCTTACAATATTATGTTCCGGCAGATGCTCCTGTAAACATTCATCGGTCCTGTTCACTTTTATGTTTCTTCCCGTGCGAGGGTATCAAGAATCTTGTACGTGTTAATCATCTTGTTGAATGCAGTTACCAGTTCGCCAATCTCGTCATTACTCATGAACTGGATTTCCGATGTTTTGAGTTCTCCCTTGCTGATGCTGGTCGCAATCTCGGAAAGCTGGATAATGGGTTTTGTGATGTGGGTCGCAAGGAAGAAACTCCACATCATGATGATCGTGAGTGTCACGCAAGTGATGATGAAGATGACGGTCTGGAGCCCGAGCGTGCTGATAAGGGTCGTGGTCTCTCCCATGGACACTATGCCGAGAAGGAGTACCGGTAGCATCGCGACAAAGAGCATACTTACCATGAGTTTGTAGAATATCGGGATTTGCATATGTATCATCAGACCCCTCGTACCGATCCTCTGTTGTTCATTAACGGTCATGGATGAATATAATTCAGAAGTATTATTAAAATATTTCCCTTTTTTAAATCCTCTTAAAATCCTTTTTTTCTTAAATTTCCAAGAGAAATACATCCAATTACCCGCGTCATCTCCTAGTAAGAATATGCCTGGTGAAAGTCACGCTCATTGTTTACCGGATTTTACAGACTGTTTTGACAACCAGAAAGGTTTCGCCGCGATAATAACTTATGAGTTTTTCATCAGATCCCTAATCTCAATTCCTCGGTCTGACACACTATTTTTGTTTTCAGCGTCCAATGGATCTCCCTGTTTGCAAACAGAATTGTTGGACCAGCAATAAATTGAAAACCATACTGCCATGCCGCAGCTGGCATTGGTGTTACAAAAAGGCATATTTCCCAAAATTAAATCCTAGGCCCGGACAGGAATTACCTGTTTTGTCCGACAATCATCTTAAAAAGAAGGGCAGCGCACTCTTCTTTTGTTCCTGTGAATGGTGTACGCCCACGTTTTGAGACAAGGATAAATTCCCCGGATCCTGCATCCATTGTTTCCGGAGGGTTTGTAACAACAAAGGAGACGCCATTATTAAGCATCGCTTCCGCAGCTGCCGATGTATCCCTTCCGAGTTTGAAGGCAATAATTATCGGCACTGGTATCTTCACAACTTCCCCGATCACTTTGGAAAGCGGCAGAAGTTCGATGCTGACTTTTCTCCCGCTCTCAATCTTTCCGTTGAATGGGACGGGTGCGTAATCGGAGATCGCAGCGGCACTCATGTAGATATCTGCACCGTTCTCCCAGATATGCCGGAGTACCTGTTCGCGCATCTCCTGTGCCGAGACGGCAGGAAGATTGGTGACGCAAGGGAACAAGCCGGAATGAACGACCGTAACTTCAGCACCCAGCCGGAACCCTTCGAGCGCGAGTTCCCTGCCCATCTGCCCGCTTGATCGGGTTGTCAGCACCCGGATGTCATCCACCTTTTCCCTGCACGGACCGCTTGTGATCAGTATTTTTTTCCCATCAAGAGGCTTTCCAAGCAATTCCCGTTCACAGGAGAGCACGATCTCCTCGATTGAAGCGATCTTAGCCTTCTCCTCTTCGATCCTCGGGTCGACAACCCCAATGCCCCAGCGTTTCAGCCGCTGCAGGTTCTCAATTACCGCCGGGTGGCGGTACATGCTGTGGTGCATCGCAGGGACGATAAGGACGGGAACGTTGCTGCCGAGCGCTGTCGTTGCAAAGGTGGTTACCGTAGTGTCATCGATTCCCGAGGCAATCTTCCCGATGGTATTTGCTGTACCGGGCGCAATCAGCAGGAGATCTGCCGATCCCCCGTCTCCGCAGTACATGACATGCTCCACCATGCCGGAAATCCGTGTTATGGCAGTCCTGCCGGCAGCATACGTAAGCGCATCGGGGTGGATGATCCCGGTTGCTGCATGGCTCATCACAGGTTGGACCACGGCCCCTTTTTTACGGAGTGCATGGATAAGTTTTACCGTTTCGACCGCAGCGATGCTCCCCGTGACACCGAGGACGATCTCTTTATCTGCAAGTGTCTGCACCTGTGTCATCCCACCACGATATCCCAGACCATATGCCATGTATGTGGCCGGTATTTCTTCACCTTATGTACATGAATCTCTGCAGAAAAACCTGCGCCTGCAAGCAGCGACCGGATCTCGCTCCCGATCGTGCCGCAGCTATGTAGGTGGATGACGCCCCCTTGTCTCACATGCCGGAGTGCGAGCGGGAGCACGGGGAGGGAATCGAAATGCCCCATGACGATCCGGTCATATACTCCGGAAAGCAGGTTCCGGCAGTCTCCGCAAGATGCCTGTACATGGTCAGAGAGGTTGTTTATAAAAATATTTTTTTTGAGGTACTCGAATGCAACCGGGTTGATCTCCATGGCGTCGACAAATGCCCCGCTTCCCGCCATGGGGATGGTAAAATACCCGATACCGGCATACATGTCTGCAACGCGTTCAGGATGGCCGGATCGCTTTACACATTCTGCCATCCGCCGCTTCTCTTCGCGGTTGCCCTGCGCGAACATGACCCTTTGGGGGTCAAGCACGTAGGTAAAACCATTCTCCTTGTGCTGCACATCTCCTACTTCACCATACAGAATTTTGGTATCCGGGGTCCGGGTGCAGTCATTTAAGGAATGGATCAAGAGGATTCCTTTTGGGTGCCGGAAGTTGATGATCCCCTTGATCTCCTTATCCGATGGCATCCTGCCATGGAGCACCGCAACGTCCCCCATCATAAAATATCCTCTCCCGGAATATGGTGCACGATCAGGGAGTTCGCAGTCAAAGGCGCACCCTTCACGCACGGGTATATAAGCCGTATCTCCCTTGACATATGGCCTGCGCCCGTGGTCAACCCAGTCTTGGCGGGCTGATGAGTCGAGAAGGTCTTTTGCTGCCACACGGACTTTCATGCTTCACCCCAGAACGATAAGGTGATCGCCATCGCGAAGGACAAGCACGTGCTGTCCCGGCTGTATGTCCCTTTGGCTGGCGGTGGCGGGACACTCCCGCGTTGTGAACGAGGAGGGATCGATCACCCCAAGTGTGTTCTGGGAGGAATATGCGACGAGAGCTTCCTGCGCATTGCGTGCGTTCCCGATGATCTTTTCGATCTCGTCCTCCCGGACGTTCTTTACCGCCCCGTCCTTAAAATCAAATACCCGCATGGCATGGGGATCCACCTGTATAATCTCCCCGTATCTTCCCCGGAATCTGATCACATCGCACCGCTGGAACCTGGGAAGACGCACCGAATACGTGATCCGGAAGAGCTGTCGCCCGTTCTTTTCCCCGACAAGCTTCGGGTGGGTGGTGTATTTTCCTCCCAGTTCAGCAGTGATCTTCTGGGAGATCAGAAGGCCGATATGCTGGGAACCGACAACGATATCAAGACCGTCGCGTGTTTCGGTGCTGTCTGAAATAAACGAGAGCCGCTCCCCGCCCGTCTGCAGGGATTTTTCCACATCCGAAGCGATTGTTACCGCCATCTGTATCTCGTAGGAGCTGGGGAGTCGTCCTTGTGCCCTTACCTGCACCACTCCCTCATAATAGCTGCCGCTGATCCGGTTGCACCGGTCACACTGCTCCCGCTGCCATGCGATCTCCGTATCGCAGGTTGCCCCGACCTCTTTTCCATATAGTATCCCTTGTATGTTCAGGACTGCACGCGAACGGTTGGCGCTCAGGCCGGCTATCCTCGTATCGATATGGACATTTTTGACATCCGGGTGGAGATGGACGGCACTCCGTGCGATTTCAGGCGCAAGCAGTGAGCGTTCGCGGTCTGTATCCGTCCATGTATTGCCCTGCTTCAGTGCTCCGCACCCCGGGCAGTGGATGCATTTCACCTTGGCATCGCAGGAAACCCAGCGGGTCTTTTCAACCCTGCAGCGATCGCACAACCCCTGCCTGTCCGATGGTCTCCCGCAGTTCGGGCAGAACCGATCCTTGATACCCATACGTATTACAGCCTGAAGATCTGCGCGTGAGGGACCTCACCGATCATGATGCATCCGGCACGCGAAACAAGTCCCAGTTCAACTGCAAGCGCAACCGCACGCTCGCCCATCAGGTTTGCATTATCCGCTTTTTGTAATGCTTCGCGGATCTCGTTTTCACTTACCTGACAATCACCATAGAATGCTTCAGTGATGGGCACGTCGATGTCACCGGTACATAGTGTGGTGTTCATCAGTTCGCAGTCACATACTGCCACTACATCGCCGGCACCGGGAACACGGTGGATCTTCAAAAACATTGATCACTCATTGGGGGGGTGTGATAAAAAAGGTGACCGGTATTTTAAGAAAGATGGATCGGTACCCTGTATACCCTCTCAACCGTTTCGGTATGGATACGGTGGCAGTCCTCTTCACTGATGAGCCCCTGTACGAGAAGTTTTTTTGTAAACCTTGGCACTGACTTCGGGCCGATCACTGCACCGGGCCTTGAATTCTCGTCCATATAATCGCTTTCCATCGTGAACTTCCTCCTCTCCCTGCATAACATGGGAATCGCCTCATGCTTTGCAATAAATGAGGGCATGAGCCGGGTTTCCGGGATGGCATAGTGCTTTACGACCCGGTCAGGGCTCATACCTGCCCGCTGTGCCATGCCAACAATATCATCGCACGTCCCGCTCTCGGCATGTACCTGGAGCGCGCAGTCATATTCTTTTGCCAGCTCGAGCGCATAATCGAGGACATCATTTGATGCCGCTAAAATTTCCGGGGTGGTTTCATAATGCGGTCGCCCGCTTTTAAGTGCATATGCCCTGCCCTCGCTCACGTAACGCGCGGCAAGGCTCAAGCCCTCTTTCATCACCCCTGCTGCAGCCTCCGTTCCAAGCCGTTCCCCAATCCGCGAGATCTCCGCGGGATGTACGCCAAGTACCGGGAAGACCTTAATCCCGAGTTCCGATATCATCTGCCCGGTGCGGACGGTCTCCTCAAAGACAGGGGCAAAATCAGAGCCTGCTGATGGGAAAACCCCGTGTGACCACGAGGGTTTTGATACAAGAAAAATGTGCGTCCCGCCGGCTCGCAGGAAGTCCTTTGCCGCTTCGATCCCCCGCCCGTTCTTTACGTCAATATGGATATGGTCGTCAGTGATGGGGAAGGTGTTCGATTTCAAGGCATTCCACAACCTGCATGAGGGGATACCCCTTATTTTGGGAAAGCCGGGCCCTGCAGTAGGAAAATTCTACGCGGGTCACGATCCCGACTTCAAACATCAGGCCACAGAGTTCGCTGTACCCGAACCTGTTGGGCTGCATGAGGCTGCGGTCAAGGCGCACGGTGATCTCCTCCACACAGGGCTGGAGAATCACACTTTTTTCAATTGCAGACTCCACGCTTGCTGCGCTCTCCCGTGATACCGGGGTCCCTACCCACTGGTGATACAAAGCCCCCAGTTTGATCCCTGCCTCAAAAACTGCCTGTTCCCTGTTGGTCTGCATGCAACATCCTCAAATCAACTGGATGATCCCGTTCTTGGGCTCCATCGCCTCTCCGTTCCTGAGAAGCATATCGATGCCCTCGCGAACCTTGTCCCTCGCAAATCCTTTCTGGGATGCCACCTCGATCACCTGGTCGATGGAAGCGCGCCTGCCCTCTCCCCCAATGTCACGTATCGCGTCCTTGATCACCCGGACGATATCGCGTTTCTCCTTGGATATGCCGGTCGCAACCTTGTCGATATCAAATGAGCCGGTCTTTGCATCATACGCGATCTGGCGCAGGCATGCATCGACAATATGGATCACGCGCTCCGCATCAGCCTGCTCGATAGTGCTGGAGAGCCGGATACGTGCGCTAGCTTCTCCGAGCCGGACAAGGGCTTCGAGCTGCCGGGCAGTCACCGGTACCGGCTTGTTGGGCTCTGCAATTCCCCTGAGCTTGAGATAATAATTCACGAGGGCTTCCTTTGCTTCCGCAGAAAGGATCGGGTAACAGGACCGTTTTGCATATGCAACATACTTGCGGAAGAGCGAGGGCTCGATATCCGGTCTTACCTGCGAGAGCTGCTGCTCGATATATGCATCGTTAACCCCCGGGATCGGTGTCTTCTTGTGTTGTTGAATGAGCTCACCGATGCTGTGCGTCTTGAGGATGTGTTCGGCAATCGCAAGGTCCCTACGTGGTTCGGGCTGGTCGGCCATGATGAATATCAGGTCAAACCGAGAGAGCAGGGTGGGGGGCATATTGATCTGGTCTGCAATGTCGCCATACATGTCAAACCTCCCGTATTTCGGGTTTGCCGCCCCGAGCAGGGCGCAGCGGGACTTGAGTGTCGCTGTAATACCTGCTTTCGCAACCGAAATCGTCTGCTGCTCCATCGCCTCGTGCAGGGCGCTCCGGTCCTCTTTCTGCATCTTGTCCATTTCGTCCACTGCGGCGACTCCCATGTCGGCAAGTACCAGCGCACCGGCTTCAAGCGTCCACCGCCCCTCCCCGAACTCGTCTTTTACTGCAGTTGCCGTAAGTCCAGCTGATGTTGATGACTGCCCGCTCGTGTAGATCGCGCGGGGGGACAGCTTGACGATATATCTCAACAGCTGGCTCTTTGCGATGCCGGGATCTCCTATCAGCAGCACGTGGATGTCGCCGCGCAGGTGGCTCCCGTCAGGCATCTCCTTGGCTATACCGCCAAACAGCTGGAGCGCAATTGCCTCTTTAACATCCTCGCTCCCGTAAATTGTCGGGGCGATTGAATGCGTGATCTTCCGGTAGATCAGGGGGTCACGGGAGAGTTCCCGGATTTCATCCTCCGCATGGTCGTCGATCTCCACCTCCTCAAACTCTTTTTCCTGTATCTCGATGGAGTTGCATTCAAGAAATATATCAAAGACCGTGCTCTTCTCGCCTCGGACTACCCGCTGCATCGAACGCAGGATCCCGTTGATGATCACGCGGTCCCCCGGTGACACCAGTCCGGCAAGGTCATCCGTGACATCAATATCAAGTGTCTGGGGTTGCTCCCCTCCGCGCAGCCCTTCCGGGGATTCCTGCACCCGCAGCTTCTGGGAATCCACGAACCTGGAGCGTTTAGGTAGCAGTTCCAGTTTCTTGAACGTGCACCCGTCTGTGGCGCAACCATCCGGTTCGATAAACTTCCCGTATTTCTGCTTTTTGTACGTGAAATGGCCTGCGGGGCACTTGAAGACAGCCTCGACAATCCTTGGTCGGACCTCGGTGGTCTTTCGCAAAATGCCTTCGACCGAGATGAACCGGTTGATATCATCGGACCTGATATGACGGACCCCGATCTTTTGCGGGAGGTTCCTGAACCGGATATTGATGCCACGGGGTTCCTTGCCATCCTTTATCCTGATCAGCTGGTTGTTCTTGATCGCGTCCCATACATCTTCGAGCACTTTTCCGGGATTTACGAGAAGTTCGTCGGCGAGTATTATGCCAGGTTTTCCGAATTTCTCTATCTCCCGGTAATCGATATAAAGCGAACGGCGGTGGGGGTATTCGCGGCCCAGCTCCCCGAGGTCTTTTTTATAACGGCTTTTTAAAAACCGGTTCCAGTCCGATGCCCGGTCTTCAACACCGGTCTCAGCACTCTTATCCATGCACAAACCTCATGCCCGTTCCTGCGAAGAGAGCACAAACCTTGCGATAAGTGCCTCCATCTGGATATCGCAGTCCGCGCCTTCCGAGAGCCGGAAATCGGCCTCGCCCAGATGGTCGATCAAACGGACTTTAAGTCCCCTGTCCATGTTCCGTCTGAGGAGAGCGCGGTAGCACTGGTTGATCAGTTCATGCGCGGCAATTCCCCGCTCGTGCATCAGCTGGGCGAGCAGCGATTCGGCAGCGTCAAAGTCGCCGGTAAGCGAGAGGGTCAGGAGTTCCTCTATCTCATTCGGGCGGGCCGTCGAGGTGATTGCATAGACCTCAGGGGCATCAATCTTTTTTGTGATGATTGCTGCGCCCTGCAGGGCATTGATGGCCTTGCGCATGTCACCCTGCGCGATATAGACAACTGCATCCAGCGCGTCCTGGCTGACACTCAGGCCTTCACGGTGGGCAATCCTGCGGATCTCTTCCTGTATTGCCTCACGGGGAAGGGGTTTGAACCGGTAGATCGCGCACCGGCTCTGGATCGGGTCGATGATCTTTGAGGAGTAGTTGCAGGAGAGAATAAACCGGCAGGTCTGTGCATAGCTCTCCATCGTCCTTCGTAAGGCAGCCTGCGCATCCGTGGTGAGCGCATCCGCCTCGTCAAGAAAGAGGATCTTGTACGTTGCATCGCCAAGAGGAGTTGTTCTGGCAAACTGTTTTATCTGGTTGCGCACCACGTCAATCCCCCGCTCGTCAGATGCGTTCAGTTCGCGGAAGTTCATCTGCCATGACCCGCCAAAGATCTCGCGTGCAAGCGTGACTGCAGCTGTAGTCTTCCCGACACCAGCGCTCCCGGTGAAAAGAAGGTGAGGAAGGTTTTTTGTTTTTACATACGAGGAGAGACGTTCGACGATCTCGTCCTGCCCGACAATATCGGCAAGCCGCGTCGGCCGGTATTTCTCGATCCAGATTGTGTGGTTCTCCTCCATGAGTACCTCGATAATTTCCGTCCCATGTATTAAGATGCAGAGGTTAAGTATTGTTTTGCCTACAACTTTTGAGGGCAGAACAATGCTGCCTGACTGTACTACATGAATGTCATAATCTTTATCATAAGAGTTTTGAAATTACTCCTTATGAATTACCGGCTCATTTTCTGTGTTCTAGTGTTACTGATGGGAATCATCGCTGTTCCGGTATCTGCAGGCCTCACAAAGATCGACGCAGGGGCTCCGGTATATGTCGGTGAAATGGGGCTTGATATATCCACTGCGCTCAACGGCTGCAACCAGATCTCGTGGTGGCCGGCCGGTAATGACACAAGCTCACCGGCAGGCAAGGTAATTGAGATCACACAAAACAGGTTCAGTTATAACATAAGTCCCGAACTTTTTTCAGGATATGAAGGCACATGGTATTGCTCGGATAAAAAACCAGTTTATAAGGCGTTTACGGTTGAAAAACCCTGGTTTACCTTGAAAATCTGGGACGTCGACCTTGATAAGGATATGAGCGGGCAGAGCGTGCCGCGAAGCACCCAGGTCACCTACCGGATCGACACGAACCTGAACCGGGCGTTCAACAACCTTTACCGCCCTCTGGTCAACCCACTTGACCAGTTGTTCGATGTCCGCCTCAAAGGACCTAATGGAGCCGGTATCTCAAATATCTTTACGGGCAGTGCGGGAGCACCAGGTACCGAGATCCTTTCCTTTGATTCAAAACCTGATGTGAGAACATCTCCATTTATCTGGAGGGACGGGAAGGTATGGAACCACACAGCGCGGAGCGGGGACGGGACACCCCTCTATCCTCCGGGTACCTATACCTTTACCGGGACACAGAACCTCAACAATATGAAAAATTATTACGGGGATCTGGTAGGGGTCACAGTCTCGGGTCCGGTAAATATTACCTTCATTGCCGATGTGGCCACCCCTGCCCCAACGGCCACTCTGTCACAGCTTGTCATTACTCCTGAACCATCCCTGCCGGCAACAACGGTTGCGACGCTTGCGCCAACCCGGGCAGTGACCACGGTGACAAAAAAACCGACATGGACTTCGGCACCCCTTCCGGAATGGGTCACGTTCATGGCGCTTGGCATGGGATGCATGGTATTTGTCTTGTACCGGAGAGACAACCGCTGATATTTTGATCATCTTTTTTTACTCCCGTTCGCAATCATAGTGAGAATATCAATCTTAACCTGAGGCATAGTATGGATATCCAGACTCATATCCTGATTATCGGGCTTGTTGTGTTCTTTCTCGTTCTTGCTCCTGCCAGCGCTGCTGCATCGGAGCAGGATTCATACACAAGCGCCGGAGCATTGTACTCAAAAAGCGTTGACCTTGCAAATGAAGGGAAGTACAAAGAAGCCCTCAAGGCTTCCGATGAGGCACTTGCGTTCAATGCAAGCTCGCTCACGCATCTCATCCAGGCAAACCGGGCCGGGATCCTTGTCATGCTTGGCAGGTATGATGAGGCGATCACTGCGGCAGATGCGGCACTATCGGTCTCCGGGAACCTGACGACCACCCGTTCGATCGCGTATTACAACAAGGGCGATGCACTCCGCCATCTCGGGAGAACCGATGAAGCCCGTGATATGTTTAAAAAAGCGCAGGAATTAGATTCGTCCCTGGTACCTCCTGATTTGAGCGTTCCGGTTACACCCGCTGCACCGGCAACGACAAAGTCCCCCCTTTCGCCGTTTGCAGCAATTGCAGCGATCCTTGGTGCCTGCGCAGCTTGCCTTGGGTTCCGTTCAAAAATTTAATTTTTTTAAAATTTTATTGATAAATGGCAATCCTTGAATAGAATGCATTCTTACCATCGAATATGCGCAGGCAGGATTTTTCCCTTGTTTGTCTCCTTTTTTTGTCTATGTGCGTGGTCGCTGCAGGGTGTACAGGACTGCTGACGCGTGAAGGTCCGCTCACAAAATTCATGGAATCACCTCAAAATTCTACTGCCCGCCTGCTATCTCCGTCCCCGTTACCTGTCCCGACAACACCGGCGACTACGCTCCCTGAAACCCCGGAAATCACTGTTACTCCAACAGAGGACCCGTATTCCTATAACAATCTGCGGGTTATCCCCCAACCGGAAGATACGGTGGAATACCGGACCTTCAATTTCCGGTACAGGACAGTTGACTACTCGGTCCGGCTCCCGGTGAACACCTCCATCCTGCACGCGGCAAACGCATCTTCAAACAAACATATGATCATCGACAGCAAGGAAGTGGGGTACTTCTACCAGCAGATGACTGATGATCCCGCGATAGAGCCGTTCTATTCCGACATCCTAAAAGAGATACGAAAACAGCGGTTCAAGGGAGGCCGGACGCTCACTGATGACGAATACCTTGAATTTCTTGTAAGTTTCGTGCAGCAGATACCGTATGACAATACCACGACCGGCAACCCGAGATATCCGGTGGAGGTCATCTACGATGCAAAGGGAGACTGCGATGAAAAATCCATCCTTCTCACCGGGCTCCTCTCCAGGGAAGACTATGATGTCGGGCTCCTGATATTTCCCTCGCTGGAACATGCAACGGCGGGGATCCGGATCCACCTTGCAACAAACAAACCCTCGTTCAGGGTATTTTCCGATTCCAAACGGGACTATGTCTATATCGAGACGACAACAACACGGCTCATCGGTTTCTATGATGACGAGTACGAAAAAGCTCCTGCGCCAATCATTGTGCCGGTCGGCAAAGGGAAGCTCCTTTATGGCAAGGTAAATTACGTGATGAGTATTTTTTATGATATTCAGACAATCAAGACCAACATGAAGACTCTCGAAGAACGGGGTGGCCCCACCCACACTCTCTACAAGTGGGATTACGATGCATATGTCTCCTACGTCAATACCTACAACTTTGTCATGTCGACAAATGACCGTGTCGCGGCAATGGAGGCGATCCGCGAGAGCGAGCTACCGCATAACTCTGCCTGCATGAGCTGCACCTAACCCTTTTTGCATAGGACTATACCTTGAAGTTATATCCTCCCCAAATACTCTCACAGGTCTATGGAAGGGACAGCACGGGTTTTTGCGGGAGAATTCAACCGCTCGACATTAACCGTTCAGAGAGGGGATGGGCAAGGTTATAATTATATCGTCACCCCCGGCGGTGCTTACTGCCGTCTGCTGTTACTGATCGGAGCATTGACCGAATTATCCGATCTTGGTGATATGCTCCGGTGCAGGATCTCCGATCCGACCGGAGCATTTGATGTTGTGATCAGGGGAGCCAGAACAGATCTTTTCACAATGGCAAAGAATATCCCTGTCCCCTCGTTTCTCGCCATTATGGGAACAGCGCAGATGTACCAGAGGGACGGGCGCACCACACTCTCGGTACGCCCGGAATCAATAGAGGTCGTCGATCGCGCTGCCCGCGATCTCTGGGTGGTCAGGACAGCGGATCTCACCCTGCATCGTGTGGAGAGTCTTGCCAATGCCCTTGATAACCCATCGGAGAACCCGGAATTGCAGGCAGTGACAGGGCACTATTCGGTTACACGGGAGAATCTCCGGGATCTCGTGGTGATGGCAACTTCAGCGCTTTCTACAGTCCGCATACCGGCCTCCTCCCATCCTCCTCTAGTCAATCCCAGGAATCTCATCACCACGATTATTCAGGAGCATCAAGGCTCGCGGGGGGTTGCGATTGAAGAAATCATACGGCATGCTGTTCCTTCTGGCATCTCTCCGGAAGCTGCGAAGGCTGCAATTGAAGAGATGATCAAAGACGATACCTGCTACCAGCCCCAGAAAGGCGTCATCAGGCTGCTATGAATCTCCGGTTTTTTGAGGACGGCCCGGCGCTCATCGTGAAGAACAAAAAGCGCCTGCTCGTTGTGGCCGACCTCCACTTTGGAATCGAGTCGGACCTTGCCCAGCATGGCTGGCATTTTGCAAGCAGGAGCACGGAACGGCTTTGGCGCGTGATTGCATGCGTCAAGGCAACGAAACCGGATCTTCTCGTCCTTCTCGGGGACGTAAAACACAGCATTCCCAGGACCACCCGGCAGGAATACCGGGAGATCCCCGATATCCTCGCTGCCCTGCGCGAACGAGTCCCAATCCGGGTTCTGCCAGGCAATCACGACACCGGGATTGCCCCTTTTCTCAAAAAGGGAGAACTCCTTCCAAAGGATGGGGCGGTCATCGATGGCGTCGCGTACATGCACGGGCATACCCTTCCAAACCCGGACCTGTCCGGTCACCTGATTATTGCCGGCCACCACCACCCCATGGTCTCATTGCATGACGAGGTGGGGTGCTCGCTCCGTGCACCGGCGTACCTTCTTGCAGGGATCGATGAAGGTGTGTTCCGGTTTAAGGATGTCCCCTCCATGTCAGAAAAGACCCGGGTCCTCTTTATGCCTGCGTTCAATGAATGTGCAGGTTTTGATATTCTCCGGATTATTCACCACCCATTCTCCCCGCTCTCAAGGTCGATCCGGACTGACCGTGCTGAGATCTTTTGTGCGGATGGTACGTATGTCGGCCCGGTATCTGCACTGGAGGAAAATGTCCCCGATTGACCGCCTCGATGAGCGGGTGAGCGCCTGCATCTGGAAGCGGGGTTTTTCTGCATTGTCCGACCCCCAGATGCAGGCGATCCCCCTGGTCCTTGAAGGTAAAAACATCATCCTCATTGCTCCGACCGGCACCGGGAAGACTGAGAGTGCAATGATCCCTGTCTTTAACGGTCTGGTAACGGGAACTTATGGCAAAGGGATCAAGGCACTGTATATCACTCCGCTGCGTTCTCTCAACCGTGACATCCTGTCAAGGATGGAATGGTGGTGCCATGAGTTATCGGTCAAAATTGGTGTCCGGCACGGTGATACTTCCATATCAGAGCGCCGAAGGCAGGCACTATCCCCCCCGGACCTCCTCATCACGACGCCCGAGACCCTGCAGGCATTGTTTATGGGCAGGCGCCTGCGCAGCCACCTTTCCGGCATACGGTACGTGATTGTTGATGAAATTCACGAGCTTGCCGGCAGCAAGCGGGGGGCGCAGCTTGCCGTTGCACTCGAACGGCTTGTTGTCTATGCAGGAGATTTCCAGCGCATCGGCCTTTCTGCGACTGTGGGAAACCCGGACGAGATCGGGCGGTTCCTGTGCGGTTCCCGGCCTTTCTTTGATGTGCTAGTTCCCGTGGCAAAGCAGCTGGATGTCAGCGTCAGGTTTGCAGGCGAGTCGTTCAAGGAACAGGTAAGCGTGCTCTCTTCAATGCTTAGTGCGAAAGGGTCAACGCTGGTCTTTGTGAACACGCGGGTGACTGCCGAGGCGCTGGCGCACGAGCTCTTTGAGCGTGGCGACGTTGAGGTCCACCATGGTTCGCTCTCAAGGGATGTGCGGATCGACGCAGAGGAGCGGTTCAAACGCGGGGAGATAAAGACCCTGATCTGCACGTCGTCCATGGAACTCGGGATCGACATCGGCAGGGTGGATCACGTAATACAGTTCGGGTCCCCGCGGGAAGTTGCCCGGCTGGTCCAGCGTGTCGGAAGAGCGGGGCACAGGTTGCATACAGTTTCGCGCGGCACAATCCTTGCCACAGGTTTCTCCGACCTTCTGGAATCGCTTGTCATTGTGCGAAGGGCGCTTGCAAACGATATTGAGGACGTGATCCCCCACAAAAATGCCGCCGATGTGCTCGCAAACCAGATCGCAGGCATCGCGGTCGAATATGGGGAGATCGAACTGGAGCGGGTGCGCGGAATTATTAACAGGGCGCATGTGTTTTCTGACTATGGGAGCCTGCTTGACGATGTCTGCCGGCAGATGGAGGAGCACCGGCTCATCAGGCTGGACGGCAGCAGGATCATAACCACTGCGCGGGCCCGGAAGTACCTTGCGGGAAATCTCTCCATGATCCATGACGAGCGCAAGGTGCCGGTCTTTGACATGGTATCCCGGCGGACGGTCGGGACGCTCGATGAGTCCTTTGTCGTCGGCTGGGTGCATACTGGCGCAGTTTTTGTCACCAAGGGCCAGTTGTGGCGGGTGATCGAGATCGCTGACGGGAAACTCACCGTCGAACCGGCACGAAAGGTGCAGGGGGAGATCCCGTCATGGGAAGGCGAACAGATACCGGTCCCGTACACGATTGCCAAGGAAGCCGGGGCGCTTCGCAGGAGCAGGAGCATTGGGGACTACACCAGTGAACCCGACGGGATACAATATGCCCGGACATTCCTTGAAGCGATGGACAAAAACCGCTCACCTGTCCCCACCGATGAGCTTATCACGCTTGAAAATACCGACGAGGGGGTTGTCTGCAACATCTGCGCCGGGCACAAGGCAAATGAAGCCCTCGGGCGAGTCATCTCCATCCTGATCTCGGCAAAGTTCGGCACGACAGTTGGTATCGAGCTGGATGCATACAGGATCCTACTCCGGCTGCCTTCCTATATACGGGCGGCCGATGTGCGTGATATGCTGATGTCCGTTGACCCCCTGCACATGCCGGGCATCATTCGGCTTGCTCTCAAGCGCACCGCTCTTTTTAAGTGGAAGCTTGTGCAGGTGGCAAAAAAATTCGGGGCGATCGACCCGGACGCAGATTATGAAAGGATAAGTATCCAGAGATTGCTTGAATTCTTTGATTCCACGGTCGTGCAGCAGGAGGCGTACCGCGAGCTGCTCTCGGAATACATGGATGTTGCAACAGCTGCAGCCATCATAACCCTCGTCCAAAAGGATGAGATCAGCATCAGTACCGGGAGCCTCTCCATTATCGGTGCGGAAGGGCTGCTCACCTCGCGCGACCAGATCCCCCCGCCAACCGCAGACCAGGCGATCCTTGCTGCGGTCAAACGCCGGCTGGACTCTGATGATGTCGTGCTCTGCTGCATGAACTGCCGTGACTGGAAGAGCCGTACTGTGGTCTTCAGGGTCCCTGAGAAGCCCCGGTGCCCGAAATGCGGGGCCGGGCTGATCGCAGCCCTCAAACCATGGGAGGAGCAGTTGTGTGCGGCAATGAAGAAAAAGAAGAAGACCGCTGAAGAACAGGAGAACGAGCGGCGGCTGATGAAGAACGCAAATATCGTGCTATCCAGCGGTAAAAAGGCGGTTATCGCGCTTGCAGCAAGGGGTATCGGCCCCGAGAACGCATCCCGTATCATGGGGACCCTTACCGACGGGGACGCGTTTTACCGCGAAATCTTAAAAGCAGAGCGCAATTTTATCCAGACGCACCGGTTCTGGCAGTAAAAATATAAAAAAATGGGATTTACAAAAAAAAAATATTACATAATACTTTCGAGTTTCTGCTCTAGGAAGTCCAGCCCCTTCTTGATGTCCTCAAGGTTTTTCCCACCGGTGAGGATGATCTTTCCCGAGCTGAAGAGCAGGGCAACGATTTTTGGGTCCTTGATACGATACACGAGGCCGGGGAACTGTTCGGGTTCATATTCGATATTTTCAAGGTTCAGCGTGATGACGACCTTGTTGAGGTTGATGTACTTGCCGATATCGTACGAACAGACGATGTTGGTGATCGCGACCTTGGGTTCTTTGTAGGTCTTCACTCCTGCTCCCTTAAGCGAGCTGATGATGAGTTTGAGCCCGTCATCAAGCGCCTTTTTATCCCTGATGCCGGTGAGGACGACCTTTCCTGAAGAAAATATCAGGGACGCAATTTTTGGCTTCTCGATCCGGTATACCGCCCCGGGGAACCGTTTGGTGTTGAGCTCGCAGCTTGGGATCTTTTTTGATACTATTGCGAGATCTATGGAATCAGCAATAACGCCGGACGCGACGATATTTTCGATTTTTAATGTTTCGTACCGTTTATCAGCCATCCAGTATGTAATCTGCGCATCAAATCATAATACTAATGGAGAACCTTTATGTCCCATTCTACGGTGACGATGGCATGATGTCCCATCTGTCAGAAATTATTGTCCCCGTCCTTTTTGGCAAATCATGATGGTACGGTTTTGGTTTGATTTTTTAGTTACAAAGGATGAGGAACTGACAAAAAAGATCGATTTTATAGATAGGGTATCCGGGTCAAAGAAACAAATGAATACCTAACTTTATTAAATTTTACAAAGCAATGATTAAAGGCGCGAGGGTTGCCAAGCCAGGTCAAAGGCGTCAGGTTCAGGGCCTGATCTCGCAGGAGTTCGGGGGTTCAAATCCCCTCCCTCGCATTCGCGGTTTTGTTATTGTTTTCAAGATCTCCGTTTGTGTTTTTTCCGGATTCGATGCAGTATGGTTACGTCCGGAAGTTAATGCGGTTAAATATGGTTAAGTCCGGAAGATGACGGGGTTATCCGGGTTTGTTATGACCGGTCCGATTACAACAAAACGGTGAGAAGGGCAGAGGTACGAGGGTTGCCATACCAGATCAGAGGCGCCGGGTTCAGGGCCCGGTCGCGCAGGCATGCAGCCGCCCCGATCCCCGCAATTGGTGCCGCAGGATAAGCATGGGAATGACTGGCGGGCAGGAGGGCTCTCCTTGGCCTTCCTTGTCGATACGGAAAAGAATGATTGTATCCGGTTATTTCGACTGTCCCTGTTTGAACGGGACATACGAGATCTCGATGTCTGCCTCAACACCATCTTTAGGATAATTGGTCGTTCCCCGCGGGTAGAAGACATATACGGAATAATAGGTATAGTCCCCTTGCGCATTCTTTGCAGCCTCGTCTACAGAAGCTTTCCATGCCTTTACTTTAACGCCCTGATCATTGTACGCATCGACCTGTTTTGAGACCGGGTCCGGGAAACCCCCGGTCCAGGTACGGAAATTGTACATGACCGGAGGTTTTGTCCCGGATTCTGCAAGCGCCTGGTCCTTGTACCAATAGGTGAGTGTCATCTGGGCATGGCAGTTCTTGTTGGCTTCCGGTGTTGTCAACTTGAATTCCGGCTGGTCTTTGGTCAGGAGGAAATTACCTCCGTAACTTACCCGATATGAGCACTCACTGGACAATGGGAGCCCCTCACTGCACCCTGCGGAAAGGATGCATGCAATGAGAATGGCCAGAAGAACACCGATAATGACAACAGACGGACGGGGCATAAGAGTAAAACGTCTGTCTCTGTTAATATCTTTTTGCCAGTGACCGGGGTGACGGGTATCTCCTCCATCACCTTTATTATCAAAGGCCGGGGGAGATCCGGTTCCTTTCGGTCCGGGAATTATGCGCCTCAACCGCCGGTTTTCCGGGTTCGTTATGACTGGTTCGCTTACGACAAAATGGCGAGAGAGGACAGGGGCGCGAGGGTTGCCAAGCTAGATCAAAGGCGCAAGGTTGAGGGCCTGATCTCGCAGGAGTTCGGGGGTTTAAATCCCCTCCCTCGCATCCTTGTTTTTGGTTATAGTTATCTCACAATTTGGAACTCTATTTATCTCACCATCCTCCAAAACTAGGTTATTGACTCGGGCGCAGTTTCGAGATTTTGTAATATATAGTTTTCAAAATTGGGCTCTGTAGAATTCCTCAATAGCAATCCGAACAGAAAATGATCTCATCCATCTTGAGAGGTTATTGAAAAAAAATCAGAGTTTCTACAGAGCCTCAAAAATTATCTGTCAACGATTCCATTGATTGTTTCACTATTGTCTTCTCCCATAGTGCAACAGTTGGTCTGTATTGACCATGAACGTAGGCCACACGACCATCGTTTTGAATGAGGATGTATGCTTCGTTATGAGAATCCTCGATGGTCCTCCACACAATATATCCAGTCTGCCGACTCTGGACTATTGTTGTACCGGATTCTTTGTATAGAGTCTGAAAATGAGTATCCCACGATATTTTGCGTGCTGGGTGACCTGATATGAGATAATATGTTGGATCACTAAAGGCTTTGGGACAGACGACCCCCCCTGCCTCGCCTTTATAAATCCACGTGTGGTTACACTCTGGACTCGATGTCCCATCAGGAAGTAATATTTTAATTAAATAATCGAGGGTTTCATTATCAATATAATTTTGGTCAATTTGTTTTTTAAAAGAGTAAGTTCCAAAATCCAATCCGGTTTTAACAAACACAAATGCTGTTTCTGACATTTCATATTTGTCTGTTGCATATAATTGATTTGCGCCATTCCACGTTGTATTTTTCCATTGAGGAGGCACGGATATTTTCATATCCCCCTCACCGACGTACAGCACTCCCCACGAATCATAGATAGATCGATCCGGTTTGATTTCCACAATATGGACTGGAACAGCCGTAGTTGTTGGAAGAACGGTTTGATTTTTTATTTCTGTTGTGTTAACACATCCACTTGTCAAAATGAAGAAAAATCCAACAATTATTACAATTATTGGAAATGGTTTTTTCGGCTTTATTGAAAACAAATCTGTTATCGTAACGATAAATCTCACAAAACGCTTAATTGAGTTACTATAATAAAAAATATTTGTAACAAACTAAATCATATGTGTTCTTGATTTTTCATTCTCCATCTCGTAAACCTCGCAATCCCAATTCTCTCCGCTTCACATTGCCGCATCTGAATAATCTCCGCGATTTTGATTGGATTGCATCAAGCCTTCGCCACCTCCCTCATACTGTTTCTTTCGGTCCAAAGGGTGGGGGGCCACCCATTGGCCATGCCCTACCCCCACCTTCAAAACCCATTTACCCCTCTCTATTTTCAACCCACTCCCTCAAATTCTGAGCGACTTCCCAACGATAAAATGTTGGCCCGCCCGCTCGCGGGCAAGGGGCAACTCGAAGATATCTTCGATATCTTCTCAAGTCCGCTATCGCGGCCTTAGGAAAGGCAGACACCCCCCACCCACTTGGATCGAGACCCCTTCCGCGATCGCGTGAGGGGTCTTGAGTACGATGACCAGCCCCCCACCTTTGAGCACATGAGGGGGTACCCCCACCCTGTTCCGGTTTTTGGTCTCCGACAGAGATTCCAGCGGGATCGGCTTCGTTTCCTGTGCAAACAGAGGGGGTATCCCCACTTATGTGCCTTAAGGTGCCCCCCACCCGATCAAAGCGAGGTACCCCCTCAGACCCCACCATGGGGTCGGCCTTGCTCAGACCAGCTCCCCCCACTCATGTATGAAGGTGGGGGGAGTACCTCACGTAACTGTTCCGGGCTCTCTTACAAGAGCTGTCATTGCTACAACCTCCGCTTCCTGTGCACAAGGGGATTGAACTAAAATGAAGGTCTGAACCTGTTGGGATCGAGGAGAGTGTCTTTGGTTTTTATCAGGATACTCTCTGACAAGTGTACGATGTCAGAGGTATCGTCAACCAAGTAAAAATGATCATCATTTAACTTTACTCCTTCTGCCCCCTCCCAGATGGAATAATCCCCTGAACCCTGCCTACCTTTCCATCCTGCAACCTCACCTTGATCCCGTGTGGGTGGAATGAGGAATTGGTGAGGACGTCCTTCACGATGCCACGGACCAGTTTTCCGCTCCGCTGGTCTGTTTTCGTGATGATATCAACGGTAATACCTGGAAGAACCGCAGAGCGTTGCTTCGTATCGTTGGGAGGTGTCATAGGGTGGACTTCTGGATTGGGGTTGTACCGGGTGTAATTCTCCCTGTAATTTTTTCGCAGGATACTCGTTTTTGGATTTTTTTGGTATCTGTTTTAGGTATCAGTATATCAGGTATCTTATTTCTGTATTACAATCCCCGCACGATCTCTTCAACCGCCGCAATGAGCAGATCCACTTCCTGCCCGATGTTGTAGAGCGCGAGGCTCGCCCGCACGGTGCCGTCACTGAGGCCAAGGTGGTCCATGAGTGGCTGGCAACAGTGGTGCCCTGACCGCACCATAATGTCGGAGCCCTCATCGAGCTGCTGGGCGATTTCGTGCGGGTGGAGCCCTTCAATGGTAAACGAGACAACTCCGATCCGGGATGCTTGCTGTGCCGGGGCATACACCCGGATTCGGTCGATCTTTGAAAGACCGTCGATAAGACGGGTTGTGATCCGCTCCTCGTGTTCCCGTATCCGGTCCATGCCGATTGCTGTCAGGTAATCGGTTGCCACTCCAAGGCCGATCCCCCCGGCAATATTAGGGGTGCCCGCTTCGTATTTCTGGTAGCCTTGCGCAGGAGTAAACCCTTCGGCTGTCACGGTCTCGATCATCCCGCCTCCTAGCACCGAAGGTTCGATGACCGGATCCTTCATCCAGAGGACTCCGGTGCCGGTCGGCCCGAGCATCTTATGACCGGAGAACGCATAAAAGTCGCACCTGATGTCTGCGACGTTAACCGGTATATGGGGGACTGCCTGTGCACCATCGATAAGCAGGAGCGCGCCATGATCATGGCAGATCTTTGCGATCTGTTCAACCGGGGTTATGGTACCGAGCACGTTAGAGGCATGCGTGACCGCGACAAGACGGGTTTTATCTGAAATTGACCGTTCAAATGCAGCAGGATTAAGGGAATAGTCCGGCTGTATCCCGATGATATCGACTTTGACCCCCTGCCTGGTCAGGTTCCGCCACGGCAGGAGATTTGAATGGTGTTCAATGACTGTGGTAATGACATGATCGCCTGCCTTCCATGCAAGCCCCTGCGCCACCATATTGATCGCCTCGGTGGTATTTTTCGTAAAGACAGTCATGCCATCCTGCCCGCCGATAAACTTTGCCACCTTCTCGTGGGCGTGCCAGTAACGCTGCGAGGCGATCCTTGTCAGCCGGTGCACCCCTCTCCCGACGTTGGCACGGTACTGGTGCTCGAATTCAACAAGTGCCTGCACAACCGGCTCAGGGGAGAATGAAGTTGCAGCATTGTCAAAGTAAATGAGTTCTGAAAGGATCGGGAAGTCCCTGCGTGCTCTCTCTGCATCAAATGTATCCGGTTCCCGTACATCCGTCTGGGTCACGACTGTATCACCTTCGTTGGTATCCTGTTTCTGTTCCACTTTGCGTTCCCTCACAGGCTTTAAGGAATAATCATCGTTGAGTAATATCCCTTTTGCACTGCACAGCTCCCGCATCTTCTTTGGCAGCGCCTTCCAGCGCCATAGACCCCATCTGGAGTATTCTTCCGGAAGTCCTTTCTTTGCCGCCCATCTTTCAAGTATCTCGTTCCAGCGATGCACCGCACCGGGGTGCATCTTCCCCAGTTCCTCGTACTCGCTCTCAAGCATCGACGGGCAGGGGTAGCACCCGATCCGCTCGATACCCCGTTCATAGAGTACATTGGTGGGAATCTTCTGCCACCAGAGGTATAAAAACACTTCGAGCGCCCGCCAGTTCCGGATTGGCGAGATGTTGAGCTGGAGCACATTTTCAGGGTTCTGGCTTGTCTCTTCGAGATCGGCCCGGTTCCATGACTCATACCAACGGTTCCCCTGAACGGTCACGCACGGACCAATTTTTGCGAGGTAGAGTTTGAGGGGCCGGAGTTTTAAGAGCTTGCAGCACCATCGGTGGTCTTTGCCGGGAGGTCCCGCCTTCTCTGCGGCCTGCCAGAAATCGACAACCGGCGGGATGATCTCAATACCCTGTGACCGGATGAACTCCACCGTTTCAGGAAATTCGATTCCGGTATCAATAAAAAACGCCGATGTCACGCCTGCCTTGCGGGCAAGGTGCAGTACGGCAGTGCTGTCCTTGCCCCCGGAGAACGAGACGTTGATGACCGGGCGGTCATTCATATGGTGCCTGATAGTCCTGACCGCGGTGCGCTCAAGGTTTTTGAGGTGATACCGGTTCTGGTGGACGGCAACACTCCAGTCCGGGTTTGGGGGAGTTCTTGGATCAACAGAAACGATCTCCCTGACTTTGATCTGCCCGTCCCTTACCATGGCGGTTCCAAACTTACTGCGGTATTTTACGATCACCGTCCCATCGGAGACCGGGGTGTTGAGCACGAGCTTCTTGCCCCCTATCCTCCCCTGTTCCCTGCTGACATTGGTGTACTGTTCAAGGTCGACGATGCCACGGGTCGCATGCGGGAGCAGGAACAGCAGGGCTTCCGGTGCGATATCGAGATTATATTCCCTCGTGACCGGATCGAACGTGAGCCATCCGAACCGCTCCCCGCTCATGATCACGAGATCTGCCCGGTCGACGCCGCCGGTCTTGTTGAAGAGCACAATGTTCTGGAGCGTTACGGTACCGAAATGCTCGTGCACAAGGCGTGCTAAAAGTTCCATGTCTGCGGCAAGTGCCGGGCGTACATCGTACGGCTGCAGAAGTGGGATCTTCTTTCCCTCCTTTCCACATGCACACCCCTTCCCTATAAGGGGGACATTGCAGTTGTCGCACCAGTATAGTATCTTTTTGACCGGCGGCTCGCGCATCACACTCACTGGTGGGGTGGTTCAGGAGATAAGAGAAACGATTGCGCGTAGGATGCTGGCAAACCTGCCCTCCAAACAAGGTGCATGTGCCCCTGCAGGCATGCAGAGCTTCTTAACCTCAGCCGTTCTCTTAAGTATACAGTTTTCTAACAAAAGGCTGTTTGAGAAACATTATGTACGGATCAAAATTTGGTGGCCCGAGAAACTTCGGCCCCCGTGAAATGACAAAAGTAGTCTGTTCAGACTGCGGTAAAGATTGCGAAGTTCCATTTAAGCCGACCGAGGGAAGACCTGTCTATTGCCAGGACTGCCTCCCGAAGCACCGGAAACCCCGGTTTTAATTTTTTTCTCTCTTTTGTTTTTAAAAAATATTTTACGATACAGTTCCGTTCTTATTTTAAATTTCTATCCCCGCATGCTTTGCCAGATGGCAAAGAAAAACTCCATGGCGATCAGGATGATGATAATCCATTCGAGGAAATTGGAGTGCTGGATGCGGACCTCGTCGGAAAGCATCGAATAGTTTTCCCGGATCACATCAATCTTACGGCTCACGCTCCTGCTCCACTGGCCGCTCCGGAACACTTTTAATGCAGTTGCATAGACCCGGGCATAATACACGTCCTCGGTGACCTTGATCAGGTTGTTGACTTTCTCAATAATCTCGGAGATCTCTGCATATGTCTCCATCTGTTTCCCCATGATTGTATGGTACTGGTGCATCCGGAGGAACCGCCACATACGGTCGGCATGTTCAATATCGTCATACATCTTCTCCATCTGCCGGGTCAGTTCCCGGTCATAGTACCTCAGCTCGAGGACTTGTACATTGGCGTATTCAATAAGGTCAATGAGATCGGTCGGAACTTCCGGGTTGCAGAGGAGCGCGGAATCCCATGAGATTAATGCAAGGTCGTCCGGGGTGTAACTGAGCGAATTCCGGATAATCTCCTCTCTCATCTGGGGGGAGATTTCTGTCGTTTCGCCGATGAGCAGTGGTACCGGGTCAACCGTGTCGTCCCTCCGGTCGGTCAAATAGACGGTATAATCTTCAAAGAAATCCCGGTCGATTGCAAAGTTCCTGATATGCGGGCGGATGATCTCTCCCAGTTTTGTCAGGTTCTCGAAGAATAAGTCTGACAGCCCTTCCTGGCCGGCAAACTTAAACGTGATCTCGCTGAGCATGGAATAATCCGCAGCAGGGTTTTCGTAAACAAAACAGAAACTGATCACACCGATATCATATACCCGTGCGACAACGGAAAACTCAAATGTTTTCCCTTGCCGCTCCACCTGCACCGGCTGCATCCGGATGGCGAGAGGCGGATCTTCGATCATGATAGACTTTTGCTTGACCCTCAAGAAACTCGCCCTTGCCGTTACAAAGCTCTCTGCAAGCTCGCGCTCCAGCCAGTCAAGGTCAATCTCCCTGCCAATGTCATAAATCCGGTAAAAACGGAGTGAAATCACCGCGATCGGTCTCCTTTATGTGTTCTTTAACCTGCTACAATGAACAACGATCCGGATGATAAATCCTTGGGATACCCTTTATTGCCTGACTGTGACGCAGTCGTAAAAAGAATTTTTTACAAAAAAAGACTCTTGTTTGCCTAAAGGTTACAAGGAATAAAAAAATAATATAATGATTGCCCGGCAGTCAGTCCGCTGTCCGCTGGAGGGCCATGCGGCCGCCCGATGTGATCCTTAAAAGGATCTCGTTGTTGGCTTTCCCACCGTCCAGATATCTTTTTGAGAGCAGCTTGTGGACGCCCGAGCGAACGCTGCTCTCGCTGTAGTCAGGAAGCAGCTGGTGCACAACATGACTGATATGGCATGCTGGTTTTTCTGCCACTGTTTTGAGGATCTGGATCTGCGTGGGGTCAGGCACAAAGACCCGTGAATCAAGAAATATCCCTTTCATTTTTCATCCTGTGAACGAATCACATATTAGTATATGTCCTGCAGGATGATGTAGTCATGCCTCATCAGGAGGTGGGGCACACCGGAAGTATTATGCCCTGTGCCAGAAGGGATTTTTTTATGCTTGAATCGATTGATATGCCGCAGTTGTTTAAAAAAAAGCTAAAGATAAAAAAAATTTAAAAAAAAAGTTACAGGTACCGGTTTCTTCGCAACCACTCGACCTGTGGTTTGAGGTATCTGTACACAATATCACATTTTTCGTCCTGGAAGCTCCATGGAATAACAATTAACGTATCTCCTTCCCGGATCCAGACCCTTTTTTTGATCTTGCCCTTGATCCTGCCCATGCGGGTGACGCCATCGAAACACCGGACACGTATGTGGTTTGCCCCCATCATGAGGTCAGCAGAAGCAAACATCTCGCGGTTCCGTTTTTTTGGCAGACGGACGCGGATAACTTCAGTACCGGTCTCGTTCTGAGTCTCAACATCAAATTCCCCGTTATTCTGGTCTTTCCTGAATGACAGTTAATCCACTCCTTCTTATTTCCTGATAACCCAATTTCTGCTTAAAACGCTGTATCAGAGTATATAGAAATGATGTCTGACGGGATTAAGGTATTGTGTGTACGGTCCAGTGCAAAAAATCCCGTGTAAAACAGAAGCGGGAATTTTTTTGGATTTTTATTCCAGTATCCGATTGCCTGCAGGGTTTAATTTTTTGTCCAATAAGATATATAAAGACATCAGAACACCAATACCTGATAAATGGAAACTTCTTTTTCATTCAAAAACTTCAGCATCAGCCCGAAAATACTCAGGGCTATCGAAGATATGGGCTTTGAAGAGCCCACACCAATCCAGACCAGTGCAATACCCATAATCCTCGCAGGTAATGACGTGACCGGTCAGGCAAAGACCGGCACGGGAAAAACCGCGGCGTTTGGCATCCCTGCCCTCGAACGGCTTGATCCCCGCGACAGGCAGACGCAGGTCATCATCCTCTCCCCCACGAGGGAACTGGCAATCCAGACAGCAGAAGAGATTGCCCTGCTTGCAGCTCACATGGCCCACACGACTGTGCTGCCCATCTATGGCGGGCAGCCGATCGAACGCCAGTTGCGCTCGTTAAAGACCGGCGTCCAGATCGTTGTCGGGACACCGGGGCGCGTGCTTGACCACCTCCGCCGCAGGACGCTGTCGCTGTCCCGGGTGAAGATGGTCGTCCTTGACGAGGCAGACCAGATGCTGGACATGGGATTTTTGCCTGATATCGAAACGATTATCGGGCAGACTCCCAAAGACCGCCAGACCATCCTTTTCTCTGCAACCCTCCCCAAGCCGATCTTAGCGATCTCGCGCCGGTTCCAGAAGAACCCCGAATTTGTCGAGATCCCCCATAAGGAACTGACCGTCCCCCAGGTCGAACAGAGGTATGTCGAGGTGCACAGCCGGGACAAATTCGATATCCTCTGCCGCCTCCTTGACCAGATGGACCCCAAGCTTGTGCTGGTGTTCTGCAATACAAAGCGGCGGGTCGACCAGTTGACAAAAAGGCTCAAGACCCTTGGGTACCGTGTCGGGGAAATTCATGGGGACTTAAAACAGTCCCAGCGTGACCGGGTGATGGCGCAGTTCCGCAAAGGGGAGATCGACTTACTTGTCGCAACCGACGTCGCAGCGCGGGGTATTGACGTGGATGATATCGATCTTGTCGTCAACTTAGACGTCCCGCAGGTGGCCGAATATTATGTCCACCGGATCGGCAGGACGGCGCGGGCGGGCAGGAGCGGACGTGCGATCACGTTTGTAGGCCCTGAAGATGTATACAAGATGCGCGAGATCCAGCGTATCGCAAATATCACGATCTCGCGGATCCCGATCCCCTCGGCGCGTGATGCTGCAGAATCACGGATAAAAGCCCTTGCCGACAAGATCAAACAGACCATCGATGCGGGCAACCTTGACAAACAGCTGGAGACAATCGAGCGGATCATGGTGGACGATTACACATCTCTTGAGATCGCCGCTGCGCTGCTGAAGTTACAGATGGATGCAGGCAGCCAGGGATAGGATTAATCCACCCTCAACCTGTGGGCACAGCGAATCCCGGACACATCAGGAATGGCGCAGTCGGACATGCCAGCAGACCGTATCCGGTAACGATTTTTGATTTTTAGGGTATAGTCCTTATTAAACCACTAAAATAAAATTTGAGTTCAGATGTAAAAATTAGCTGAAAAATTAGAAATTAAATAGTTAGAAAAAAAGTGAGATAATGTAAGACATGGTTGATCCCGGCTCAAACAGGATTTTACCCATATATCGCAATATGGGGGTCGCCTCAATGGCGGGGGCGAGCCGATGGCGAAGCCCCCATGAGTGTCTGAATGAATTACTTTTCCAATTGTTCAAAGAAAAATTGGTGGTTAGAATGGTACTATACCCTTTTTTATTATTTTCATTTTGGTATAAGACTACTTCTCACCCGTTTTTTTTTAATTACCCAATAGTCAAAATAAGACCCTTCACATCAGAAGAAGTTATAAATATCGCCTGAATTGATTACCACGTACTAATCGATTATCGTGGTGTATGAAATGGCAGAAGAACCAAAACCCAAGTTGATCCGTGAACGGATCGATGTCTGCGAGCTCGATCGTGCCCGGATGTCCCTCCTGAACCCTGTGTTAATCGAAGAGAAGAAAGAAGCCAGAACGATCGATGAGAATGCAAAACCACTCCTTGAAATGACGATGAAGGAGGGCATCGAAACGGTCTGGGACCGGTTTGAGATGCAGCAGCCTCCGTGCAAGTATTGTGAAGCGGGAATATCCTGTTCGCGGTGCACCATGGGCCCGTGCCGGATCATCCCGCCCCACCGCATCCGCGGTGTCTGTGGTGCTGATGCGGATCTGATCGTTGCCCGCAACCTTCTGGACACCATTGCGACTGGTTCTGCGGCGCATTCTGATCATGGCCGGGATATTGTTGAAACATTGTACCTTGTCGGCACCGGAAAGACAAAGGACTACGGTATTTCCGATCCGGAAAAACTTCGCCGCCTTTGTGTGGAATATAGTATCAGAACCGAGGGCAAGAGCACGGAGAAACTTGCCGCCGAACTCGGGCGTGCCATGCTCGAAGAGTACGGGATGGTGAAAAACACACTCCAGCTCCTAAACCGTGCCCCGAAAGCAACCCGGGATATCTGGAATGCGCTCGGAATCACCCCGAGGGGGATCGACCGCGAAGTGGTGGACTGCATGCACCGGATCCAGATGGGTGTCGGGGCAGATTATACCAACATTCTGCTGCAGGGACTCCGTTGCAGTCTCTCGGACGGATGGGGCGGGTCAATGATCGGGACAGATATCTCCGATGTCCTGTTCGGTACGCCATCGATCCTGAAATCCCGTGTCAACCTTGCGGTGCTCAAAGAAGACCATGTGAATATCGCCGTTCATGGCCACAACCCGGTGCTATCAGAGATGGTCGTGAAAGCTGTCGCGGACCCCGAGTTTTTGGCGCTCGCAAAGAAACACGGTGCGAAAGGGATCAACCTTGTCGGGTTATGCTGCACGGGAAGCGAGTTACTGATGCGCAAGGGTATCCCGATGAGCGGCAACCACCTGAACCAGGAACTCGTTATCACGACAGGCGCCCTTGAAGCGATGATCGTCGATTACCAGTGTATCTTCCCATCGCTCCCGAGGACCGCGAGCTGTTACCATACTCTCATCATATCGACAAGCTCCAAAGCAAAGATTCCCGGATCGTACTACTTCGATTTTAGAGCCGACAAGGGCTACCAGACTGCAAAAGCGATCGTAAGGATGGCGGTCGAGAACTTCAAAAACCGGAACCCCAAAAGGGTCATGATTCCCGGAGAACCTGTCCCGCTGATGTCCGGTTTCTCCAACGAAGCGATCAAAAAAGCGCTGGGTGGTTCCTTCAAGCCCCTTATCGATCTGATCGCTGCCGGTAAGATCCGTGGAGCGGTCGGGATTGTCGGATGCAACAACCCGCATGTAAAACACGACTTTGGCCATGTGACACTGGCAAAGGAACTCATTAAGAAAAATATTCTCTGCGTTGAGACAGGCTGCGCGGCGATTGCCTCTGGAAAAGCCGGTCTCCTCCGGCCGGAAGCGGCTGCACTGGCAGGTGATGACCTGCGAGCGGTATGCGAATCCTTAAAAATCCCCCCAGTAATCCACATGGGTTCCTGTGTTGACAACTCCCGAATCCTTGTCCTCGCTGCGGAGCTTGGAAATGCGCTCAACGTCCCCATCCACAAGCTGCCTATTGCGGGTGCAGCGCCGGAATGGTACTCCCAGAAGGCAGTCTCTATCGGTGCGTACTTCGTTGCATCCGGGGTCTACACCGTGCTTGGTGTTATGCCGCATATCTCCGGCAGCCCGGCTGTAATATCGCTGCTGACCGAAGGGCTCAAGGGTGCGGTGAACGCGAGCTTCGCGGTAGAACCAGACCCGGTCAAAGCAGCGGATCTTATCACAAGTCACATCGAGCGGAAGCGGACCGAGCTGGGGATATGAACTTCGGCTCTGGAGCATCCGGGACCGCTGTGCCGCTGCGTGCAATGACAGGGGGAACCACAACGATCCGCGGCAATAAAGAAGGAATACGCGTTGTTGTGACGGGCAAGGGCGGAGTGGGCAAGACCACCCTTGTCGCGCTTCTCTCCCATTTGTTTGCGCGGGAGGGATTACGGGTACTTGCCGTTGACGGCGATCCCCAGAAAAACCTTGCAGTGACGCTGGGAATTGCCCCAAATGAAGCAAAACAGATCGTGCCGGTCTGCAGGAGCCCGGACTATATCCGTGAGAAGACCGGTGCCAGCCCTGACCTGTCTCCCGGGGGGTTGTTAACGCTAAACCCCGATGTGGGTGATGTGGTCGACCGGTTCTCCGTCAGGGTTGCTCCCAACCTCCGGCTCCTTGTCATGGGTGGGGTCAAGCAGGCCGGGACAGGCTGCCTGTGCCCCGAATATACACTGCTTTCTTCTATCCTCCGCAACATCAGGCTTTTTTCCGATGAGGTGATCCTTCTTGACACCCCGGCGGGACTTGAACATTTCGGGAGGGCAGTCGCCGATGGGTTTTCCACGGCGATCGTAATGGCAGATCCGTCCTACAATGCCCTTTCCGTAGCCAGAGAGTCGGCAGACCTCGCTCGGCAACTGGGGATAGGGCAGGTCGTTTTCGTTGTAAACCGGGCAGCCGGACAGGAAGATGAAGGCAAAATCGGCAGAAAGGTGCAAGAGCTTGAGGAATTTTCCCGGCTGTTTTATTTGCCGTTTAACCAGGAAGTGCTCCGCATTGAGCCGGAGGTCTCAGGGCTCCTTGAACAAAAATCTCCGTTTGTCAACAATCTCCGGATACTTGCAGCCGCAATCACCGGTCAGGTTGACCTCGTCTCCTCCGGATTCCATTGACCTGCAGTTGTCAGCGCCGGCCCGCGGTCATTTTCTTTGGCAACCTTTTTATTCCTCAACCTGCCCGATGCTGAATTCTAAAGTTAAAAAGGGAGTGTTCTTCCCTGCTCACTCCTGCCTGAGCGCGTCGATAGGGTCCATGTTGGATGCCTTCCACGCAGGATACAGACCGGACAAGACACAGACAACAACGCCGATTACCATCCCGTAAGGGACATAGATCAGGCTGTCCGGCTTGAAGAAATATGCCGTATTGCCAATCATCGCACTTACCACCGAGTACCCGATGACAAGGCTCATGACCCCGCCAATGGTGGCACCGATAATTCCCAGGATGAACGCTTCATACAGGAACATCCGTCGCACTTCGCCTTTCTCTGTCCCGATGGAGAGCAGGATGCCGATCTCCTGCACGCGTTCATTGACCGACATCATCATCACGTTGAATATACTTGTCGCAGCGACAAGGAGCGAGATACTTCCGATCGCAAGGATGAATGTGGTGAGGGAGCTTAAGGTTGAAGCGATACTTGAGATCCGTGAGCTGGAATCGGAGATCCGCACAACCTCTTTATTACGGTTGACTTTTTTTGCAATCGCCGTTTCAACAGCCGAAAGGGTGCTGACATCCTTTAGGTTCACGTTCACCTGGTCATACACTTTATCCCCGCCGAACTGGGCGCTATACCAGGTATCGGATACAACAATCGCATTATCCGTATTAATGCCATTGGAAGATGACATTCCCACTGTCGGGAGAATGCCTACCACCCGGATCACCGGCCGGGTGACACTCAAATTGGGCTCACCGACCTTGATCCGGGTGCCGATTTTTAAATTAAACCTGCTTGCGATGGTGGCACCGACAATGGCATCGCTTTCCCCGCGAATCGTTGAGCCTTCGGTAACGTTCATGATATTTTTAATGTCATTTACATCGAGCCCGTAGATCGAACCTCTCCCGTCATTTGACCCTATCGAGAACTGGGTGTTTGTCCGGTCAATCGGGATGACCCCGTTTATTCCAGCCGCGTCCCGGATATCATTAAGCTGGCTTTCGGTGATACCCGATGTGGAGGTAATGGTTGACCCCGGTTCAGCCCTCACAACATCCGGAGTGATAACAATCGTATTGACGCCCGCCGTTAGCTGGTCTTTGACCATCAGCTGCATGTTTGTCCCAAGCATCCCCATGGACGATATGGCAACAACCCCGATGACGATCCCAATGGACGCAAGGAGCGAGCGCATGAAATTGAGTTTTACGCTGCGCACAGAGAGATCGAAGAATATGTCTTTCACGATCCGATCACCCTCCCGTCTTCAAGCTGTATCGTCCGGTGTGCATATTCTGCGATCTTGGGGTCATGGGTGACCAGGATAACGGTCTTTCCCTCTTTATGCAGGCCGATAAGGATATCCATGATCTGGAACCCGGTTTTGCGGTCGAGGTTGCCGGTAGGCTCATCGCAAAGGATGATCTTCGGGTCATTGACCAGTGCCCGGGCAATCGCAACGCGCTGCTGCTGCCCTCCTGAGAGCTGTGACGGGCGGTGGGCGCTGAGCGAATCGTCAAAGCCAACAGACTTCAGGACTGCGGCAGCTTTACCGCTCGTGTCCCGGTGCTTGTATTTGAGGATCAGCGGGTACTCCACATTCTCGTATGCCGAAAGCAGGGGGATTAAGTAAAATTTCTGGAAGATATACCCGATGATGTCCCGGCGCATATGCGTGCGCTCAAGAGCTGTCATGGAGGCAACGTTCCTGCCATCGATGAACAGTTCTCCTGATGTGGGAACATCAAGGATTCCGAGCTGGTTCAGCATTGTCGATTTACCGGAGCCCGAGGGTCCCATGATCGCCACGAATTCGTTCTCCATGATATCCAGTGAGACAGAATCGAGCGCGGTAAAGTCCCCACTTTCCAGAGTGTACACTTTTGTGACATCATGGAGCTGGATGAGGGGATTTGCTGTCATGGCAAAACCCTTTAGGGCTTCTTTATCTTTGGAATCTTTGCAGCAATCCATTTCCGCTTCTTATAGAGCACAATACCGACAACAAGGATGATGCCACCTGCGATGACAGGATAAAACGAACTGATACCTCCCCCCCGGCTTCCTCCAAACCCGAATATGCTGCCACCTCCGGGGGCGCCGCCGGCTGTCCTTGATGAAGGACTTCCCGATGTAACTGTGGCTGTACCGGAACTTCCAATAGTACCTGAACCGCTTATTCCTGTTCCCGTAGAGATCCCCGGGGAGGTCCCCGCAGAACCAGACCGGAGATCGAGGATCTTTTTCGTGGAAAATGAATTCCCGTCCTTGTCCTTCCAGGTGATGACAAGAGGGACTGCTAAAAGATCGTTACCGGTAAATGAAAGCTCGAAGCTTGAAAAGTCATCTGAAGCAAGTGACCCAATCGCGTATTCCGAATAGGGTTCGACTGCCCGTGCAGGCGCACCTATCGTAACGACCATGGATTTTGCATCCGTAAGGCCGGCATTACTGATATCGCCGCTCACCGTGTAGGCTGATCCGGAAGATGTAAGGGCAACATTGTTGACAACAGGCACTACAGCCAGTTTATCTTCTCCAAGGAGTATCGGGAGGGTCACATCAGTCGTGTGCTTGTTATCCCCGTTCCGGAAACTGATGTGGAACGTGAGGTTTGACTGCTGGACAGGGGTGACCTGGAATGGGACCTGAACAGAACTTCCGGCTTTTAATGTACCGACAAAGTATTCTGACGGCGTTACATCAATCCCGGTGCCTTCTGGTATGACCAGGACATTGGTGATGTCTCCTTTACGGGGATTGATAATGCTGACATTCACCGTGTCTTTTTTTAAGAGAGAGAATGTGTCCGGTTTTTTTGAGATGCTTGCCCTGATATCTGTTGAATCCACAACGATCTTGAGGGTCGAGTGGACGGAATTAGCTGTTTTTGTCGGTACGGTAAATAAGGGAAAATACGTGCCATCCGGCGGATCTACGGTGACAAGGAATGAGAAATCTACCGTCGCCCCTGGCCCAATGTTGGTCATCGTGTTAAAGGAGTTCTTGTTTATGACATTCACGTTCGGGTCGATGAGATTGGGGGGAGAGAGGCCGACCGAAGCATTGGCCGCGTTGTATACATGTACAGTGACTACTCCCTTTTCATAGGGATAAAAAACCTGAGGATCGAGATCATACCCTGAAATATATACGAGTGCAACGGCATCCTCTGGTGACGTGGCACTGATCACACTGGTTGCCCCGCTCACTGTTCCAACACAGATAAGGAACAAAAAGATGCTTAGGACAATTGTCTGAGGTTTCATACTTTCTCCGTTGTATTTTCAGTCCAAGTTTTTGAGTCTGATATGCAGATTTTATCATCCATGGTGTTGTGCGGATGCCGGTGTGCGAACTGAACACACAATGTAAAGTATATTTAACATTTTGTAATATATACCTTTTGATTTTACTGTTAAACATTACATTTTTAAAATAATTATTGGTATTGTTATCGGGTCAGACCACGATCACGGAATACATATAAAAGAAAGGTGCATGTAATCTCTTTTGTCCTGCCCTTAACCGGTGTAGTGTTCTAATCAACATCGATTGTCCTGCCTTCTGCATCATACATGAACACTTCTTCAATATTTACCTTAAAATGCCGGGAAATCTTAAAGGCGAGGTCAAGGGACGGGACATATTTCCCTTTCTCTATTGCAAGTATCGTCTGCCGGGTTACGCCAACAACCTGTGCGAGGTCCTCCTGCGTAAGGTCGTGCATTGCCCGGAATACTTTAATCCTATTCTTCATCGGTCTCCCAGTCCCCGTATTTTCGGGCATAATATATCCTGAACCCGACGTAGAGGAAGATCATCATGCAGAGAAGGCCGAGTTGGAAATATCCCATCATCCTTGGGGGAAGAATCTCCGGTGGCCGGATCGGTAAGTGTTCCTTTGGAAAGGTCGGTATATAGAGTATCTGCATCACGGCGCCGATAGAAATAGCGCAGAACACCACCCAGAAGACCTGGAATGTCCTCATGGTTGCCATCTCGGTGATCTTTGCACTCCGTTCATCTTCGATCAGATCGGTCACCTTTTTCCGTGCAAGGTAGATGATCCCGATTGAGATGACAAACGCAGATTCGATCACCAGCGGTGATAAGCGGGTCTCGACAGAGTACCAGAAAATGGCGAGGAGGAAAAGAGCGATACAGCCGATAATCAGATACCACGAATTCTTTTTCATATAGCCTCTTTGTTAAATAATTTTAACATTTAGTAATATAAATGTGACTATTGTATGAGTTCCTGAAGCAATAGTCCAACCCTGACAATATTTTCCCTTCTCTCCACGATGGCTATCACACCAATTTAATATCCCCGTAACAAACATCCCGGTATGGATCTGATGAATTTCCTCTGGCCATTCTTTCTCCCTCTTGTCGGTGCAGGTATAGCAATCGTCCACAACAGGTGGAAACAGTATACGGGCGTTAAGGCTCTCGAAACGTTCCTCATGTGGCAGATTGCACTCGGGCTTGGTCTGGGGCTCATGTTCGGAGGGCTGGGCCACCTGCTGACACCGGATAAAGTTGCCGAATCGATCGGCTGGCCTGCCGGCAGCCCGTTCCAACGTGAAGTCGGGATGTGGGACTTTTTCATGGGGTTTGTTGGTGTGCTCTGCTTAAGGTTCCGCAACGAGGGGTTCTGGACGGCGACCATTATCGGGTGCGGTCTCTTCTTATTCTCTGCCGGGGCCGGCCATGTATACGAGATGATATTCCACGGTAACTATGCGCCCAACAATGCCGGTGGGGTTATGTTTATGGATCTTCTGTATCCGGTCTTCCTAGCAGTACTGCTCATATATCTCCATAAAAAAAAGAATGAGATATCAATAGGAAAATCGTGAAAGGTCTGATTTAAGTCAGGTATCTCCAAATCCCTTTTTTCCCTTATCAGTCCATTTTTCCGGAACCCTGTTTGGTTATCCAGAAACCAGGCTTTTTTAAAAGGCGTAATAAGTAAAATAAAAATGAGGGAAATAACGGATTTTCAAGGAAGTTGCACAAAGACAGAAATTTTTGTCTTGTCCTAAAATATTATTTTGTTGATCCTGACCCGTGCCCGTGCTCGCCCGGCACCCAGCGCCCGCCGTCTCTGGTAAGCTCTTTTTTCCAGATCGGGACGCCGGCTTTGATCGCCTCTATTATAAACCGGGAACCTTCATAGGCCTCCTTCCGGTGCCCGGCACCGACAACAATAATCAGGATGTTTTCGCCCACTGCAAGGCGCCCGGTCCGGTGAATGATGTCCACAGAGATGAGGTTGAATTTCTGCTTTGCATCGTCCGCGATACGTTCGAGTTCCCGTACCGCGACCTTTTCATAAGCTTCAAGTTCCATCTCCCTGATATCATCGTCACGGACGATCCCGTCAAAGACGACGATCGCGCCGGTACCACGTTTTTTTGCCGCATTAATCAGCGCCCCGATATCAACATCATCTTTCCGGATGGTTATCATACCCGAATCTCCTGATAAGGGATTCCTCATCCTCCCGCGACAGGCGGGAATACTGCGATCTCGTCTCCATCATCAACTCCGGTTTTGGCTGCGTCAGCGATATCTACCCGTTTGCCGTTTTTCATTAAGATTACAAACTCGCGGAATGCACCTAGCTCATCAAAGATCGCATCATAGCCTTCCTGGTTCTTTGATGCTATCTCCTTGATCAGGCTGGTAAATGTCGTTCCGGGCAGAGTTTTTTGGAGTGTCTCTGGCCCGAATAATTCACCGAACTGAGCAAAAAACCGTACCCTGACGTTCATATATCTCTCCTTGTTGATCGTTTACCAGTGCCGCATGCCTCGCACCGGGCATTCCTCTCCACAGATATCTCATCGGCATGCGAGCGCATCCCGTCCCATATGAATAGCCGGTTTGTTAAAAGTTCACCGGAATGGAGCAGGTACTTCAGGACCTCCGTTGCCTGCAACGTCCCGATTATACCGGCCGTGGCGCCGAGCACCGGGAACACTTCCTTTGGTGGCGCTTTGGGGAAGATACACCTGAGGCATGCCGTCTTTTTCGGAATGATCGTGGTCGCCTGACCGTAGAACCCCCGGATCCCCCCATGAAAGAGGGGGATCTCCTTTTTTATTGCGACATCGTTGAGAATGTACCGTGTCGTGTAGTTGTCCATGGCATCGACGATGCCGTCAGCCTTCCCGACAAGTTTTTCGGCGTTTGATCCATCGATGACCGTGTCAATTGCCTTTACCGTAATATCAGGATTCATCTCATGCAATTTTTCTTCTGCCGATGCCGTCTTCTTTCTGCCGATATCCCTGTCGTAATGAAGGATCTGCCGGTTGAGGTTGGTCTGGTCCACGACATCCATATCAGCGAGCGTAATTCTCCCTACACCTGCAACTGCGAGATAGATCGAGACCGGGGAGCCGAGCCCGCCGGCACCGGTAATAAAAATGTGCGCTTTTTTCAGGCGTTCCTGTCCTGCATCTCCAATGAGCATCATCTGGCGTGTATATCGTGTGCGCTCCCGTTCTGAAAACATAATCCACCTCAAAGGCAAGCGTCAGTCTATGCCGGTTTTTCCTAATGGTCGTATGTGCTATCTGAATATGTTCGTTTATCTCTGGATTATTCTTTCCTGCTCTTGTAATATCTGCTGATGAATGACCGGTGCCGGTTGAGTATCTGATCTTTGGAAGTGATTTTGCCTTTCACTGCCTCCCTGAATATTTCGGCTCGCATAATTGCAGGCAGCTGTCAATATTAATGCTGTGTATTTGTGACAACAACGTATTATGAAACAATCGTGAAACCTTACATAATAATGATGAAAGAAAAACTCCCGGTAAGGAGAACCCCCCACCCGGGAAAAAAGCAGGTTCTTATAAATAACATATCAGGACAAGGCTCAATGCTTGTTGCCTTTTCCGGCGGTACGGACAGTGCACTCCTTGCCGTGCTCGCCCACGAGGCGCTCGGGGAGAAGACATGCTGCGTATTTATTGACAGCCCGCTCATTCCACGAAGAGTACTGGAGGATGCAGAACTGGTTGCCCGGGAAATGGGCCTTTCCCTTGAAGTGATCACAGCGCCGGTTATGAAAAATAAAAAGATTTTAAAAAATACTGTTGACCGTTGTTACTTTTGTAAAAAAATGATTGCCCGCATTCTCAAACAGCGGGCCGGTGAGCTGGGGATAACCTGTATTGCTGACGGGAGCAATATATCTGATACCAGCGAATACCGGCCGGGACTTATCGCGATGACTGAGGAAGGAATTTTACATCCGTTCATGGAATCAGGAATCACAAAGCAGGACATCAGGAACATCGCCCGCCGGTGCGGATACGGGTTCTGGAACAAACCGTCTGCCTCCTGTCTTGCGACACGGATTCCCTATGGCGAAGCGATCACAGCAGAAAAACTCACAATGATTGAGAAAGCTGAAGCGTATCTTGCAGAAAAAGGGATTGAACGGGCACGGGTCCGGATGCATGCCGGTATTGCCCGCATCGAAGTCGATAAAAAAAATATGTTAATAGTTTTGAGGATGCAACAAGAACTGGTGAATGTGTTCCGGCAGATCGGGTTTTTATATGTGACCCTCGACCTTGCCGGGTACCGTACCGGCAGCATGGATGAAGTACAAAACCGCGGTACAGCAAATCGTTTTAACAATCATGGGAGCACAGGACATTACAGCAGCGCAATACCGGCAAAACAGGTGAAGTAGGATGTACCAGAAAGTGCCCTGCATCCGGGTAGACGGAGATGTATTTGAACCGTCCATGCATGAAGTGGTAGAAGAACTCCCTGTCGCCCTTTTTATCAACGGCAGGCATGCGATGACCGCCCTGATGACCCCGGTCCGGCTTGAGGATTTTGTTACGGGCTACCTGTTCACCGAGCAGATCATAAAAAGCCCGGACGAGATCGAATCTGTCAAGGTGGAGAAAAACCGGATCAGCGTGCTCACAAAAAATGTGTTCAAATCATTCGGGCCGAAACGGACTATCCTCTCCGGCTGTGGTGGGACCACTTCATACATAGACATCGAGAAACTGCCACAGATACAGTCCGGGCTGGTCATCAGGCCACAGACAATAATAAATGCCGTTAAAACAGCCCTTGATTCCGAGGTCCACCGCACAACCGGTGGAATTCATCTCGTAGGACTCTTCAATGCGGACGGCGTCATCACCATCTCCGAGGATATCGGGAGGCATAATGCACTCGACCGGGTCATCGGGTACGGCCTGAACCACAAGGTCGATTTCCAGCAGACCTATGTTGTTTCATCGGGCCGGGTCTCATCGGAAATGGTACGCAAGTGCCTGATCGCACAGGTGCCAGTAATAATTTCCCGGGGTTCTACAACTACGCTTGCGATCAGGATTGCACATACATCCGGGCTCACGCTTATCGGGTTTGCCCGCGGCGGAAAGATGAATATATACACGCACGCACAGCGTGTGGAGGGAGCGGGTAATGTGGATGATCTGCCGTAAAGATAAACAGCTGAAGCATGCAGCAGGGTACTGCGGTTATAGTCCTGAATTATCGATCCACGAAAAAAGAAAAAGAATGGTCATCAATTCGCAGAGGTCTGAAACGTGAAGGATTCCGGATCAATCAGGGATGATATCCTTACATTAAAGCAGGAGAGGAATGCGGTCATACTTGCCCATAATTACCAGATCGGTGAGGTGCAGGATATTGCCGATGTAGTCGGGGACTCTCTTGAACTGGCGCGGGCAGCTGCAAAAAGAGAAGAGGATGTCATAGTCTTCTGCGGTGTGGATTTTATGGCAGAGACTGCGGCGATCCTGTCTCCTGATAAGACCGTCCTCCTGCCTGCTCCTGACGCCTGCTGCCCGATGGCAGAGATGATCACAGCGCCAGGGCTTGAGGTTGCCAGGTCACGATATCCTGATGCGGCAGTCGTGTGTTATGTAAACACCTCAGCAGGGGTGAAAGCAAAGAGCGATATCTGCTGCACGTCAGCAAATGCGGTAACTGTCGTGAACTCGGTTGATCAGGACCAGGTTATCTTCGTTCCTGACAGGAACCTCGCCCGCTATGTCGCCCGGTTCACAGACAAGGAAGTCCTGCCATGGGAAGGGTTCTGCATTGTGCACGACCAGATCACCCCGGAGCATGTGACCAAGGCACAAAAAAAATACCCCGGGGCAAAGGTGCTGGTGCACCCCGAGTGCCGCCCCGAAGTCATCGATCTCGCGGATGAAGTGGCGAGTACATCAGGAATAATACGCCATGTCTGCGGATCGCGGGATACTGAATTTATTATCGGTACTGAAACGGGTATCCTGCACCGTATCAGTATCCTGTGCCCCAAAAAGAAATGCCATCCCCTCTCTGACGCGGCGGTCTGCAGGAATATGAAAAGGACAGATCTGGTTAAAGTGAAGGATGCCCTTGCCAATCTCCAACCGGTTATCTCCGTCCCTGAAAATATCGCATTGGGGGCACGCTCTGCCATCGACCGGATGCTTGCACTATAGCCTAAGGTCATTGCCACCTTTTCATATATAGTGCAGGGGGTATCTGTTCTGAAAAGAGGGCAATCTTACCGGCATACAGCAACTTCCCGGCAGATATCCGGTCATCCATCAATTGCTGATATGCCCTGAACACAATTTATCACATTTCCGATCCAACCTTTCTCTCCATAGGTTTCCATGCACTCCCCGTTTGAGACACTCTCCTCGGTCATCATCACCCGCCCCCGGATGGTCGGGGTCCTTTTTCTGGTTTTTATCGCGGTCGCACTATACGGGACGACGTTCATCACAATGCAGACGGGCAGCGAGACATACCTGGACAAGGATACAGAACGCGGGATGCTGCTGGACAGGTATACCAAAACGTTCCAGTCCGACAGTATTTTGATCCTTATCGAGGCGGACAATGTCTTAACTCCCGATGTGCTCGCGTATATTGGACGGCTGCAGGACGATGTGATGCGGGAGCGCTATGTCACGGGCATGACGAGCATCGCAGATCTGGTCAAAGGCCAGAACAGCGGTGTTCTTCCGGCAAATTCTGCGGAGATCCGGCGCATCGAAGAGGAGTTCCCCCAGGAGATCATTTCGCGGTTCGTACCGTCCCGTACCATGACAATAGCGGTGGTGACAATCGAACCCGGGCTTGAGGACTCCCAGCAGTCAAGGCTGATCGAAAATGTCAACAAACGAGTGAGCCTCTCAAACAGTCCGCCCGGGGTAAGTGTTATCGTCACAGGCAACCCGGCGTTTTCCAAGGAAATGTCAGCAGAGATGGGCAGCTCAATGGGCACGCTCATCCTGATCGCGATGATCCTGATGGTCATCGCAGTCGGGCTCCTCTTCGGTCATGTCCGTTACCGGCTGCTTCCGGTCCTTATCGTTGGTACCGGACTGGTATTCACATTCGGTTTTATTGGTCTTGCACGCATGCCGATCACGATGGTCACCATAGGTGCTTTCCCGGTGATGATCGGGATAGGGATCGACTACGCGATCCAGTTCCACTCGCGGTTTGACGAAGAAGCAAAAAAATCCTCATTGGACCAGGCAGTAAAAACGACCATTACTAAAGCCGGCCCTTCGGTCATCTATGCGATGCTTGCCACTGCAATGGGTTTTTTTGCCCTCTGGATCTCCCCGCTCCCGATGATACGAAGCTTCGGGATCACCTGCGTCATCGGTCTTGCCTTCTGTTATTTTGCATCAATTATCATTGTACCCACGTTTGGGATTCTTACCCGCTACCGCCCGGTGGTTGAGGGTCATCCGGATAAATTACCGGAGAAGTCCTATGTCGCCCGGTATAACGATTTTGTCGGAGGTATTGTAGGGATTGTTTCAAGAAATCCGGTCCCGGTTCTGATCCTCTGCATCATGATCGCGTTTATTGGGTTCCAGATGGACAACGAGATCATCGTCAATACCGATGAAAAGACGTTTGTCCCGGCAAACATGCCGGCAAAAGTGAACCTTGACAAGGTGAAGCGCACGATGGGCGAGACGTCCACTACCCCGGTACTTGTCCGCGGGGATGATGTCCTCTCACCGGATGCTGTCCGCTGGATCGCGGAATTCCAGCAGTATGAAGAGACGCATAACAACAAGATCACCGGTTCAACCAGCATCGTTACCTACCTCAGGCAATATAATGGGGGAATACTGCCCCAGACCGGCCCTGACATAGACAGGACACTGGTACTGGTTCCTGAAGATACCCGAAAACGGTTCTTAAGTGGAAGGACGGAAGCAGTGATCGAATTCTCGACTGTCGATATGCCAAATGACGTGGCGATGTCGATGATGGAGAACATGGACCGGGACCTGGAATGGAAAGCCCCGCCGCCGGGTATTTCTGCGTCGTTCACTGGCATGGGTGAGATGTTCACGAATCTCATCCGGGAGATCCGGCAGGGTAAGACCCAGATGACGCTCCTAGGCTTTGGCATGATCTTGGCGTTCCTGTACATCATCTACCGGAAATTTCTCAAGGCTGCGACCCCGCTTGTCCCCATTATCATGATTGTCGGATGGAACGGGCTCATCATGTACCTGCTATCTATCGATTACACCCCGCTCACTGCGACGCTCGGTTCGATGTCGGTCGGGGTTGCATCAGAGTATACAATCCTGATCATGGAACGGTATTACGAGGAACGTGATAAGGGGATGGCGCTCCTGCCCGCGATACAGTACAGCATCCAGCAGATCGGTACTGCAATCACGGTCTCGGGCATGACGACTGTTTTCGGTTTTGCCGCACTTATGACCTCTTCGTTTGGCATCATCAGCAATTTCGGCACCGTAACTGTCATCTCTGTTTTCTTTGCACTGGCCGGAGCAATTATCGTAATGCCGGCGATTCTGGTACTGGTGGGAACGATGGATGAAAAGGAAAGGGGGCAACATTCCTGAGGCACACATTCACCGGAACCTGATCTGAAATTAATTTTATTAAAATCAGATGAGGTCTGGAAAGGGGCGTCATTTTTATAATTAAATCCTTAAAAAAGGTGATATTTTTCTGCGGTATGTCCACAGAACTCGGGAAAAAATTACACTTTTTTCGTTGTATCCTCTTTCATGATATATTTCACTATGATAAACACCGCAACCGCGATGATGACAAAGTCGATGATGTTGCCCAGCATGTCTCCGGCAAGAAATTTGATCGGCCCGACGTTAAGGGTTGCCGTGCGCCAGTCGCCCTGGGGCATAATGATGGCAATCACCGGCATGATGATATCTGACACCACTGCCGTAACCAGCTTGGTTGCTGCAGCACCGATCACAATCGCGACTGCCAGGCCAATCACCTGGTACTTCTTGAGGAATTCCAGGAACTCTTCCTGAAATCCCCGTGCCCCCTTGGTCAGCCCCCTGACGCCCTCTCCGACATTCTTTCCGGCTTTGGTTATATCTTCCACTGCCATAAATTCCATCCTTTGCGTGAACATGCCATTGTCCACGGACGCATGAGTGGTTATCTTTAGCCCTCAAATAAGTTGTTTTTGTACTATGCCCTGCTTTGCCGGATCAAAGGGGATATTCTGACTCATGAGGTATCGGTCCATAAATCGGACGAATAAAAAAAGATTGAAGCAGCGGGATTTTATGCCTGTTTTAACATTTTTATCAGGTCATTTTTCATCCGCTGTACCCGCTCGTCATGAGGGGTGATTGCGAGCGCCCGGTTGTAGGATGCAAGTGCTTCCCGGTGTCGCCCGAGCATCTGGAGAGCTGTCCCCTTGTTGAACCATGCAAGCGAGTCGTTGGGGTCAAGGGCGAGTGCACGGTCAAATGCCACCAGCGCTTCGGTGTGCCTCCGGAGTTCACCGAGTACCGTCCCCTTCGAGAACCAGCCTTTCGAATAGTCCGGTTCAACGGCAAGTCCCTGGTCATATGATGCGATGGCCTCCTCATACCGCCCGAGTTTCTTGAGTGCATTCCCCCGGTTGTTCCACCCGACAGCATGGGAAGGGTCAAGGGCGAGTGCACGGTCGTATGCTTCAACTGCCTCGATGTGCATACCGAGCCGGTTTAAAGCAGACCCCTTGTTGTTCCAGGCACTGACGTCATCTGGATTGATAGCGAGTGCATGGTCAAATGCTTCGATCGCTTCCTCTATCCTCCCAAGTTTTACAAGCGCGTTGCCCTTATTGAACCACGCATCCGCATCATCGGGGTTTATCGCTAAAGATTTTTCATATGCGATAATTGCCTCGTCCTGCATGCCAAGACGGTTTAAGGCCGACCCGCGGTTGTTCCACGAGCTGGCGTCTTCGGGGTTGATAGCAAGTGCTTTATCGATTGCTTCAAGTGCATCCCGGAACTTCCCGAGCCGGTTGAGAGCATTGCCCTTGTTGTACCAGAGATCGGCATCTTCCGGCCTGAGGGCAAGCGCGCGGTCGTATGCAGAAATCGCCTGCTCATACCGGCCAAGTTTGTGGAGCGCAAGCCCCTTGTTTTTCCAGCCTATCGGGTGGTCCGGGTGCCGGGTAAGTGCTTCATCATAGGCAGCGATCGCATCGTCATGCCGCCCAAGCCGGTGAAGCGCGTTGCCCTTGTTGTTCCAGCCGACAGCATAATCGGGATCGAGGGCAAGCGCGCGGTCGTAAGCTGAGATTGCTTCTTCAAACCTCCCGAGTTTGTGGAGCGCGAGCCCCTTATTTTTCCAGCTATCCGTGTGCTCCGGGTCAAGAGCAAGGGCATGGTCATAAGCCGCAATCGCATCGTCATGCTGCCCGAGCCGGTCAAGCGCCGATCCCCTGCTGTTCCATGCATCGGCATCATCGGGATTGATGGCAAGTGCCCGGTCGAGCGCAGCGATGGCATCGGATAACCTGCCCAATGCAAGGAGCGCGAGCCCCTTGTTTTCCCATGCCTCCCCGTCATCGGGTCTGATTGCAAGGGCATGTTCATATGCTGCCCCGGCATCCTCGTACCTGCCAAGGTCTGTCAGGACGTTGCCTTTGTTGAACCATACATCAGCGTCATCAGGGGTCAGGGCAAGGGAACGGTCATATGCAACGATGGCATCTTCGTGCATCCCGGTCATATTCAGTATGGTCCCTTTAGTGTTCCATGCCGCAGCATCGTCTGCTTTAAGGGCGAGTGCCTTATCGATTGTGATGATCGCATCCTCCGGTTTTCCGAGACGGACCTGTGCAAGTCCCTTGTTGTGCAGGACAACAGCATCATCCGGTTGCACAGCAAGCGCATGGTCAAATGAAGCGATTGCATCTTCAAACCTGCCCTGCCGCAGGAGGACAAGCCCTCTCCTGTGCCAGAGGTCTGCGTCTTCCGGAAGGCGTTCTTTTGCCTTGTCATATGCAGCAACGGATTCGTCATACCGGTTGAGGCTCTCCAGCGCAGTGCCCCTGTTGTAGAGAATGACCGGATCATCCGGATCGGTCGTCAGCGCCCGGTCAAAAGCGGCAACCGCTTCCTCGAACCGCCCGAGTCCGACCAGTGCAGAACCCCTCCCGTTCCACGCGGCAGTGCGGGCAGGATCAAGGGACAAGGTCCTATCATATGCGGCAAGTGCTTCAGGATACTGGCCGAGATCGGACAATGCATTCCCCTTTTTATACCATGCACCGGCATTGAGGGAGTCTATGGCAAGTCCGCGCTCATATGAGTTGACGGCATCGTTCTGGCGCCCGAGATGCTGGAGTGCGTCCGCCCTGCCAAACCATGATGAGGCAACATGGGCATCCAAAGCGAGCGAGGCATCGTATGCGGCAACCGCCTCCTCGAACTTTTTAAGAGAAGTGAATGCCATACCCTTGCCGTTCCATGCATCCGGGAACTGGGGATCGATTGCAAGTGAACGGTCAAATGCAGCGATTGCCTCCTCAGAATGCCCCATCCGTGCCAGCGCCAGTCCCTTCCAGTACCATGCACCCTCATGGTCAGGGGAAAGCGACAGCGCCTGATTGAGAGCGGTTATTGCCTCCCTGAAGGAACCAAGATCATATAGCGCTGAACCTTTCGAGAACCATGCTTCTGCATCGTTTGGACTGATCGCGATTGCCCGCTCATATGCAGCCACAGCATCCTGAACCATTTCACGACGGCGCAGGAGATTTCCCTTGTTATACCAGACTACGGCATCTTCGGGATGAATGGCGATCGACCTGTCATACGCTTCTGCCGCCTCCTCAAACCGCCCAAGCTGCTCCAGGGTGTTTCCCCGGTTATTCCAGGCGTCCGGATCATCGGGCGCCAGGGCAAGGCCCCGGTCATATGCCTCGAACGCATCATCATACCGCTCAAGACTGCTCAGTGCAAGCCCCCGGTTGAACCAGAGCGTGGGGTCGTCCTTTTCATGTGCCAGCCCCTTGTCATATGCATCGACAGCTTCAGAATATCGTTCTAGTGCCGATAAGGTATTGCCACGGCTGTTCCAGATTGAAGCATCACCCGGATCGATTGCAAGGGCCCGGTCATACGATTCAAGTGCTTCCTCATTCCGCCCAAACTCTGACAGGGCGTTTCCGCGCAAATCCCAGAATAAGGCATTCCCCGGCTCGGCTGCAAGCGCCTCGTCATACTCCCTTATCGCCTCTTCTGCCCTGCCAAGGCTCTCGAGAGCCTGCCCTTTGATTGCCCGGGCGCCCGCATTTGCGGGGTTGAGGGAAAGCCCGCGGTCGAGCGAGGCGACCGCTTCACGGTACCGTCCGAGCGTGCACAGGACCTGTCCTAACGAGAACCATGCTTCGGCTGAGCCAGGACTAAGGGCAGTTGCCCGTTCCAGAGCATCAGATGCTTCCTGCTGTCTGCCAGCATCCCGAAGTGCTGATCCTTTGGCAAGCCAAAGTGCAGCGTTCTCCGGCTCGAGGCTGATCGCCCGCTCAAATGCTTCCAATGCCTCGGTATGGCGCTTCATGTTTGTTAATGCACGTGCCTTTGTGAACCACAACCCCGCATTCTCCGGCTCAAGCGATAGTGCATGGTCAAAAGCGTCAATTGCCTCTTTTAACTGGTATTGTTCTTCGAGCACGGTGCCAAGACCTGACCACGCGTCGGCATGGGACGGCTGGATGCCGATTGCTTTCCGGAACGCAGCACCAGATTCTTCGGTACGGTTGAGGGATGCGAGCACCCTGCCTTTGCGGTACCATACATCGGCATAGTCCGGTAAGATAGTAAGGGCGGTATCGTAGGCTGCGACTGCATCCTCATACCGCTCCATTGCATCGAGCGCGTGGCCTTTATTCAACCATGGCTGCGCATATGACGGCGCAAGCCCGATCGCAGTGTCAAAAACACCAAGCGCACGTTCATAATTCCCGGAATTGATGAGGGCAGATCCCTTATTGTTCCAGACAATCGGGTCATTGGCATGGAGCGCGAGCGCCTTGTCATACGCCTCAATCGCCTCCTCATAGCGTCCGAGTTCATTGAAGGCGGACCCGCGGTTGTTCCAGACAACATGATCGGAGGGGTTCAGTGTGAGTGCGTTCGTATATGCGCTGATAGCCTCCTCGTATCGCCCCATGCTGCTCAGCGCATCCCCTTTGGCTGCCCATGTCCCTGCATCCGAAGGGGCTGTTGCAAGGGCTTTTTCATAGGTCGTAAGCGCTTCCGGATAACGGGCGATGGCATGTAGTGCTCTTCCTTTCCAGTATAACGCAGTCACGTTCTCCGGCTGGATCCCAATTGCATGTTCAAAGGCTGCAAGCGAGTCGTCATACCGGTTCATGTTGAACAGGGCCCGCCCCTGTGCTACCCTGACCTTCGCATCATCAGGTACAATGGCGAGAGCCCGGTCAAAAGCTTCGAGGGCATCGGCATACCGTCCAAGAGATACAAGCGCGGTGCCCCGTCCTGCCCATCCTGCATGATAATCAGACCGGAGGGTGACTGCCCGGTCATACGCGGAAACCGCATCATCCAGCTGCCCAAGGCTGGCAAGAGCTCCTCCTTTTTTGACCCATACTTCAGGTGAACGGGGGTCCACGTCGAGTGCCTGTTCAAATGCAGTGAGGGCCTCGTCTGCATACCCGAGTGAGGCAAGTGCACTGCCTTTCCCCGCCCATGCCCCTGCATCTGTCGGGCGCAGGATAACCGCACGGTCAAACGCTGCAAGGGCATCATCTGACCGGTTGAGCGACAGAAGCGCGTTCCCCTTCTGTATCCACAGACCTGCATTGTCCGGGCTTGCCGAGAGGGCGGTATCGAACGCTGCAACAGCCTGTTCATAATCCCCGAGATTGCCGTACGCTGTTCCTTTTCCTGCCCACGCTGCAGTATCAGCAGGGTCAAGCGCAATGGCCCGCTCAAATGCAGCAACCGCCTCTTTCTCCTGCCTGGACACGAGCAGCACTTCTCCCTTCCTGCGCCAAATCCTGCTCTCATTAGTATTGAGGGAGAGGGCACGCTCAAATGATTTCACTGCCTGCTCGTAGTTCCTTTTCCCTGCAAACGCTTCCCCCATATCTTCCCATGCAGCAGGATTTTTGGGATCGAGCCTGACAACCCGTTCAAATGAGGTGATCGCCTCGTCGAGTCGTCCCAGTTTCAGGAGGACATCTGCCCTGCGGTTTTCTGCAAGAGGATTGTCCGGCTCAAGGCCGAGCACACGGTCAAACGATGTGAGCGCATCGGCATACTGGTTAAGGTCATGATGGAGTTCCCCTTTGCTCTGCCAGATAGACGGATTTTCAGGATCAAGGCTGATCGACTTTTCAAGGGACCCGACTGCCTCCTCCAGCCGTCCGAGTGATCTCAGGGATGCTCCCCTCATGTTCCAGACTGCTCCATGGTCTGGTTCAAGTGATATCGCACGGTCGAATGCACTGACTGCCTGATCATGGTCGCCAAGACCGGCAAGCGCCGATCCTTTGCCGGACCATGCGTTCCAGTAATCAGGACGCATTGTGATTGCCCTGTCGTACGCAGCGATTGCCTCATTGTACCGGTTCAGTTTTGCCAGCGCCGCTCCACGGCTGTACCAGAGCGCAGGGTTATCTGTATCTTCTGAAAGGGCGCGGTCAAATGCCCGGATTGCCTCTTCATGCTGCCCGAGTTCCGATAACGCGTTTCCTTTGTTTGCCCATGCTTCAGCATAGTCCGGACGGTTCCCGGTTGCCTGCTCATATGCAGCAAGCGCCTCCTTGTGCATACCAAAACTGGCAAGGGCGAGCCCTTTGCTGTTCCAGATGGCGGCATCGTGGGGAGCAATCTCGAGCGCACTCTGAAATGCTGCCACTGCCTCCTCGTACCTGCCGAGATCACAGAGAGATTCCCCTTTTCCGTTCCATGCAGCAGCATCGCGTGTACCAAGGACAATGGCGCGGTCGAACGATTCAACCGCCTCCTCCGTCTTCCCAAGCCGCCGTAAGGCCAGGCCGCGTGTCATCCATGCAACAGGATCTTTCGGATCGATGGCGGTTGCATGGTCAGATGCGTCGCCTGCTTCTTTGTAGGAACCAAGCGCATTATGAAGTGAGCCCTTGATTGCCCATGCACGTGAGTCTTCCGGCTCAAGGACAAGAGCAGTATCGATCGCAGCAAGTGCCTCGGTATCGCGTTTGAGCCCGTGGAGGAGGACTCCCTTGTTGAACCATGCAATGGCGTCGTGGGGGTCGATTTTGATCGCGGCATCATAGGACTCAATTGCTTCCGCGATTTTTCCAAGTTCCTTTTGTGCCGATCCTTTATTGCACCATGCGGTGGCGTTATCTTTATCGACAGCAAGGGCACGGTCGTACGCCTCGATCGCTTCATCGTGGTGCCCGATCATATCCTGTGCTTTTCCCATGTTGTTCCAGATCATGGGGTTATCGGTGTCAAAAGAGAGCGCATGCCCGTAGGCTTCGATTGCTTCCTCGTATCGGCCGGCCGCGTGCAGTGCGCGCCCCTTATCATGCCACGTCACTGCATCGTCTGCCTGAACAATTTCCTGTGGTTCTTCTGATGGTTCCTGTTCAAAAACCGGCTCTGCCTCCGGGACGTCAACCGGTGCTTTTGGCTTGATAATTGTAATTTTTTCTTCAGGGATGGAAATGGTATCAGCAGGTCTTTTAACCGGTGCAGGTACTTCCGGTACCTTCTGCGGTATCACGAGAGTCTGTGGCCATTTATCTGCATATTTCGGGTCAAGTGCGACAGCTGTTTCGTAGACGCTCTGCGCTTTCTGGTCCTGTTTGAGATCGCGGAGTGCTTCTGCCTTGCCAAACCATGCCACGGCATAATTCGGGCGGTGGGCGATAGCATGGTCAAAGGAGTCGATCGCTTCATCCAGCCGGCCGAGCCGGCGGAGCACGACGCCCCTCGCGTTCCAGGCTTCCACGTACTTGGGATCAAGGGAATTTACGATATCGTACGCTCCCAGCGCATCTTCGAGGTGCCCGAGCCTGTAGAGGGCATCTCCCTTGTTGAACCATGCCGCGACAAACTTCGGGAGGATGCTGATCGCTTTGTCTATCGCCGCAACAGCGTCTTCATATTTCCCGACCTTGATGAGCACGCTGCCCTTGTTGTTCCATGCATCGGGATCGCTGGGGCGCAGGGTAAGGGCTCGGTCATAGGAATTGATTGCTTCTTCAAATTGCCCGAGATTGTCAAGCGCCGTGCCCTTGTTGAACCAGACAACTGCCTGTTCCCGGTCGATGGTGAGTGCACGGTTGAGTGCGGCCAGCGCCTCTTTGAACCGCCCGAGCTTGTTGAGTGCGGATCCTTTGTTGTTCCATGCAACCGCATGGTCGGGGTTGAGTTCGAGCGCCTTGTCATATGCGCCGTTTGCCTCCTCGTACCGCCCGAGCCGGTTGAGCGCGTTGCCTTTATTGTACCATGCATCAGCGTACCGGGGCAGCACCGAGATCACCCGGTCAAATTCGGCTGTCGCTTCCTCGTACCGCCCGAGCTTTATGAGCGCGATCCCCCGGTTGAACCATTTGTAGGCGCCTTCCTGATCACTCATCTCCTTACGCACGCAACCCCTCCCTCCGGATCTGCAGTCAAGGAACAATCTTGATACTGATTATAAAAATAGATTCTCTTCTTACAGGAAAACCTGTAATGAAAATCGTCACCTTATTTTACGGAAAGGTTGGCCTGCCACTCCCGGATTTGGTATTTGTATCCTGGAAACGTGTGTATTGCCGGGATTAATATCCGGTTCTTGCCGTCGTAACTACCATTGCATTATCGAAAGCTGCACGGGCTTCCTTCTGCTGTCCCAGCCGGCTCAGGGCGATACCGCGGTTGTTCCAGATCCATGCAATATCGGAATTTCCTGAGAGTGCCCGGTCTGTATAATCGAGGGCGTCCTCATACTTACCCAGCCCAAGAAGTGCAGTTCCTTTCTGCCCCATCGCCAGCGAATCCGAAGGGGCCAAAGCGAGGACATGGTCAAATGAGGACGAAGCATCGTGATAGCGACCTAAAATATTCTGTGCCATACCTCGGTTGTACCAGACATCTTTATCAGGAATACCAGGATCCCGTGCGATGACCGCATCATACATCCTGAGTGCGCCTTCGTAATCGCCTGCCGCAAAGAGTTCATCGCCCTCTTCGATTGTTAATTGAGCACCTGAAGGGGCAACCTCCGGGTTTACCTGTGAAGTGCCGGGTGCAGGGACTGACGTGTTCCCTGGCGGGTTCAAGGATGCAATGGCAGAAAATATTCCGGCCGCAAGTACAAGGAAAATAAATGCGGCGGCGCAGAATCCCGCTGCAAACCGGGCAGTCCCCGGTGATATCCATGGATCAGTGTGCGCATAAGGCTTTTGTCTTCTGGCATGTTCAGCCAAAGGATCGTCTTGAACCGGCTCTCCAGTATGGGCAGATCTCTGCCTTTCTTCACGGGCCCATGACTTTGCTTTCTCTAACCAGGATAATTCCCTGGCAAGCGAAATGTCATACTCCTTACGCCGATCCATGTCAAGCAGGACTTCTGCTGCCTCGTTGACCCCCCTCATTTTTTCCTCGGCATCAGGGTGCCGGCAGACATCAGGATGCCATTGTTTTATTTTTTTGCGGTAGGCTGCAGCGATTTCTCCTCTTGTTGCAGTATCTTTCACGCCAAGGATATGGTAGTAGGTGATTATCGGCATAGGTCTTGGACTTTTTAATTATTGCATGATTATGGGATGGTTGATCTCTTGAAGCATATCATTTGAACATTGCAATATATATCCGGAATCTGCCTGACGGTAAAATAAAATAGTCGGTGATCCTTAAAATGGCGGAGAAGGAGTCGTTTTTCAGACAAGGGGTTCCGGCTGGGAACCCGTACTGACCGGGAGTTTTGTGGTCTTGACAAGGAATGGGTCTGTCGACTGCGCCATCTTCCGGACAATTATCTGCTTGCCCTTCTCGCTCATCGCAAAGACCGGGATTGCAGTACCTGCCTGCACCAGCGCTTTTTTTCCTGCAATCTCGCGGACCGGTTTTGATGCGCAGGCAGTCACGATGTCGGAAACGGCAACAAGCCGTTGAGCATCGTCATGGGAGAGCCCGGATACGTGAACAGCTACGATCATGGTATCCGGGTATGCTGCGCGGATCTCCTCCGCGGTCCCTGCGTCAGCGACTGTGACCGCAATGTTTCTGTATCCTCTTTTTCTTGCAAGGGCGACACCCGCGGGCTGGTCGATGCGGGCGGTTTTTCGATCGGGTACGATCCCATGGTTCTCTTCAATCCGGTCCATCACGGTATGGATAGGGGATGTCCTGACCAGTCCCGACATCCTGCCGCCGATACCCTGCACAAGGCCGGGTGTTGTCGCGATCACGGTCCCTGCCCCATCACAGGCAAGGACAACAGCATCCAGCAGTCCGGTTAAAAGTGCAAAGCTGAGCAGTTCCGATGCCCCGAACCCGACAAATTCCCTGTTGTCAAGGACTTCCCGGCGCTCCGTGCACATGCCAAACGATTTAATACGGTGCGCAATGTTTTTTGCAACCTCGTCTTTTGTGATTGCAGGTATGGGATATGCGAACCTCTTTGCCAGCGGGCAGTCTTTGATGATCGGATCCCCAACTTCGACAACAATACCGTTCCGGACCACGATCCGGCATCTCCCGATCGCCTCTATGATATGTTCGTCATTTGCAGGTCCCGCCATTGCTCTTCCCGGTCTATATATTGCGACTGGTGCGTCATAACCCTGACCTTTGATCCAGCGCGACCCTGAGTGATTATCAGGTACTACAGGATTATTGCAGATTACAAACGATAGTCCGGTGTGACAGGAATGGACCGGTACAGTGAAATCGATGCCGCGAGGGGCATTGCGATCCTCATGATGATCATATTTCACACGGTTTTTGACCTGTATTTTTTCAGTATATACCCGGTGAACGTTTCATCCGGCTTCTGGCGGTACTTTGCGTTTTCCACTGCGTCGCTCTTCCTGCTCATCGCGGGCATTTCACTCTCCATCAGCCATTCCCGGGCAATGCGGCTGGCCGGGGACGGGGTGCCAGTCCGGATCGCGGGTAAATTTCTCAGACGCGGTGCCGGGATCTTTGCCTGCGGGGTCCTCGTCACAGTGGCAACATGGCTTTATCTCGGGCAGGGATTTGTAATCTTTGGTATCCTGCATACGATTGGCGTCTCGATCATGCTCTCCCCCCTGTTCTTCCGGTTCCGTTCCAATAATATCATCATCGGGTCGGTTGTGGTTTTCATCGGGATAGCAATAGCATATGCAGGCATCCCCGGGCCGCTCTGGCTCTGCCCGTTCGGGATTCACCCCGCGGCCTTTGTCTCGGTGGATTACACCCCCCTATTCCCATGGTTTGGGCTTGTCCTTATCGGGCTAGGTATTGGAGAGAGCATATACCCGGGTGGAAGGCGCGGGTTTGAGGCTCCGGCTATTCCTTTTATTTTCATGTCACCGCTGGCAGTCCTCGGGAGGCATTCACTGGTGATCTATCTCGTGCACCAGCCTGCAATCATCCTCCTGCTGCATTTTGTTGCGGGAATCCCGTTGTTGTAGCCGTGGTAAATCTCTTCACTCAAATAGGATTACATCAGTCTACAAACAGAGGGACGTCCCGGAACTCTGCTCCATCAAAAACGCCCCGGTCGGTAATGCGGACCGCCGGGATCACGGTAAGCGATAAAAACGAGAGGTACATGAAAGGGTCGTCAATGCCGCCCATCCTCCGGGTGACATTCTGGAGGGATTTTAACCGCTCCACAACCACGGGGTATGACAGGGATGACATGAGCCCTCCGCAGTCAAGGGGAAGGCTTGCATAATATTTCCCGGCAACCGCCGCCATCCCACCATGCATACGGATCACTTCTGCGATCGCAGAAAGGATCTCTTTGTCGCTTGTCCCTGTCGCGATCAGGTTATGGGCATCGTGGGCGACGCTCGATGCGATAGCCCCCTCTGTAAAACCAAATCCTTTTACAAGCCCCACCCCGCATGTGCCTGTGCCGTACCGGTTACAGACCACGACCTTGAGGATGTCGCGGTCAGGCATAGATCTCCCTTCATATTCCAGACGGAGCGGTTCGGTGATGATCTGACGGGGTATGATCCCGATGACACGTGCCGTCCCACTGCCATTGATCCGTATCGTATCAACGGATGGGACCGCGCACCGGAATGAAATTGGCACTGGTGTTACTGCTGATGCTCCGGTATCAGCAAGCTCCCTGCCGGAGACAAAAACCTGCCGTACACGGAACCGCTCCGGATCCTCCACAACACAGAAATCAGCGCGCCGACCGGGAGAGAGGGCTCCCCGGTCGTTAAGCCCGAAGCGTTCTGCAGCAGAGAGTGTGGCCATACGGATTGCGAGTTCCGGGGTCATTCCGCATGCAATCGCGCTCCTTATGCAGCGGTCGATATGGCCGTCTTCCATCAGGAGGTCTGCGTGGCAGTCGTCGGTGGCAAAACAGCAGCGGGCGACGGTAAACGGCGTCACGAGGGATGCCAGAGCTTCGATGTTGCGCTCAATTGAACCCTCCCGGAGATACAGGTACATCCCTTTTTTGAGTTTTTCATCACCTTCGGCCAGAAAAGTACACTCGTGATCGCTCTGCAGTCCGGAAAGGATGTACGCGTTGAGGTCTTTTCCGGCAAGCAGTGGGGCATGCCCGTCACGGATCGAAAAGACCGCAAGTTTTTCTGATATTCCTGCATCCCCTGCCAATACACCGGGAACATTCATCATCTCCCCAAGTCCCAGTACCCCGTCGGTGTCTTTGAACCGGGCAAGATCGCTTGCGGAAAGGACAGCGCCACCCACATCCATCGGTGTCGCCGGCACACAGGATGGCAGCATGTACCGGATGTCAACGGGCAATCCCTCCCTCTGGGAGAGCATGAAACCGATGCCCGGAACCCCCGCGACATTGGCAATCTCGTGCGGGTCGGCGATCACCGTTGCGGTGCCATGATGTGCGACAAGACGGGCATACTCGCGGGGTACAAGGAGCGAACTCTCGATGTGCACGTGGGCATCGATCAGGCCGGGGACAATATATGCCCCTTTCATGTCATGTTCAACGGTGCCGCGGTAATCCCCGGTTCCAAGGACGATTCCATCTTTTACCGCGAGATCACCCCGCTCCCATGTGCAGGTAAACGGGTTGAATATATTCGCGTTACTAAAAACCGCATCTGCAGGCACACGTCCGCGTGCAGCATCAACCATGCGGGCAGGATTGGAGGGCATTGATCAGACTACTCAGACAACAATATCCTTGATGCTTGCGGTTTTACGCTCGCCGTTCGTGGTGACATACACATAGAGTTTATAGGTTCCCGGTTCGAGCCGCACCGGGACCGTAATGTCATTTTCACCACGGTGCAGGTTAACCGGGACACCGGTGTTGGTCAGTTCCTTCTGCGCCAGATCATTGATCCGGAATACCCGCACCTGGATGCCGGCTTGTATCGGATCCCCGCTGTTGGTGACATGGACCCTCACTCCCCCGTCAGCAGGAGTTACATCGCCAATCGCAAGTGACGTGCAGCCTGCAGACAGGACAAGGATGATACACAGCATGCAGAGAGATAACCGGCATGATGACATGATTCAATGGTAAAATTTTGACATAATAAATCCTGTGGTTTACCGTTGCCGGGATTATACCTTAGAATGAAAGCCCCATGAATCGGACATACCCAATAACACTCCGGTGAGCAGGAATGAAGGGATTCAACCACGATTGAAAATGTCAGATCTTTTCCACCGTAACCCTGACCCGGTCACCGGCTTTTATGCCATGCCCTTTGGGGATATCGATGTTGAACCAGAGGGCTCCGGGATTGTCCTGTGTGGGATCCTGGGACATCAGGCAGTCCTTGTGATCATTTATGTCGGCGACAAATTCGACGTCCGACTCAATCTCAAGAAGTTTTTGCATATAAAAAAGGTTGGCGAGAATGGTTAAATTACATCGCCCGCGGCGTGACCATCCACGTCGTGCTGTTCGAATAGCTCCACCGGATGATGTTGAGATCCTTGCAGATATCGGCAAGGATCGCCATGTTCGTCCCCACTTCCTTGGGGGATAACCCGAGGTCCTTTGCAATGTACTTTGATTTAAAGTAGTGTTTGCCCTTGGTTATCCCTGACTGGAGATAGCCGACAATTTTGTGCTGGGTCTCATTATACGTTTCACGGATCTTTTTTGAAGTTGACATGTGCTGCCTCAGCATTAAAAACTCATATAGATCCACTTGTATATATATATATCTACCCCAAGTGGCAGAATCGGGCTCCTTTTTCATTTTGCCCACCAATTAATTGACCAGAAAGCATTTATTGCCCACCGGTTTGAATTCGAAAATCGATCCGCGCAAAAAACACGTGATCCGAATGTTCTATGAAGATTCCTGCCTGTTTCAAAAATTAAATTTGTAATTTAAGGTTGTTTTTGAACCTGCGCCATGCCAATCTTGTTGATCAGCGCTTCGAGCACTGTATCGCGCATGCCTTCCACAAATTTGATGCTGCCGACAACAAGGTGCCCGCCGCCACTGATGCCACCGCCGGGGATTTCGCCATGGAGCTCGCGGACCATCCGCGGGATGTTCATGAGCACCCCCCGTGACCTCAGCACCGCAAAGTCCGGGCCAAAACCGATTGTGACAACAGGCGATCCCGGGTTTGCCCTGCAGAGCCGGTCATGCACCTCCCCGCTGGTCTTTCCCGGGGGAGGGAAGGTGAACTTATGGGCATGGATCTCGACATCGATGAGGAAAAGTTTTGCACCGTTGGGAAGGTCACGGGGGACGACATGCGGCATGCACGCACTCATCTGGTCCTCAATCATCAGGTTTGCTCCTTCAACAAGTAAAGAGACGAGTTTTTCATGCCTTGCAGAATTTCCGCTGATGTTGAGGATGTCTTTTACGATCTCCCTGCCATCGTTGAACCGGAGCCAGAACTGTTCATAGTCAAGGGCAAGCGCGATGTTCTTGCAGGCATCCTCACTGTAGCTTTCCCGGACAAGTGCAAGGAAGAGGGCACGTTCCGCAGCCTCGCTCCGGTCACCTACCCCGGCAACAGCAGGGAGGTGGCGGATTAGCGGTTCCACGTCCGGGTTGATCAGACGCGCGATCTCCGTCCCCAGCATCCCGGCAGTGATCCCAAAGTCACCTCCGACATGATACGGGTTCACGTGGGCGAGCAGGTATTTGTCAATCGATGCATCCGGGTGATGATGGTCGATAACGACAAACGGGATATCGTACACGCTTGCAATCTTGTAGGAGGGTTCATCCTCTTCAGTCGACCCGTTATCCGTAAGGACCACAAGGGGCATTTTCTGCCCGAACCTGACATGGTCTTTTAATGAGAAGTCCAGGTCGCGGGTGATGTCCTCGATCTCATAGAACGGGGCTTTTGAGGGGGCCCGCTTGAAAAGGTAATAATCTGCATCAAAGTCCGTACCGCTCTCCCGGATAAGCGCGACGACAGCCTGCTCGATTGCGACAGCAGAACAGATCCCATCCGCATCCGCGTGGTGACGGAGGATGATCGGCTGCGCTGTAAATATTGCCTTCCGGATAATTTTTGCAACCTTTTTCATTTCTGGGCGCAGTCGTTCCATCACATCCGATCTCACAAGGAGGGGGATATCCCGGGGTTCAGAACGGGCATCGAGCGCTTTTTCGATTCGTACCCTGACGGTTGCCTCCTCCTCCCCTGACAGGGAGGTGATCACGTCTGCCTCGATCTGGAGCTGGTTATTTCGCTTCATGACCTCCCCGACAACCTTGACGATCCCGGCAAGCTCGACTTCAGGGAAAGCCCGCACACCGGCTTCAACAAAAGCGGCGACATTCTGGGTGCCTGATTCATCAACAATCGTAAAGATCGTGGGGCCGCTTGTCTGTTTGATCTGTGCGACTTCACCTTCAATGGCGACCGTCCTGCCAATTTTTGTCCCGAGGTCCGCGATGCGCACTGTCGTTGATTTCTTCTCGAGGTTCTGTACCTGGTACACCTGGATCACGACTTCCTCCAGGTCGATATTGCCATTCGGGCGGACCTGCCGGACTTTCACGAGAATGGAATCCCGTTCTTTGTGCTCCATCTTAATATTGCTTTTATGGACGAGCCCCTTGATCCGTTCATTTAACTGGACAAACATCCCGAAATTTGCAAATCCCTGTACCTTTCCTGCGTATATTTGCTGCTCTTGTACATCGGCTAGGTCGCAGGTTGCGCCAAGCCTGATGACGAGTATATCGTCCTTCTGCATAGATCTCTCACCACACACTTCGTACCAAAATAAAATTCTTCATCTGTTACCTGTTGCACTTCTCTTTTGTTTCATAACTGTAAACGCCAGCGTGTACCATCAATTTTCTCTGGTGCATTAACTACATTGTCATTGAGCGCAACTAAACGGAGCTGGTGCAGGTATCCGGTAAAAAGTGAGCGTTATTTCCTGAAGGGGACCTCGATCATGTCGAGGTCCTGCGGCGCAATGATGGGGCCAAAATATTTTTTTTTCGCGTCTTCGATATGCACTTCCGGGGTGATGTACCGCGAGCTTATGTGTATAAGGGCAAGCATCCGGACTTCAGCAGCTGCAGCAGCCTCTCCTGCCTGGCCTGCAGTGGCATGATAGAATTCTGATGCCCGCACAGTTTCGGAGTCATCATAGGTGGCATCGTGGATCAGGAGGTCTGCATCCTGCGCAACCGCGGCAATCTTCAAGGGAACCGGGCCGGTATCTCCGGTATACACAACCTTTCGTCCCGGACGGGGCATCCCCATCACGTCTGATGGCTTGATAACCTGTTCTACTCCGTCTTTTTCCACAGTTATTGTCTCTCCGCGCTGGAGCCTGCCAAAGAGCGGCCCTGCAGGGACACCCAGCTCGATCGCCCGCCCGCGGTCAAATTTTCCCGGGCGGGGGTCCTCCTCAAATACATAACCGAGGGCCGGCATGCCGTGGCTGACAGAAAATGCAGTGACTGTATAGCCGTTGAACCGGATCCATGATCCGTCGGAAAGTTCCACCGGTTCAACTGTAAACCCGAGATTATGCTTTCCTACGTTATGCAGGGTGGTCACAAATTCATGAACCCATGACGGGCCGTAGATGATAAGTGGCTGTGTCCTGCCATTAAAGGAGAGCGTCTGTACAAGCCCGAAGATACCAAGGAAGTGGTCGGCGTGCCAGTGGGTGACAAAGATCCCATCGACGCAAAATCCCGTTCTTGCCCGCATCATCTGCTGCTGGGCCCCCTCTCCGCAGTCAAAGAGGAGCGTGTCAGAGCCGTGCCGGATCATGATACAGGACGGATTGCGCTGAGGAGTCGGGAGAGCACCCGCTGTACCGAGGAAATGGACATGAAGCGTCTCACCACTCATGGAAAATCCCTCCGGATATTCCTGAAGCGGTCTCGCAGGCTCGCCCGCTCACGTAAATTCCTCCTCGGAATTTCCTGAAACGGTTCGCATTTGCTCACCGTTCACATAAAATCCATATTGGGATTTTCCTGAAGCATTCTCATAAACCCGCACGTTCACGTGAAATACCTCCTGAACACCTCAAGACTGATCTTTGCTTCTTCGATCGATCGCCCTTCGATCACCGTCACCCCGCTATAGTTTCCTGCGATTGTTTTTCCAACGACGTTCCAGTCGATTGTACCGTCCCCGAGAGCGAGATGCTCATCAGACATCCCGTGATTGTCATGAAGGTGGATATGGTCAGCCTTGTTTACAAACGGTAAAAAGTCATTCACTTTCCCGACCGTGTTCGCGTGCCCGAAATCAAACGTCATGCCAATGCCTTCTATGCCTTCCGTCATGCCCATCAGTTCACCGGGGAACCTGCAGAGAAACTCCTTTGTGCTGATCATGTTCTCAACACAGGCAAGCACCGAATGATCGGACGCAACCCTGCCTATCTCAACGAGCGCTGCTTTCTGGAGATCCCAGATCTTCTGTGGCATCAGTTTTCCGACCGGTGATAAATATCCCGGGTGGAGTGTCACCCTGTCAGTGAGCCTGGCAGCGTGCCGGATGCAGGTGCAGATCTGGCGGATGGATTCGCGGTAGATCGGGTCGTTGAGCGTGGCCAGGTTCAGATCACCGTATGGGGCATGGACAGAAACACGGAGCCCGGTGCTCGCAACAACATCCTCGATCTTTCTGTACGCTTCGGGATTATCTAGCCGGTAGTTACCATCCGCCACAATCTCCCAGCCGGCATATCCTGCCTCTTCGATGCCATACACCCACTCAATTGAGTCCCAGACCTTTGCTGATGAGGAGAAATAGGGAGAAAGGCTCATGGGTCATCCCCGATCATCTGTAAAAGGTTGCGAACCGATTGCTCGAAGGTTGCCAGATCGCCATCATTCTGCAGCCGGTATTCTGCCTTTGACAGCGCTGCACCTAATCCCCACCCGAGCTCCCTTTCATCCCTGAGCCGGAGCGACTCTTCGCTCGTGGTGTCATCGGAGCGCCCGCGTGAGGCAAGGCGGGCAAGCCGTATATCAAACGGGGAGTCGATGGCGACCATAACAAAACCCGGGAAATGCCTGCGGAATAACCGGACTTCTGCATCGCCACGGATGCCATCCACAAGGACGATGGAGGAAGACTGCTGCTGTATTGCCGGAATACAGAGTTTTGCGATTGCGTCCATGCCATCAACCTTCCGCAGCTTGTTTGCCATTGCCCCCATGTTCCTGTCGTCTGGTGTGAGGCCTGCTTTGTGAACGGCTGCCCGGATCACGTCTCCCATGACGATCACAGGAACTCCCTGCTGGGTTGCAATCCGCGCAAACTCCCCTTTACCGCTTGCGGGAAGCCCGACGACTCCGATCACTTTCATAGAACAGTTCACCTCCTTCGCGCGTCCGGATCTTGACTGCCCTGCCCATCTGGTCCCCGATCTTCTTCAACTCGTCTTCCGACAAAGGCTTCACGTCTCCGGTGACGCCCTGCTGGAGCACGATCTCAGTGTCGCCTGCTTCTGCCATGATATATGGTACCTCGTCCTCATATCCCCGGAACAGGGTAACGACGATTTCAAATTCCGGAAGTTTCCGTGATTCATATGCATCCCTGCACAGGGCAAGCGACCGCTGTACATTCTTCACATAATTTCCACCGATCAGGTTATTATATCGAGCCCACCGCGCCTTGATGTCAAGTGCTACGCGATCGATTAGTTCTCGTTTAATTAGTGCATCGAGTGTGTCCGGGTAGATGCCATTAGTCTGGACACCGACAACAAGGCCCATCTCCTTTGAGGCTTGTGAGAGCGCAACCAGCGCATCCCTCTGCATGGTGGGCTCACCCCCGGAAAAAATGATGCCGGAGACAAACATCCGCGATCCGCGGATCAAATCGATCACTTCGTTTATCGGGCGCATGTCGGTCCCGGAGAGGATCGCGGCATTCTGGCAGTATACACAGCGGACCGGGCAACCCCGGAAAAAGACCGTGCACACGGACCTGCCCCTCCAGTCTACCGTTGAAAGCGGGACAAAGCCCCCGAAGTTGACCTGCGTACAACCACCCTGCTACACAATGTTTGAACCGGGTTTATTTGAGCATATTGAGTTGGTTTCACTCTCTAGTGCAGTGGATAATCCCATCCTCAGTGACAACCATGTCAACCCGGATGTCATTCTCGTCCCCCGGTACAGATTCTGTTTCTTGGCAGGAGAATGCGACACCGATCTTTTTTGCGCCGGGATTTTGTTTGAGGAACCGGTCATAATATCCTGCACCGTAACCCAGTCGGTTTCCCCTGCGGTCGAATGCAAGCATGGGGATAATTATTGTCCGGATATCTGAAGCCTTTGCGGGGATTTCATTCCCGATGGGTTCCGGTACATGGAACGTGCTTTTTACAAGCAGGGATGGGTCCATCAGATACGAAAGCCGCAGTGTCCGCGTATCCGTCTCAATGATCGGTACAATCACCCGTCGCCCCTTGCGCAGCAGACCTGCAATCAGCGGGTGTGTGTCGACCTCAGGCAGTTTTGAGACATACACCATTACCGGATCGCACCCGTCAACCAACCCAAACAGGTAGTCGCAGATCCGTACGCTCTTTTCTGCGATTTCATCTTTTGGGATTGCGCTGCGCTTCTGTTTTGCAGCACTTCGCAGGGTTTGCTTGGATGGGACCGGGTGAATCTGGATCATGAAAGGTTGTACTCTATTGGCAGGAATGCGCTATAAGCATTGACGATCGGGTTGCCGGAAAACCATCCGGGTCCTTGATTGTTTAAAAAAAAAAGTATGTATCAAAATTTGAAATAACGGTTCACAATTTTGATCGCGCAGTAATCCCCGCACATCGTACACCCGTCAGCATCCGCCGGCATCCTCTCGGCTCGTATCTGGCGCGCCCGTGAGGGATTCATTGCGACTGCAAACTGCCTCTCCCAGTCAAGATCGTGGCGGGCGTGCCCCATCTCGAGGTCGGCTTCCCGGGTCTTTTTGAGTTTGATCATGTCTCCGATATGGGCGGCGATCCTGGAGCTGATGACGCCTTCATATACTTCCTCCGGAGTCGGAAGGGCAAGGTGTTCTGCAGGGGTCACGTAGCAGATGAAATCCGCACCAAGAGAGGAGGAGATTGCAGCACCGATCGCTGCAACCCGGTCATCGTAACCGGGTGCGATGTCGGTAACAATCGGCCCGAGCATGTAGAACGGTTTATTGTTCGTGACCCTTTTCATCAACGTGACATTTGTCGCAATCTCATCGATTGGTACATGTCCGGGCCCTTCGACAATGACCTGGACATCCTCGTTGTGCGCTTTGTCTGCAAGTTCTGCGTTGATGAGCAGCTCCTGCACAGCAGCCCGGTCCGTCGCATCGTGGACGGCACCCGCCCGCATGCCATTGCCCATCGAAAGTGTGACTTCGTGCTCCTTCATGATCTCGAGCAGGTAGTCAAATTCCGAGTAGAGCGGATTTTCTTTCTCGTTATGCAGCATCCAGGCAGTCATGAACGCACCGCCACGGGAGACAAGACCACCATGCCGGCCCTGGTTCCGGAGGCGCTTGACAGTCTCCCAGTTGATACCGGTGTGGATTGCCATGAAATTGGTGCCGAGTTTTGCCTGTTCTGCGGTGATCCGGAACAGGTCATCCTCTTTCATGTGGACGACAGCACCGTCTTTTACTGCTGCTTCGATGAATGCCTGGTAAAGGGGAACGCACCCTACGGATAGTTTCGTATTTGCGATAACCTGTTTTCGGATCTCAACAAAATCTCCTCCGGTTGACAGTTCCATTAAGGTATCGGCACCGGCGAGTTCTGCCTGCCGTGCCTTCTCGACTTCCATCGGAATATCCACAATATCGGTCGAGGTGCCGATCGAAGCGTTCACTTTCGTGCGCAATCCTTCGCCAATCCCGCAGATTTTTACATTGCGGTACGGGGAAACGGGGATGACGATGTGGCCTTCGGCAACGCTGCGACGGACGAAGTCTTCGGTGACCCCCTCCTGTGCAGCAACGGTCTTCATCTCATCGGTGACGATGCCGCGTTTGGCATCTTTTACAATACTCATAGCCTGTATATTTTCTTAAAAGACAAGATAAAGGCTCGTTTTTCTGATTCTGGACTAAATTTTAGTTGTTTTGAGCACAAGTAAAGTTGATTTGGGATAAGGAAAATTCTTTTGTTTTCCTTGTCTTTGTGTCAAGATCTCAATTAAATTTTAACATAACCTGACTTCTTTTGCGATCCGGCGAAGCTTCCAGTACAGCGGTATCATCATGTCATTTTACCAATCAGGGCAGAAAAATAAGTTCTGCAACCGGACACCGCCTCTCCTCCGCCTCTTTCGGGACAAAAGTCCCGTTAATGCAACACTCATCCCACTTTTTTTAAAAGTCCCTCCAACGCAACAGAACCTCAGATCATAAAACTTCGACTCACTTCATGCAACAGAATCCAATCTTTATCTTGATCCTATAAGGCATAATACCAGAACAATAACCAATATTACAATCATTACAAGAAGAGGAGCACCTTTTCTCTCATTTGACCATGCAAAAAAACCAGCAGATTCCTGTTCTGGGGTCAAATTCATATGTTTTTTAAGTACTTCTCGAAGAACAAAATACGATGCAACACCTACTAAAATGGAAAACAATTCAAAGTATTCCATGACATTAAATCCAAAATCTTATCTTAAATATATTGTGGATTCTGCTACATATTATCCTGATTAAAAAATATAAGGGAAGTCTCGTCATTTATCACTTATTTTCAAAACCGTAAAAGTCCCGCCAACTAATCAGAACCCATTCACGGGTTCTGTTGCGTTGGAGGGACTTGAGTGAAAAAAAATGAGACTGTTGCATCGCGGGACTTCGATTTATTAAGAAACAATTTATATTGTAAATCATTACTCAATATCTGTGAATTATTAATGGCTTTTTTCAGTCTGTCTAAAGAGGAAGCAGACGCTCTCTATACCGCACCAAAAATTATTCAGAGTCCGCAATTGGTGAGGTGGGACAATCAACGAGGAAAAAAACAACAACTCACTATAACACTTAGTACAGAAGATGGAACCCCAATGAGGATAAGGGGGTGGTGTTATCAGAATGAAGAAACGTCTCATTACGGATTTGCATTATTATTCAAAAATATCGTTATCAGAAGATGGGACGATTCCACTCCACATCCAAATCCAAAGGTCGATGGGAAAAAAATAGTGATCGATGAGCCACACAAACACTTTCATCACCCATCCTATAGAGATAAATGCGCTTATGCTACAATTGATATCCGATTAAATGACGCAAACGGAGCATTAATTGATTTTCTAAATGAATGTAATGTGGATTTGAAGGATTTTAAATTTCAACCGACATTGGGGTTGGTTTAATATGGTGTGTGATGACGTAGTTGGCAACCTGTTAAAAGATCTCGGAAAGAAATTCAAAATTAAATCGGGAAAGACAGGATGCCAGATTGTCACTCCATTTTTAGATCCGAGCCAAGATCCGATTACTATTCAATTAACCGAGATTGGAGATATTATCGAGATCTCCGATCAAACCCGCACAAAAGGGTATCTTTTCTTACAAGGAGTGGATATCAAACCCAACACAAAGCAAGATTGGTATTTTGACTCAATCATACATCAATACGAGATTGAATTAAAAAATGATGAACTAATACTTCACTCGAACAAGGCAGAATTGTATGAGAAGATTTTGGACTTTATTGAAGCGATAAAATCCATACAATATTTGATCTACACCAGCAAGGCACGGGTTCAGTCTGCATTTATTGATGATGTCTCTGTATGGCTGAAGGATAATAGCATCAGCTATGCCCAAAATAAAGAATTTACATCTGATACTGGTGAAAGGATTAAGGTAGATTTTGAAATTCAAAGACATCAGAAAGATCCAGTCTTCGCTTATGCGCTCCATTCCGAATCGTCTCAGTATGCCGAAACTCTAACAAATAAAACAATAGTAAATTGGATTCAATTAAAGGGACTAAATGGTAACTTTTACAAACTGTGTTTCTTGGACGACGAAGTAGACGATGAGATAAGTGTATGGAAACGGCAACTTCCAAAATTAAGGAAATTTTCGGATAAAGTATTGTTTTGGGAGGAGAGACCGGAGATCCTTCCAGCTCTCATCTAAAAAATTATTTTACCGCCAGTCCAATCATCATTTCCCATCTATTCCCCATCAGATTGATCGGGATATTTGCCATCTGCGCCGGTGTTAATCCCCCGATTCCTTGATGAGGTCGGATGTAATTATAGTAAGTCTGCATTCCTGCAACGAACTCCTGCGCTCCTACGGAGCTATCAAGGGAACGCATAACCTTTGTTCTCTCTCGGAATGTCCCGTTTAACCGTTCGAGGATATTGTTATTTGGCTTTGTCTCAAAGTCTTTGAGTCTGATATGGGGATTCTGGATCGGTGCGGTTATATCATAAAACTCCGCTTTGATTGCCTTCTGGTAAGCCTGTAACCCATCGGTAACGATTGCATCCGGTCTGCGGTTGGCCGTCTCCTTTGCAATCTTTAACGGTATCCGCGCATCGTTTACAAACCGTGTCTCGGTAATCTGGCAGGCAAGGAGATACCGAGTCTTTGCATCCATGATGTTCCAGATCCACTCATAGCACTTCTTCTGGCCTTCCTTCTTGATGAACACGGTTGTCTCATCAGAGTGCCAGATGTTGCCAACCTCAGCTTCGTACTTCTCAGCGTACTTCCCAAGCAGTTGGATATATTTCTTGATCCAGCGCATCGGCGTTGTCTGGCAGACTTTCCTATCATGGAATTGCTGGATGTGATCGGTAATCTTCCGAAGGGAGACTCCCTTAAAATAGAGATCAAGAGTGAGTGTGATCACTTTAGGATCGAACTTAACCCGGCTGAATCCCTTATCAACAACAAATCTGTGGTTGCAGTCGTGGCAACCATACCGCTGGATCTCACCGTAAGAGGTTGTTCTGATCCCGCGCTTTATGACGTTTTGGCTTTTACAAATTGGACAGGTGACCCCAATTTCATCACCTATAATTTTTTGAGCTTTAATATCAGTCTCTACATCTACTTTAAGTTTTAGGGAGAACTGAACGGCGAAAATGTGTTTACAGATTACCTCTCTTGTCGTATGATCCGGGCAGGTGCATGACCAACTATATCGGTTTTCCTTTCCGTGGCTCACAAACTTTCGTGATACCTGATAGTATGCATCCTTTGACTGTGACCGAACATCCCACCCATTCTTGCCGGTCTTAATAATCGTATCCGGTTCTGACAGGATTTTTAATCCTCTCAATTCTCTTGGGTTGCTGAATTGATCCATCTTCATTCACTCCTTGTATTGTATAGTATATACTATGTATATACAACTATTTAATACTTGTTACAAAGTATGGACAAAACCAGCACAAAGTAAATTATTTTAAATACAATAACGATACAATGTATTGTTATGCCAGAAATGATGGAAATTACAACAAAGGCGTATCAGGTAATAGATCGCCCCGTTAAGTCTATGGGTAACTCCGGGGGCATTTATCTACCAAAGGATTGGATCGGAAAACAAGTGAAAATTCTTCTTTTAGATCCGATTGAGAACGAAAAAGAAAAATAGAGATTTTTTAAGACATCTGGATTATTTTAATCTCGTTTTCTGTTAATCCATAAAGTTCGAAAATTAATAATTCAATTTTGTTATCTATCGCAATAATTTGCCTCTGAATTACTGTTTTTTCTTGATCATCTCTTGTTGTTTGCAGTTTTGTATTAAGGTTAAGCATCTGTTTTACATAGGAGACCAAACGTGCATGCAGAGCGTTTTCGGTTGGGTTATTAAAATCAATTATACGGGTTGGTAAGCACTCCAATTCGTTTGTTCCAACGTTATTATTCGAACTTGTTATCCTGAAACGCCATTGAAACAATTTTGAATTTAATAGACCAAGCAAATATTCTAGGGAGTATTTAGTATCATCAGATAAAGTGATAGAATTTGTCGAATCGGCAAAATAGGTCGGAGGAGAGATCAATGTCGCAATAATACGTAATGTGTCATCTACACCAGTAATCCGTTGAGTTGCGATACGTTCTTTTAGTGCTATTGGTTTCTCGACCCCGTCTTTTTTACATGCAATGTCATCAAACCATTCGCGGAAACCCTGATGAAGAATTGGATTTATGAAATATCTCCCAACTTCAACACCTTTTAATAATCGTGATTTTTTAGTATCCTCCGATATGTATTTGCGGAAAACAGTTTGGTTGATTTCTCCTCGATTAACTAAATACACCCCCAGCTCTTCGAGCCGTTTTATATTTTTGGTTGTGTATATTTTTTTACAAACATTCCAATTGTTTTCATCGACTAACGGAACCGGATAATTTATTGGATCGAGCAACGCTAAATCTGGGGTATAATAACGACATTCCTTGAGGAGATCATCAAATTTATTCCAAGGATAAACTCGAACGTGAATTTGAGAATCGTTGAGATCAATATTTTCTCTACTACCCACAAGAATACAAGTCGATAATTTTGCTTTTAAAAAAACTCTCCGTTTCGGATTATCCTTTTGGGGGAAACAATCGGCGTTTAAATTGGTTAAACATCGAAGCAGGTAAAGTCGTGTTTTTGTGCAACTAATATCTCCAAGAATAGATAAGGGGACAATCATTCCAAAAAAACCTTTATTTTTAGTTAATTTCATGCACCTAACCAAGAAAAATCTGTATAAATTTAGTTTCCCACCGAGTGCATTACTATAATCTGCTCTCATTTTAACATAATCACTTAATACATAATGTGGCCAGGAACTCTTACCCCGTTCTTTCTCTAAAACATCATAGGGAGGATTCCCAATTACCACATCAAATCCCCCCGAATTTATTATATCTGGAAATTCTTGTTCCCAATCAAAAGCGTTGATTTTTTTAACTTCTTCTTGTGGTGGTTGTAGTTCTAAAATATCCCACTCTATCAGCGAATTTCCACATTTTATATTCTTATGAAGTGATGGTAAAGCCCGCCCATGATTTTGCTCAAGTTGAAATTTCATCGTTTCTTCATTTTCTTCTTCTAATACCTTGAGGAGAAGTGAGAGTTTGGTTACTTCCACTGCTTGATGATCAATGTCAACTCCAAAAATATTATGTAAAAGAATTCGTTTTCGCTCGGAGGTCGTAAGTTTCCAATCACTCCTCCGCCGATCTCCTAAACGAGAATGGATTTCCTTACTATATCCAGCGTTATAAATTGGAACCTCTTTTTTTCCATTTGGGGGATATTCTGGAAGTAATGCTTGGATATCGGGATCTGAAATCGGTTTGGGTTCTTTATTAAATTCTGGATTAAGTAAAGGAACAAGATTTTTTAGATACCATTCGAGATGCCAGTTTAAAAGAAATTGATAAGCTCCCAACAGAAATGAACCAGAACCACAAGCTGGATCGAGAATGTGAATTTTTGATACGTCTTTTTGTGTTTTATTTTTTAGTAATTCCTCTAAAGTATTTTTTACAATATAATCAACTATGTATTGGGGTGTATAGTAAATTCCGCCGGCTTTTTTTACCTCTGGTTTTTCCTCAATTTTTATATGATTTTTTTCCGTGATTCTAATTACCTTACCAAGAAATTGTTCGTAAACTTGCCCTAAAATCTCTGGGGGAATCGCTGAAAATAAATAATAATTTTTCGGGGGATACAACTCTAGAATAATATTTTTAATTATTTTATCATCGATTACAAGATTGGGTGTTATAATATCTGGTTGCTCACGGTCGGGTTCATTATTAAAATGAAAAAGTCCTGAATTATATTTTGCATCTGCCTTTTTAAAAAAATCACAAAGAGATTTATAGATGTTATCATTATTTACGAATGATTTTAGCGTCTCATAGGTTTCGATATCCCGATCTTCACAAAAACGAAGGAAAATAATACGGTCGAGGATAGTTTGGACTGATAAGTTCAATTCATCAACAGATAATGACGGATTTTGATTGCGAAGTTCAATATTTTTTGCGAGTTGCTCTCTCCAATTTTCAATATCAATAAGAAATGATTCATCAACGCTTGCCGTCCCCTTTTTACCTTCTGCTACAGTCACATATTTATCAAAAGAACCTTTTAAAATACCATCTTGTGAGAAGATAGAGGAAATCAAATCCCATTTTTTTGGATATTCGTTATAAGTAAAATAATCATCGCGGGCGGTAACAGCTGCATCAGAACCCAGAGGTTTTTTTGTGCAATCATATATTGCGAATTCTTCAAAATTTGTCAAAATACATAATGGAATTTTGGCACTCCACGCGTACCCTCTAACTTGAAGCGCGGCATCACGATTGTTTTTTATATTTACTGAGGGGGCCTTCGCTTCTACGATGAATTTTGTCATCCCCCCAATTCTAAATGTGTAATCGATGAATTCCGTTTGGCCTTGAATTTTTATTGGCTGTTCATGCCCGACTTCTCTATATCTCTCAGAATATCCTTTTTTATTGTCCATATCCCAACCAAGTTCTTTAAAGAAGGGATCTAAAAAATCTCTACGGAGTCTTGCCTCATTATATTCTTGTGTTGATTTGCGGTATGCGGTACGATGAAAATCATAATTGTTTAAAAGAGTGATGATAGTTTCTGGAAGAGCCATTGAAAAGTAATTTGAATGTCAAACCATTAAAGGTGACGTTAATAAATCCAAAAAGTCCCGCCATGCAACACCTTGAATAAAAAAGCGCGAAGTCCCTCCAACGCAACAGAACCCATTCACGCAATATTTATATACAATAGCACGCTAACTTATGGTAAACCTTCAATGATTTGAGGAGGATTTTACGATGACTGAAAAAGAATTCACAGAAGTAACCATAAAGGAAGCAGCCCACGACGATGCAGGGCGCGGCATCGCGCGGGTGAGTATCGAGGTGATGAAGAAGCTGGGGCTTGTGTCCGGCGATGTTATTGAGATTCAGGGCAAGCGGAAAGCCGCGGCAATCGTATGGCCCGGGTTTGCTCAGGATACCGGGGGGGCAATCCTCCGGATAGATGGCAACATCCGTGGGAACGTGGGCACCGGTATTGATGAAAAGGTGAAGATCCGGAAATCCGAAGCCGCGTACGCAAAGAGGGTGGTCATCCAGCCAACGCAGCCGATACGGCTGGTTGGTGGAGAACAGTACCTGTCCCGGCTCCTGCGCGGGCGATCGGTAATCGAGGGCCAGACAGTCAGGGTTGACGTTATCGGAAATTCAATCACGCTTGTTATCGCAAAGGTCAATCCAAAAGGGATAGCGATAGTTACCGATGAGACCGAGATCGAACTCAAGGAGGAACCGTACAAGGAAGAGGAAGGCAAGAAGGATACTTCAAATATCCACTACGAGGATATCGGCGGCCTTGGGAGGGAACTCCAGCTCGTCCGGGAGATGATCGAGCTTCCGCTCCGTCACCCGGAGATCTTTGAACGTCTGGGTATCCAGCCTCCCAAGGGGGTGCTGCTCTACGGGCCGCCCGGCACGGGCAAGACCCTGATTGCAAAGGCAGTGGCAAACGAGGTGGACGCCCACTTCATCACGCTCTCCGGCCCGGAGATCATGAGCAAGTATTACGGGGAATCCGAAAAAGGGCTGCGGGAGAAGTTTGAGGAAGCCGAGCAGAACGCACCGGCGATAATCTTCATCGACGAGATCGATGCAATCGCGCCAAAACGCGCTGAGGTGCAGGGGGAGGTCGAGCGGCGGGTGGTTGCCCAGCTCCTTGCGCTCATGGACGGCCTCAAAGGGCGCGGGCAGGTCATCGTCATTGCAGCGACAAACCTTCCCGATTCCATTGACCCGGCGCTGCGGAGAGGCGGCCGGTTCGACCGCGAGATCGAGATCGGGATACCTGACAAGAAAGGCAGGCTGGAGATCTTCCAGGTGCATTCCCGCGGTGTGCCGCTGGCAGACGATGTAAAGATCGAGGAGTTTGCCAACACAACGCATGGATTCGTCGGAGCCGACATCGCACTGCTCGTTAAAGAAGCTGCAATGCATGCGCTGCGCAAGGTAATCCCTCAGATCAAGATTGATGAAGAGATCCCCGACGAGGTTCTCGATGCGCTTAAGGTAAATAAAGAGGACTTTGACGAGGCAAGGAAGCATGTCGAACCCTCTGCCATGCGCGAGGTGCTCGTCGAGGTCCCCGATATTACCTGGAAACAGGTGGGCGGGCTCGAGGATGTCAAGCAGGAGCTGCGTGAAGCCGTCGAATGGCCGCTGAAATACTCTGATGTATTCGAGAAACTCCAGACAAGGCCACCCAAGGGAATCCTGCTGTTTGGCCCTCCGGGAACGGGCAAGACGCTCCTTGCCAAAGCAGTGGCAAACGAGAGCGAGTGCAACTTTATCGCAGTCAAAGGTCCGGAGCTCCTATCCAAGTGGGTGGGGGAATCAGAGAAGGGTGTGCGCGAGATCTTCCGGAAAGCCCGGCAGGCGTCCCCGTCCATAATCTTCTTTGACGAGATCGACGCGCTCGTGCCCAAGCGGGGCACGTACATGGGGTCGTCCCACGTAACCGAGAGCGTGGTCTCCCAGATCCTCACCGAGCTGGACGGGATGGAGGAACTCAAGAACGTGACGGTGCTGGCAGCGACAAACCGGCCGGATATGCTGGACGATGCGCTGCTGCGCCCCGGGCGGCTCGAGCGACACATCTACGTACCGGCGCCCGATGAAGAGAGCCGCAGGAAGATCTTCGAGGTTTATCTCGGCGAATCCGGGGCGATCCTTGCAAAGGACGTAGACACAGGAGAACTTGTAAAACAGACCGAAGGATATGTCGGTGCCGATATTGAAGCACTCGTCCGCGAGGCAAAGATGGGTGCGATGCGCGAGTTCATCATCGCAATGGCAGACAAGAACGAACAGGAGCGGACGGATGCAATCAAGAATGTGATGATCACAAAGAAGCATTTCGAAACCGCGATGGGCAAGGTACGGGGCTCGCTTGACCGGGACGCGATCGAAAAATCCGAGCGGCAGGCATGGGAGATGCTCTATAACCAGGACCAGCGCACGGTGCTCGAACATGCAGTGTCCACAATCAAACGATCCGGGCTGACGGCAGCAAAGGTTGATCCGGCTGCAGTCGATGGATTGCGAAGGCAGACATTCCAGCGGAAAAAAGACTTTGCCGAGATTAAGAAGCAGACAGAATCGATTGAAGAACAGATGGAGAAAAAGTAACCAGACCGAGGTGAAAAACTTATGATAGAAGACCCGCAGGACATTTTCGACCAGATGGATGCGATGATGGCACAGATGTTTGCTGAGATGAATCGCGGGATTACCGGAATGCCTCCCCGTGCATCGGGTTACCATATTATCATCCGGCGTGGAGGGATGCCACAGAACCCTGTGGGGGGCAGAATCCCCCCTGCCAGCGACCCCAACGGGCCGGTCCCCGAGGTGCACAGGATTGGCAATGAAGTGAAAGTGGTAACTGAATTGCCTGGTGCAGACAGCACTACGATTAAGCTGGACCTTAAGGGAGAAACGCTGGCAATTGACGCAGATGGTATGGGACAGCACTATGCCACAACCGCTTTCCTGCCGCCGGTTGACCCTGCTTCGATGCACTACTCGTTGAAAAACGGTGTGCTTGAAGTATCATTCACAACCATTCCCGGTGAACAGGAAAAAGAAGGATAACGCAAACCATAAGTCCAACTCACAACTCTTTTTTAACCTTCACTTGGTTTTTCCCGCAATATTGAAGGGTTGATCCCAAACTGCGGTCCCCCTGCAGCCCTGTGCAGAACCGTTGAACCGGCCGGCACAGGTATGACAATTAAAATATACATGAGCAGGGAACCATGAACACAGGAGTGTTCGATCTGATGAAAACAATCGGTGTCCTGACCGGGGGTGGCGACTGTCCGGGACTCAACGCGGTGATCCGGGCAGTCGTGCGGTCCGGGATAAAATATGAATTTGAAACGCTGGGGATACGGAACGGGTGGCTGGGGCTTATTGACGGCGACGTGGAACCGCTCACGGATTTCTCGGTCTCCGGAATCCTTCCCAAGGGCGGGACGATCCTCGGCACATCAAGGATGAACCCTCTGCTAAAGACGTCTGACCTGCAGAAAATCCGGCAGAATATAAAAAAATACGGTATCCATGCCCTTGTGGTCATTGGCGGTGACGGCACTCTCTCGGCGGCGCGGGACATTTCAAACCTGGGTATCCCTCTTGTAGGTATCCCCAAAACAATAGATAATGATATCAGCGGAACGGACGTGACATTCGGGTTTGATACTGCAGTAGATACCGTAACAGAGGCAATCGACCGGCTCCACACGACTGCCGAGTCCCATCACCGGATCATTGTTGTTGAGGTTATGGGGCGAAAAGTCGGGTGGATTGCAGTGACTGCGGGTATTGCCGGGGGGGCTGATGAGATCCTGATCCCGGAAGTTCGTTTTACCATGGAGGGTGTCTGCCAGAAACTCCGGGCCCGGTACGATGCAGGCAAAAAATTTTCCATTGTCGTGATTGCAGAAGGGGTGCAGCCGGAGGATATTGGCGTTCCAGAAGTATCTGAACACGATCGGGATGAATGCGGCCACGAAAAATTTGTCGGAGTGGGCAACATTCTTGGAAAAGAACTGGAACGCCGTCTTGGCATTGAGACACGCGTAACCATTCTCGGGCATGTACAGCGGGGTGGTTCGCCGACTGCATTCGACCGCGTCCTTGCCACCCGGTTCGGTGTTGCCGCAGTTCATCTCGTTTATAAAGGCGAATTCGGCAGGATGGTTGCATTGCAGGGAAACCGCATTACCAGTATCCCGTTGGAGGCCGCCGTCAACCAGTTAAAAACCGTTGACCCGGACTTCTATGAGCTGGCCATGACGGTAATTGGCGGAAAGAAATAAAAAGCCACAAACACCGCTCTGCCATGTTATCATGAACCACTTCACATGTCCTGGAAATTCTCAATTTTCCGGAAAAGTCCGAATCTTTATTCCGAAACCTTTACCCGTGATTTGTCCGGCTGAACTCTGGAAACCCCGGATACCACGAGCGCCCGATCCAACTAATTCAAGGATTTACCGGAACGAGCAGTTCATCAAAAACCTGTCTGTAAAACAAATCAGGTTATCGCCTTATGTATCAATGGTATCCAAAAAAATGGCCGGGACTTATCTGACCAGATAAGAATCCTGATAAGCTTCCCAATCAAACGACTATATATATCAGGGAGTCCTGTCGGATCTCCCGTGGTTGCAGGCTCTTTGGAACAGGTAATGGTGGAGAACTTGAAACTCAAAGATTTCCTTATCGAAACGGGTACGGAAAAAAACCTAATTGAACTCATTCTCTTTCTCAGCGAACAGGCCAGGAACGTCAGAAACGGTTTTTTCTGTACTATCCCCAGGACCCCGTCAGAGGAGATCACACTCAACCAGTTCGGCGAAGAACAGATGGTCCTCGACAAGTATGCCGATGAAATCTTTATCTCCGGCTTAAAGAAGACCCGGCTCGCACGCTACATCGCCACGGAGGAACAGTCCCAGATCATTGAAGTCGACAACCCGAAACATGAGTTCGGGGTCGTCATCGATCCCCTGGACGGTTCATCACTGCTTGATGTGAACCTCTGTGTGGGCTCCATCATCGGCATCTATCCCGGCCATGTCCTCAACAAGGGGCTCTCCATGGTTGCTGCCCTCTATATCCTCTACGGGCCGCTCACAACCCTGACCTTCACCACGGGAAACGGCGTGCACGAGTTCGTGATGAATGAGTCGGGCAATTTTGTACTGCGGCACAAGGACATGAGGATTCCGGAAGGGAAGATCTATGCACCCGGCGCGCTCCGGAAAGATTACCTCCCTGCCCATGCGAAGTGGATCCATGCTCTCGAAGAGGAAGGGTACAAGCTCCGGTTCAGCGGTTGTTTCGTTGGTGATGTGCACCAGATCCTCCACAAGGGGGGCGTCTTCTCCTACCCGGGTTTCAAGGGGAAAGAGAAAGGAAAGCTGCGCCTCCTGTACGAAGCAAACCCGATGGGGATGATCATCTGCCAGGCCGGCGGGGCGGTCAGCAACGGGAAGGATGATATCCTTACCATCAAGCCGGAATCGGTCGGCCAGGTCACCCCGATCTACGTTGGGGGCAGGAAGGAGATCACCCTCATTGAAACGTTAATGAACAAAGCGTGAAAACCAGAGTAGTGATCAGGATTATGAAACAGAACGAGTATGGTCCAATCCCCGGCTCGGCAATCTTTTCCGGTATTTCCGGAAAAAAAGCCATTATCATGGCCGCAAATATCCGCATTGCCTCGGTGGCACAGGGTATTTTTAAGGCGGCGAAAGATACGGATTCTGCACTGTTCATGGAAATTGCCCGGTCCGAGAGCGACTTAAAAGGAGGATATACCGGCTTAACTCCCCGTGATTTCTCTGAAAAGATGCGGGCGGCCGCAAAGGCAGTGCAGTTCGATGCATGGGCACTCCATGCCGACCATATCACGATAAAGAAAGGGGACACATCAGAGATCGAAGGGACAAAACAGCTGATCGATGCCCAGATCGCGGCAGGCTACACCTCCTTTGCCATCGATGCCTCCCACCTCTTCAATTTTGAAGGAAAGACAGTTAAAGACGAGCTCAGGGAAAATATACAGGTCACATCCGATCTGGCACTCTATATCAAAAACAAGATGAAAGGAAAGGAGTTCGGCCTCGAAGTGGAAGTTGGCGAGATCGGCAGGAAGGACGGGGAAGGGCTAATCCTGACAAAACCGGAGGAAGCAGTTGAGTTCATCAAAGCCCTCAACGGGAACGGGGTATATCCCAATGCAATTGCGATTGCCAACGGGAGCACCCACGGGCATACCTACGATGCGAACGGGAATGTGGTCGAGCAGCTCTCCATCGATATCCCCCGCACAAAGGAGATTGCAAAAGCCCTCCGGGACAACAACCTTAAAGTCGGCATCGCACAGCACGGGATCACCGGTACTCCGAGGGACTTGATCAACCTGCATTTCCCCAAGGGCGACATCATCAAGGGAAATGTCGGGACTTTCTGGCAGGACGTTGTCTTTTCCACGCTGAAGGTGTACGAACCTGCGTTGTATAAAGACATCCAGGAATGGACTATTGAAAAATACCGGCCGGCAAATCCCGGGAAGAAAGACCGGCAGATCTTTGACGGCAACTGCAAATTTGCCATAAAGGAATTTTATAAAGAGATCTATTCTGTCGGGGAAGACACCGAACATGCGATACAGGCAATGGCATACGCGGAAAGCCTCGTCTTTTTCAAAGCGTTCAGCTCGCAGGGGACCGCGTCCCTGGTCAGAAGAACTCTTGGGTAAACCTGCACCATAATCTTTTTGTATCAACGGGAGATTTCTAACTGTGAGTTTTTATGTCCAAGACCACTATATCCGTTATCAAGGCAGATGTGGGAAGTTTTCCCGGGCACTCCCGCACCCACCCCCGGCTCCTTGAGAAAGCCGCGCAGATGCTCAGGGCGCAGGAGGGCAAGCTGCTGATCGACTCGTTTGTCACCCACTGTGGGGATGACCTCGAGTTGATCATGACGCATACCCATGGTGTGGACAACGAAAAAGTCCACAAGCTTGCATGGGACACTTTCCTTGAATGCACAAAGATAGCAAAAGACCTCAAACTCTATGGCGCCGGGCAGGACATGCTCTCTGATGCTTTTTCAGGAAACATCAGGGGTTTGGGCCCCGGCGTAGCCGAGATGGAGTTTGAAGAACGCGCCTCCGATCCCGTTCTTGTCTTCATGGCGGACAAGACCGAGCCGGGTGCATGGAACTTTTTTTTATACAAGATCTTTGCGGATCCCTTCAATACACCGGGGCTTGTGATCGACCCGTCGATGCACAGGGGTTTTGTCTTTGAAGTCCACGATTTGATAAAAAAACGCAGGATCATGTTCAGCATGCCAGAAGAGCTCTACAGCATGCTTGCCTATATCGGCGCCCCGTCGCGGTACGTGATCAAGCATGTATTTAAAAAAGATGGAACAATTGCCGCTTCAACGAGCACGCAGCGCTTAAGCCTGCTCGCCGGGAAATACGTTGGAAAAGACGACCCGGTGATGATTGTCCGTTCCCAGAGCGGGTTTCCTGCAGTTGGCGAGGTGATCGATCCGTTCTGCACACCGGTGCTGGTCGCCGGCTGGATGCGGGGGTCCCATCACGGGCCGTTCATGCCGGTCGGGCTCCCCGATGCCAACTGCACCCGTTTCGACGGGCCCCCCCGTGTCCTGTGTTTTGGTTTCCAGGTCTGCAACGGGAAGCTGATTGGGCCGGCGGACATGTTCGATGATCCCGGTTTTGACCGGGTGCGGGCGCGGTGCAACGAACTTGCCGATGTCATCCGGGCACAGGGGCCGTTTGAGCCGCACAGGCTCTCGCTCGAAGAGATGGAATATACCACGCTCCCGTCTGTTGAAAAAGAACTTGCCAAACGGTGGGAGCCCATCGGGGAATAACCGGCATTCAGGCCTTATTTAAAAAAAAAATTCTATTTTCTTTTTCATTCCCTGACAAAAACAGGTTTGGTTGGGTGCATCAGTTCCTGGTAAAGGTTCAACTGCCATAGAGACAAAGCAACTTTTTGGTATGCATACGGTGCCATGAGGGGATATACCCAGTTTCTTTCCCGATAAGCAAACTTTAAATTATCTTGCTCACCAAATTAGGGCAGATGGTTAACGGAATTGTTTTGCCGATAAAAAAAGTTTTTGCCCTCGTGGATTCGAAGATATCCGTTGAGATAAAGGACGAGGGGCGCAAGCTGCAGGGCCGCCTTGTCGCCGTGGACGAATATTTAAACATCCACATGGACGAGACGATTGAGTTTGTGGACAACCAGCGGGGCAGGAGCCTTGGCACGGTCGTGATCCGGGGTAACAATATCTTAACGATCGCCCCGCTTATCTGAGGGACCTATTCACCTGAGGAACCTATGGGAGACCCTGAAGAAGAGGGATTGAAACTGATCCAGTCCAGGCCGGAAGGCGTGCTCCAGAGTGAGCTCTGGAAGGAACTAGGCGTGGACAGCAGGAAATGCTCGCGGATAGTAAAAAAACTTGAAGAGACCGGGCTTATCGACAGGATCGAATACAAAAAGGACGGGGTAAAGACCTACCTTTTACGGGTAAAACGTCTTCCGGTCAACCCGCGTGACCTTCTCGCGGGCGATGAGCTCATACCCTGCATCGGTTGTGAGCTTGAGTGCATTGTCGAAGAATGCCACCCGCTCATGGACTGGATGTACCAACTGGCCATTGTACAGCACGGCAAGGAATAACCTTTTTTACAAAAAATTATTTTCACACTCTTTCGGTATACTCATTACCAATTCAAAAACATAGTACCCTGTTCATCATGGCGAAGTACAAATATCTCCTGGCTCTTCAGGCTTTTATTTTTTTAATACCACTCAATGTCTACATGTGGGGCGACTGGCTGCTGGTCAATGTTCAATGGGCCCTTGTGCGGTACCAGCAGTCTCCTATTGGATCGAGTATCATTCTGTGTTACAAGGATATCTTCTATATACTGGAGGGCAGGACAACCGGGATCTACAACATTCTGGCAGCATCGTCCTGGACGTTAGGCAGTGTCCTCCTGCTTACAGGGATTTTAATCACCCTTTGCGCGTGGATCTACGAACGATCCGGACTATTAAGGACAGCATCCCTTTTTGTGATCGGTGGCGGGATCATGTACTGCTTCTCGGCACTGGGAAGGTTTACCGGTGGTTTTTCCATCCCGATAGGTGTCCCCATCATATTTATCACTGGCTGGTTGCTGTATCACCAGAAACCCGGGCCCGAGGATGACGAGGAGATGTCTGACGAGGAAAATCCAGAAGATACTGAGTGACATGGACCCGGCTTTTTTTTATAGATTTTTCAACCTGATCGATCAATCCCGTCCAATTTCAGTCACCTGAAAACTGATAAGCACCATTTTCTCAACAACTATTTATTGCACAAACCTCCACCTCTAAATAGAAGTGTACCGTCGGTCGAGTGCGGGGAATTCTCATGATCACTGTCCTTTTTGTTGATGATGCCTCCGAACTGATGGCGCACGCCCGGTCCGTCCTTGAGAAATCCGGCGAGATCCGGCTCGAAATCGTCCATTCCACAAAACAGGCGCTTGAAAAGCTGAAATCCCGGGTCTATGACGTGATCGTCTGCTTTGAACAGGTGCCGGATGTCAATGGCATCGAGTTTGTTTCAGATATGAATGGCATCGAATTTTTAAAATATCTCAAGTCGCAGGGAAACGCAACCCCGTTTATCGTCCTTGCCCGGAGGGGAAAAGACAAGGTCGTTATCGCCGAGGTGATCGCCGGATCTGAGCTGCCGCTCCCGAAAACAGGTGATTCCCGCTCGCCGCTGACAGACCTCGTGATGCTTGTCAAACAGACGATGCTGCGCAGGCGGGCTGACCGGGAGATCAAGGCACGGAATGAACAACTGAGTGCCATCCTCTCTGCAACGCAGCTGGGAATTTTCCAGATGCGCAATCATATCCTTGAATGGGTGAACCGCCCATTTGCAGCAATGCTGGGATATGACGAGAGCGCAATCGTCGGAAAAGATATCAGGATGATCTTTAAGAACCATGAGGAGTATGACCAGTTCCTCCGTGATCTCCGGATTAAGAAGGATTCCGGCGGGACGGTACGGGCCGACTGCGATCTCATCAGAAGGGATAAGGTCCCGGTCCCCTGCCAGGTGCAGGCACAGGCAATCGATCCCCATGATATCTCAAAAGGAGGGACCTTCATTGCCACTGACATATCCGAACGCAGGAGGCTTGCCGATGCCCTCAAGGAAAGCGAGGTGAAGTACCGGGAGATGATGCAGAACACCCAGAGCATCATCATACGGATTGATACTCTTGGCAACATTGCGTTTTTGAATAATTATGCCCTCTCGTTCTTTGATTATGCCGCAGAAGACGTGATCGGAAAGAATGTTGTCGGAACGATCATTCCCCGGAAATCGCGTTCCGGCCATGACCTCTCGATGATGGCAAACGATCTCGGGTTCAATGCGGAAGGGTATGCGATCAATGTCATGGAGAACGTAAGGAGAAACGGCGACCCTGTCTGGATTGCGTGGATCAACAAGGCAATCCGGGATGAAGAGGGGCGGATCGTGCAGGTGCTCTGCATCGGAAACGATATCACCGACCGCCGGCGCGGGAGCTCCGAGATCAGGATCAGCACGGATACGTGGAAGGACCAGGTGGTGGCTGACACTGATATAAGGGAGGATGTTTTTGACACCATCTTCCATATCTGCACCGAGATCTCCATTGAAGGCAGGGAGGGTAAGTCAGTAGGGACGACATTCCTTGTCGGGGATGCCGAAAATGTCATGAGCAAGTCCCGGCAGATCATGCTGAATTCTTTTGAAGGCCATCCCCCCGAAATGCGGGTTGTGACCAACCCGGACCTCAAGGAGAACATCAAGGAGTTTGCCCAGCTCGACGGGGCATTTGTCGTCACCGGGGATGGGTTCATTACTGCCTCCGGCAGGTACATCACCGTTGATACAAGCGGCGTAACACTTCCCAAAGGGATGGGAACACGGCACAACTCGGTTGCTGCAATGACCAGTGTCACAAAATCAGTCGGGATCGTCGTTTCGCAGAGCGGCGGAGGGATCACGATTTTTAAAAATGGCCAGATATTAAAAAAGATCAGCCTCTGACCTGCTCCTCCCTGAAATTTTTATTTTAACCGGCAGCACATGCCCGTGTTTGTGCAGATATTCCCGACTGCCCTGAATGCGTCTTCAAGGTCAGGGAAGTTGGGGATGTTTGCATCCCGCAGGATACGCAGCGGGGTCTTCATCGAGTCCCCCCCGATCATGCAGCCTACGATCATCTTGTGGGTATGCTTGGAGAACCGCACGAGTTCATTTGCAACGCGGAGCGGGTCGGAGATCGCGGAGGGGACCGCGATGACAAATGCGACATCCCACAGATCCTGGTTTTTTATCATCACATCGAACGTGCGGGCGTACCGTTCCGCACTGGAGTCCCCGACCATATCGATAGGATTTTCCCGGCTCCAGTCCGCGGGAAGCACGGCATTGAGATCGGCAACAATTTCTTTTGGGAATTCAATAAGGTCAATCCCGAACCGTTCGGCATAATCCGAAGAGAGCACTGCAAATCCACCGGCGTTTGTGATCACCACCGCCCGCACACCTTTGGGATATCCCTCTGAAGCGAGCAGTTCTGCTGCCTGGAACGCTTCCCGTATCGACTGCACCGGGATCACACCCGTCTGACGGAATGCAGCAAGGTATACCTCGTTGCTCCCGGCAAGGGACCCCGTGTGCGACGATGCCGCCTTCTGCCCGATCTTCGATGCGCCGGATTTTATCGCCACTATGGGTTTTTTCGGGGTTATTGTGCGCACGATATCCATGAACCGTTTGCCGTCATGGATCTGCTCGATGTACAGGATGATCGCTTTGGTATCTGGATCGGAACCGGCATACTGGATGAAATCCTCAAACGTTAAGTCGGCCTGGTTTCCCACGCTTACCACCGCAGAGAACCCGATCTCTTCGGGCAGGCTCCAGTCCACGATGGTAGTGATGATCGCACCGCTCTGGGATATAAACGCGATCTTTCCCGGCCGTGGCGATACCGGGTCAAATGTGGTATTAATTCCCTGCAAAGGAAGCATCAGCCCGAGACAGTTCGGGCCCATGATCCGGATGCCGTACCGGGTGGCGATCGACATGACCTGCTGTTCGAGGAGTCTGCCCTCCGGGCCGCTTTCCCGGAAACCGGAGGAGATGATGATGACGAGGGGAATTCCCTTCACTCCGGCTTCCTGCACAATCTGCGGGACGATGCGGGCGGGGACTGACACGACTGCGATATCCACTTCGCCCGGTATGGACCCGAGTGCCGGGTAGGTTTTCCGCCCGAGGATCATCGGGTGTTTTGGGTTGACGGGATAGAGCGAACCGGGAAAGGTGAGGAGGTTCCGCACGATCGCATACCCCACTTTGCTCGGTTCCGGGGACGCACCGACCACAGCGATCGATTTCACTGTCAGCAGGCCGGATATAGCCTGTTTTCCGGTTTGCGTGGGTTCAGGGTGCGGGCTTTCCCCCATATAGATACGTGCATCCACTGCACACCCGCCTTTCCCGTACAGGATCAGGGGATTGATATCAAACTCCGAAATATCAGGGCGCGACAAAAAGAGACTGGCAATGGCTTCAATCATGGCGACCAATGCCTGTTCGTCCCGTGCGGGCTCGTTGCGGTATCCTGAAATGAGGGGATACCCCTGCAGTCCATGGATCATGGAAACAATCTCATTTTTGTCGATGGGGAGCACACGGGTTTCAACGTCCCTGAGCAGCTCCACCAGCGTGCCGCCGATCCCAACCGTGAGCACCTTTCCAAAAGCCGGGTCAGTCTTCCCTCCAATAATCATTTCAAGCCCGGGCGGGAGCTGCTGTTCCACCATCACCCCCTCAATCACCGCGGCAGGTGTTGACCGGGCAGCACTTTTCAGGATCGAATCATATGCCTCGCGGGCCTGGGCTGCGTTTCCGACACCGGTTATCACGCCTATGGCATCGCTTTTGTGGACGATCTGCCGGGAAATAATCTTGAGCACTACCGGATAGCCGATACGGTCAGCCGCACCTGCGGCTTCTAAAGCTGATCGGGCAATCTCATAGCGGGGTACAGGGATTCCGCATTTTTTTAATAACTCGTAGCCTTCTGCTTCCCGGATAAGCGTACTGGACAATTCTTTTCAGTCCTCCTACTACAATTCTTGGCAGGGTTGGTTAAGAGTGTTGTTGTAAAAAATGGTGACTGGTCACATGCCATATGGGTGGTTATCAAGAAGGCACCGGGCCATATCGTTCATTATGGGCACGATATCTCCCTCGTTCTCGTACCGGTCGCGCATCCGTTCAGCAAGGCTCCCGTTCTCGATCCGGTTCCGGATAACCGGCAGGTAGGTCCGTTCTTCATCGGTTGCGTGCTGCCATGCGCAGGCATACAACTGCTCAAGCTCGGGTCGCAAATTACGGGTACCTTCCCTGACAGCCTCTTCAAGAAGGCTGATGAGCCCCTCATGGTCGATGGGAGGCAGTGGTGCGCTGCACCGCAGCAACGCCCGTACAAAAGCACAGACCGCCATATCCGAACGGATACATTCCTGCTCGTCAAGCGCTTTTATCTCAAGACACCTGCGGGAGAACCGGATGATGATACCGCTGGAATTTACCCATTCCTCGCAGAGAATTCCTGCCCCGCATTCCCGGAGGCTGGAAAAAATTTCCTGCTGCATTGCATGGTAATCTGCGACCTCCCTGATCTGCCCGGGGATTATCCTGTTGCATATCCGGGGGATCTCCTTCTGGTTCTCCCGGTAATAAATGAGCCGGTTGTCCGCGTTGCCGGTCAGCCGTCCTTCGACCATGGGTGAGGACGCAGTGACAGCGACAAGACAGGGCAGGAGCGCCCGGATCCGGTTATGCATGCAGACAAGATCATGCTCATGGGCGTACGACAGGTTGATCTGGAGTGCCTGGATATTCAGCCACCCGTGCTGGCGTATGTCAAACAGCCTGTCATAAACCTCATAATAGTCCCCCTCGTCATGATCCCAGACGGCGGTCCTGTCAAGGGTCAGCGTCGGGTGCATACCGAGCCCCAGGAGCTGGTATTTACCGTGGAACATATTGGAAAATTTCCGGATGCCATTATACAGGTGCTCTTCAAGAGGGGCAAGGTTGTGTTCGGGCTTTTTTGGGATGAACTCAAGTACTGTTTTCTGGAGTTCCTTTGAAAGCTTTACGTCCCCGAAGAGGATCTCGCTCTCGACCCGCCCGCATATCTTTTTTATGATCTGGTCTGATACCGGCCGCGGGTTAAACTCCATATCATTGATGGAGTATTCATGTTCAGTTCCAATGGTCATGGGAAAATTCACGTTTTGAGGAGGTGCGAGACAAGGGTCTGGTAGACCGAAGGATAACACGTATCCTCACCGCTTTCAAGCGATGGGTTATCATTCACTTCGATTACGTAGGCATCCCCGTTATTATTTTTGATATCGACCCCGTAAAGTCCCTTCCCTATGGCATTTCCCGCGTCTATCCCCAGCTGGATCACATGGGGCGGGACATGATCCGGTGGGATGGATTCAACACCGCAATAGACAAGGTGCCCGTTCACGGAAGCCTGGATCTTGAAGGTTACGGAGGGGATGGTATATTTGCAGGCGTACAGGAGTTTTCCGTCAAGCACACCGACACGCCAGTCATATTTGCTTTCAATGAACTGCTGCACTACGATCCAGTCCGACATTTTGATGAACCTCCTTGCCACTTTGAAAAAATCTGCAACCTCGTGGACTTTCTCAACCCGCAGCGAGAACGAGGTGGATGGTTCCTTGACAACCAGCGGGGAACCCAGCTCGTCAAAAAGGCGCGCCACAGTCTCGACGTTGAGGTCATTTTTTGAGAGAAAAACCGTCTCCGGGATCGACACCCGTTTCTTTTTCAGGTGGGAATACATGTTGATCTTATCGGAACAGATCTGGATTGACTCCGGGTCATCGATTACCGGGATCCCGTGGAAGCTGGCGATCCGTGCCGCGACATACGTGATGTTCATCGGGTCGGTGCGGGCGCGGATGAACAGGGCGTCCATCTTTTTGATCTTGTTGATATCGACCGGGAAGATAAAATCGACGTTATGGCCAAGCCCTTCGGCTACGTCCCGGCACCGGATGAGCGCGGTGAGCTGCTCGGAATTGGAAAGGGTTTTCCGGTCGACAAAGATGCCGAGCCTGCTCATAGGAACTCCTGGTTTGCAAGGTATGCGGAGAGCAGAACCCGCTCACCTTCAGAGAGCTGCGCATAACGGGTTGGTGAAAGGGAGGAGAGGGCGTAGTCCGTGCCGTTCCTGATAAAGACCAGTTTTACCAGAGGGATATGGAACAGCTCATAGATCTTTTTAGCATGCTCTGATACAGCGGGGCATGTGCCAAGGGTCCGGCCGAAGATCGCGATGCACGTGGAGATCTCTGATCCTTCAGGATATTTCTGGTAACAGAACGGATATTTCCCGTTGTTGGTGATGTGCCGGATCACCTCCTTTGCCTTTTCGTTATCATTGATGACGAAATAGTCAAGGGTGGTGGAAAAATAGTTCAGCCCGTACAGGATAGCGGGGAGGGGGACATATGCCTGCGAGATCCCCCACTCGCATACGGGGACTCCGGCCGATGCTGCCCGTTCAAGGCAGAGGGGGATCACGTAGGCATCGAGGACTGCACTGCTGCGTGGCTCCACCTGTTTTCCTTCAAGTTCATGCTTAAGGATCGTGTAGTAGGGCTCTGTCTTGTAATAGTAGTTTTCAGAGATGACGTGGTGGATATCGTTGCGCCTGATAACAAAGAGTGAATCCTTCAGCAGCCCCTGGTCCCGTTTTACCGGTGTTTTTATCCCGTTCTTCCTGGAAGTGGCGGGGACACTGACGGGCTGGGGCAGAAGGCCCTTCTCCCTTTCAACAGGAAAAATCCCCTGCACCTGTCCGGGGGCAACCGGGCTGGAAACCCTGCCGGGTTTCAGGACACCCGGTCGCTCCATCCGTTCATTCATGAAAGGATCAGCCCGGACTCTGGGTATGTACATGGGATGGAGGCTGAAGGGGATATTTTTTGTAAGGGGATGACCGTGAGTTTATGAGAAACGCAGTTGAGGACACCAGTGACAAAGAGGCATAAATGCCTGGCCCGTTCTCTCAAATACAGTTGACGCTGAAACCGTATAGAAAAGGAGAAGAACCGATGGTTCTCATCGTCATCATCATCGCTGAGGAGACTTTCGCCCATGTATGAACACTAATCCACAAGAATTGTGGATTATTTGTTGTATGTACTATGCATGAAACAGGTTATTAGAATTTTTGGGTACTGGAACAAACGTGACAGGGTAAAAAAAATCAGAAATTTTTAATCTGGCATGAAAAAGCCGGGACTTTCTCATCAGACCTGCCTGAAAGGCTCTGCCTCTCATTCCTGTTTAAAAAAAAAGAGTTTTAACAGGCTCTGTAGAAAACCTCGTTTCTATTATCCACATTGCCCTGACTTGTTCCAGTGATATCGCATTGCGGGGGATGCGGCAGCGGCGGGGGCAATGTAACCCGAAGACATCCCAACAGATGTCTTCTCGTGCTCCTTTACAGTCGCATATCGAAGACATCCCAACAGATGTCTTCTCGTGCTCCTTTACAGTCGCATATCGAAGACATCCCAACAGATGTCTTCTCGTGCTCCTTTACAGTCGCATATCGAAGACATCCCAACAGATGTCTTCTCGTGCTCCTTTAGAGTCGCATATCGAAGACATCCTGATGGATATCTTCTCCAGTTTGCCCTTCCCTGCGTGAACGGCAGAAAGGTCGAAACCATTGATATGGTTTCTCCAATCAATCCTCGCTTTCCAGCGACGATTAATTCCCCCAAGAGCGTTAGGAGCCGAAATTTCTAAGCATTTCTACAGAGCCTTTTAAAGCCGTGTTAATAAACTTCATTATCTTATATCACCATCAGTAATATATCATGCACATCCCGACTCCCGATGAGTTACGGAGCCGGCGCGAGATGCTCGGGATGAAACAGACCGAGATAGCCCAACGCGCCGGCATCAGCCAGTCGATGGTTGCGCGGATAGAAGCAGGGAATGTGGACCCGCGGGTGAGCACGCTCAACAAGATCATCACCGTGCTCAACAGCGCGGAACAGAAACGGGTGACCGCTTTGCAGATTATGCACACACCCGTGATCGCGGTTAACCCCGGGGATTCGATCACCCGGACGCTGGATATTTTTGAAAAGAACAACATCTCCCAGTTGCCGGTGATCGATAATGGCGTACCGGTTGGCTGCATATCGGAGTCTGTCATCGTCAAGGCAATCGGGCAGCAGCGCCTCCATAAGGTCCAGCCTTTTTATGTGCGGGACTTCATCGAGCCGGGTTTTCCAACGGTTCCCCCGGATATGGATATTGAGACGGTTATCGATATCCTGCAGCAGAACCATGCGGTGCTCGTCATTGACGGTGGAGCAGTACGGGGTGTGATCACAAAGCATGACCTGATCTCCCTGCTCACCTGATACCGGAACAGGGAACAACAGCACGATGCCGGTCCAAAAAGAACAAAAAATCAGGGTATAGTCCCAATTAAACCACTAAAAAAAGAAAAGTCAGGGGCAGGAATGTTACCTTACCCAAAATTATTTTTGATTTTTGGAAAGGGAATGCGGTTTTTATTCTTAATAAACACCCGCTTGTGATAGTTATCGGTGTCACCAGGCCATCAGAGCTTTGAAACAAGGTCTCTGAGAATTACTGCCGGTTCGGGTGCTTTCACGACACTGGACGCGAGCAATACCCCGTCGGTTCCCAGATCAACGGCGATCTTTACGCATTCGCCGGACTGGATGCCTGCCCCGGTCAGCACTTTCACGTTCCCGTTCACCGCATGCACGGCGGCAACGGACCGCCTGATGATCTCCGGGTTGGCTTTTGAGACCGAAACCCCGCTGCCGATCAGCTCCGGGGGCTCGATTGCAACATAGTCCGGACCTAGCGCTGCTGCACCGGCACTTGTGCTCTCGTTATTTGAGCAGACGACGGCGACCAGTTTCTGGGCTTTGAGCGCACGGACTGATGCCTCGATATCGGCAAGGCTCAGGCGGCGCTCCGAGTGGTTGACCAGCGAACCGTTCGCACCGGCAGCCTTGATCGCGTGTGCAGTGATCTGCGAGGTATGGGCGCCGGGTTCCGTGCCATCCACATGCTGGGCATAGACCGGGATCATAAAATGATGGGCGAGGGGGTGGAGGTCGATATACGACGGTGCGACACCAATGGAGACGCCACTTTCCTGCGCGACCATCTGCGCTGCCGTGGCTATCGCATGGGCACGGGTACCCATCCCTTCTTTGTACGTTTTGAGGTTGATGAGGATCAGCGGTGAGGACATGGTTACTTACTCCCAGACTGTAATGTAGCATTCCGGTTGAAAATTGATGAATATTTGGGAGCGGCTTTGCATGGTTTTTGTTACGATTCTGCCAAGCCCCTGACGATATGTCCTGCCGTAATCCCGCCCATGGCAATCCTCTTTGCCTCCTCCTTGAGATAGATGAGACGCTTCCTTGCAACCGTAATGTCCAGAGATTTTATTCCTATTGCCTCACGGTAGATCCGCACCATCTGTCCTGCATAGTCAGGAGTCCTGCCCCGCGCATCGATTGCAATTGCACCGACACCGGCCTGCACGAGCGAAGGGATATAATCAAGAAGGCAGGTCTCAACGGCATTGAAAACATGGGTCCGGCATGCGCCGTCAGTCCGCACGGGAAATATCCTTCCGGTGTTGTCCCTGATCCCAAAGAATGTCCCCGGTCCCTGGCAGTCTCCTTTGCCTGCCGTGCACCGGATATGTGGCTGTAGCAGACAGTCTGCAGAGACTATTGCTTCGGCATTTCCCTGCACGATCAGTTCAAACCGGGCCGTACACCCCTCCCGTCGCGCAAGACTGACCAGATCCCGTATCTCATCTCCTGAGAGTTCAGGGGATAACGTAAGCCGGAAGAACCATGGTGAAAGGCTTTTTACGGTCAGGTGATTGAAGACGTTGAGCCCGGCTGACCCTGCAAGCTGCATCTCCGGCACCATATCCCGGATTGCGGCTGCCGCCCCTGTGCTATCCACCATCACTGCCATGAGCCCGCTTCCCCTGAGTGACGGGAGCAGCGCCCGCACCCTGTCCAGTTCAGATCTCCCGGTGATCTTCTGGAGTTTTAAGACCAGCGGGATTTTCGCATCCCTGCAGACCGAAAGCACTGCATGGACCTGTTCTTTAAGTGATTGGGGGGGATCACGCCTGCACAATTCCCGTGTCGGGTCATAAAAACCGGGTTCAAAGATGATGGTATCGCATCCTGCTGCTGCGGCAGCCCCTGCCACCGCGATGCTGTCAGCATACACGCTGATTTCCGGGAGTCCAGGAACATGATGTATGAGGTGGGAGCCATCAGTGCTGAACCGGCCTTCCAGTGCTTTCAACCGGCTCTGTGCCTGCCTGATTTTGGTATCAGGAGGCTGTGATGCCCTGACGAGCGCGTCCAAAGCTTTTACAAGGAATTCCCGGCGCATCCTGTTGAGTTCTGCAACGGGTGCAAACATCCCGCCATCATAACCGAGGCTGAACCTGCGCACAGCAAAAGGGGTCCCCCCGGTCTTTCTCATCTGCGATTCGAACTGTTCCCCTGTCAGCGGGCGGGTGCGGGCGGGTGTTAACCTGACCGTCGGGATGAGTGAAACCGGAACCTTCTTTTCATTTCCCATGTCGATCCTGCCGTCAAGCATCACCATGCCGTCTTTGTCCACCTGCACGTCAAGATCGACCGGTACCGGGCGCGGGAAAACAGAGGGGGACGTGTTGATGATCCGTCGCGCCCGGGCCGCGAGTGCAACGCTGGAGGTGAGAAACACGAGCGCGCCATTCTTTACCGGACCAGGGACAATGAACCTGACAGTGCCTTTTTCCTCAACGGGCATGGTATTGAGGGAGAACCCGAGGTCGTCGCCAGGACTCTCCAAGAAACGGAATACCACCCCGTCACCCGCAGACAGTCCGATGTCAATTGTCTTTTGGACCGTTACTTCCCTGGTCCGGGTGTTGTATCCGGTTACCGTCCCGACCAGGAGCCCCCGGTTATCCGGCTGTTCCCTGCCCATCAGCGAAGAGTGCCGCTGCCCGAAAAGGTATCCAGTCGTAAACCCGCGGTTGAACGCGAGCGTCAGGTCCCGTTCATCCGATTCATCCGGCTTAAAGTCACCCTGTGCGAGGGCATCGAGCGCCCTGCGGTACGCTGACACGACAATGGCAACGTATTCCGGCGATCTCATCCTTCCCTCAATCTTGAGCGAGATGACATTTGACCGGACAATGCGTTTTAGTCCGGGATAAGTGCAGAGGTCCTTTGGAGAAAGGAGGTAGCGGCCGGCAACCGGGAGTTCCCTTAAGGATACCGGGCGACCGTACCTGTCCGGTGTCCCGCTGACCAGCGCGTAAGGTTTCCGGCAGGGCTGGGCACACATCCCCCGGTTGCCGCTCCGCCCCCCGATGAGCGACGAGAGGAGGCACTGCCCGGAATAACTGTAGCAGAGCGCACCGTGAGCAAATATTTCAAGGCCGACCCCGGTACCTTCCGTGTCGCGTGCGATCTCCTCTGTCTCCTCAAGGGAAAGTTCACGGGCGAGGACGACACGGGAAAACCCATGGTCTTTTGCCCATCGCACTCCCTCCGCATTATGGATCGTCATCTGGGTCGATGCGTGAAGGGGGAGGCCGGGGACAATGGATGCGGCGAGCGCTGCAACGCCGATGTCCTGCACCAGCACAGCATCAACACCGGTGGAGTAGAGCCATACGAGATATTCACCCACGCCCGCGAGCTCGCGGTCATGGACCAGGGTATTGACCGTGACGTAAACCCGGGCTCCCCTGACATGGGCATACGCAACTGATTTTTCTATCTCGTCCCCTGTAAAATTCCTCGCATACATCCGCGCGCCGAACTGTTTTCCGCTCAGGTAGACTGCATCTGCCCCGGCAGATATTGCCGCACGGAATGCTTCCGGCGACCCTGCAGGAGCAAGGAGTTCGGGAATTTTTTTATCCTTCTGCTTAAAGGCGGTATGCAACATGTCAGGTCAATCTTTTATTTCACCAGAAGGTCAAAAATGCCCAGCGAGATGAGCACCGTGAGAACCGAGACAGCGATGTACCCGGTCATGATCATCATGATGGACATATCACGGCGCCAGCCAAAGACCCATGCGACAGGCGGACATGCATAGAACCCAAGTGTCATGACGCAGGGCACGAGACCGTAGATGCCGTATTTTGAGAGGATCTTCGATTTCCGGGCACGTTCTCCCGAATCTTTTAAAAACCGTGCGACGCGTTCTGAATGTTCGCCCATCATGTCAAAGATATCAAAAAGGAAAAGGGTCACGCCCACAGCGATGCAGGTGAGCACAAAGAGGACAACAAACGGGTGCAGACCCATCCCGATCCCGATGGGTGCCGCGCCATACTCGATCAGAAAGGTGCTGGTCATCAGGGCAATGGTTGGGGCAAGGGAGTCCCTGAACGCAAGGACGGGGAGGAGGGGCAGGACGATGGCGATCAGTACGAATTTTATCACCGCAACGCCGAGGTGCTCAAAATAGTGGGTTACCGGTACGTCCTCCATAGGGCTGTTCTTAAGGTTATGGCGGGGATGAAATAAACAGTATCCATGCCCTGCTGCAGGGTTTGCATTGATGACAGGGGACACCCGGATGCATATCTCACCCCAACTGCGGGCACCTTTTTTTAACATAGTACGTGCCACAAGATCATATCACCATGAAAATCGTTGCCTCGCTCACCGATCCCTGTCAGATTCCCGCAGCGGCAGGAGCCGACCTGATCGAAATACGGCTTGATCTCTGTGAGGGGGATGTTCTCAAAAGAGTCAGGGAGTGCCGGGAGCAGGCCCGGCTGCCGGTCATCGCGACGCTGCGGTCAGCTGAAGAAGGGGGCAGGTTCAAGGGCGATTCCGGGGACTGGATCCGGGTGATCCGGCCGGTCCTGCCGCACGTGGATTACGTCGATATCGAGCAGCGGTTCTCCACTCATGCAGATGTCGTCCGGGCAAAGGATGTCGCGGTCATCGCGTCCTATCACACAAAGGACATGCCCTCGCTCTTTGAACTCTTCGGGAGGGAGCGCGAGCTCCGTGCATATGGCGACATCCCCAAGGTTGTCGCGACCCCAAGGAACGAAGAGGACATCATCGAGATGATCTCGTTTACCCATGCCGCGAGAAAACCGGTAATTACCGGTGTCATGGGTGAAGGGTTCCGGTACGCCCGTCTCATCCTGCCGCTTTTTGGCTCGGAATTCATCTACTGTCATGCAGGGGCGCCTACCGCTGACGGCCAGTATTCTGTTGCTGAGGCAAAAGAGGCAATGAAACTGCTGGACCGGTAATTCGCCCGCTGTTTTTTTTGCACCTGCCCGGGAGAAGGTCTAATCGGACTTCCGGAAGAGGGCCGGGTTCTGCCTTCTGATCCACCAGCGCCGGACGAGCACCAAGCACCCGGAATAATTTATTCGGAATCTGAAGAGAACAGATCTGCAACCAGATCCCTGATCTCCTGCATTTTTTCTGGCTGAACGATACCTATTGTGTCGCAGATGAGTGCTTTTTCAAGGGCATAGATCCCGTCAGCCTGGACGTAACTTGGATGATTCAGCGATCCTTCCTGAAGATCCTTGTTTGTCAGACTGACCGCCATCATATTAGGTTTCCGGGATGTGATTTTCATGACGATCACATCCCGGGAGATCGTGTTATACCGGGAATTGCTTACGACAAGTGCCGGGCGTACCTTGGACTCTGCCTGATTGGAATAAGTAAAATCCACAAGGACAACCGATCCCTGTGCCGGTTCATTCATGCATCAGCCTTTTCTTCGTATACTCCTTCCATGCATCGTCCGGGTTATCATAATCGATCTCGATTTTGGCTTTCCGAAAGATGATCTTGTTCTTGTCTGAAGAGATTGTCAGGTAATCCCCGTCATGGATACCGAGCTGGGACCGGATCTTTTTCGGGAGGGTGACGAGTCCCTTGGATGAAACCTTGACGAGTGTCGTGTCAGGCATAGGCTCTCACAACTTAGAATATAAGATTCTTAGATTATCAGTGTTGTGGAAAAGATAAAAACCGTGTTCAGTCTTACTCACGGAAATCCTGAAGGTCATCAGGATTCGAAGGCTGGCTTCAGCCAGCCTTCTCGTTGTCGAGGTTAATGCCAACCTCTCCAAACCAAAAAGATGAGAATGCCGCCAGGTCAGAGATCTGCGGCAGGAGAAGGACTGTGTCCTTCTCCTGAATACATCAGTATTTTCGAACTCCGAAAAATTGAGCAAAGCGAGATTCGAGGACGAGAAGAATACATCAGTATTTTCGAACTCCGAAAAATTGAGCAAAGCGAGATTCGAGGACGAGAAGAATACATCAGTATTCTTCGAAGGATGAGTGAGTCATCAGAATCACGAATACGAGAGGAATGCGTCAGCATTCCTCGAAGACCGCCGGATGTTGCTGCCGGATCTAAAAAGTGCAGGACCAGCAACCCGCTCATAAAGCCTGAAAAAAAATAAAAATTACCGGTACTTCTTCTGCTCCAGCAGGCAGTCGGCAAGCACCAGAGCCAGCATCGCCTCTGCAACCGGAATAATCCGGGGGACAATGCACGGGTCATGCCGTCCCTTTACCGAGATTTCGACCTCATTGCCATGGATGTCCCGGGTCTGCTGGGCCTTTGCAATCGATGGCGTCGGTTTCACCGCGATGCGCACTACAATGTCCTGCCCGGATGAGATGCCGCCGAGAATGCCTCCGGCATGGTTGCTCATAAACCCGTCCCCGGTCATCTGGTCGTTGTTCTCGCTCCCGAACCGTTTTGCTGCTGCAAACCCGTCACCGATCTCGACCCCTTTGACCGCACCGATCCCCATCATGGCGCCGGCGATTGCAGCGTCCAGCTTGCCAAAGACCGGGTCGCCAAGGCCGGCCGGGCAGCCGTTCGCTGTAATTTCTGCAATCCCGCCGACCGAATCACCTGCCTCTTTTGCAGAAAGGATCTCTTTCCCGATCTCGTTTTGAGATGTTTTCCCGTGCACCTCAAGGACCCGGCCGCTGACGGTGATCCCACTTTCCGACAGGATCTTCATGGCCACGGCACCTGCGGCCACCCGTGCCACTGTTTCCCGACCGGAGCTCCTTCCTCCGCCAAGGTGGTCGCGGATCCCGTATTTTTCATGGTACGTAAAATCGGCATGCCCGGGCCGGAAAACGTCGCGGAGGGCATCATAGTCCTCCGGCCGGACATTCTCGTTTCCAATGACTATGGCAACCGGCGCGCCGGTTGTCCTCCCCTCAAAAATGCCGGAGAGAAATTGCACCTTGTCATGTTCGGCACGGCCGGACTCGAGTGAACTCTTGCCAGGCCGGCGGCGGTCGAGCAGGGGCTGGATATCCTGTTCTGAAAGTTCCAGCCCGGCCGGGCAGCCATCGATGACAACGCCGAGGGCTTTCCCGTGGCTCTCGCCAAAGGTCGTGATACGGAAGTTCCTGCCTAACGTGTTCATTCGACCAGCTCCCGGATTGCCTGTTCAGGGACATCGATCCCGAAGAAGAGGTAGAACTGCTCTTTTGCCTGCTCGACAAACATCTCGGTGCCGGTGATCGTCGTACACCCGAGCCGGCGCGCCTGCAGGATCAGCGGGGTCTCAGGGGGCGTATAGACGAGATCGTAGACCGTCATGCCGCTTTTCAGCTGATCATCGGTGAGCGGGCTGTGGTCATCGGGACTCATGCCCAGCGGGGTTGCATTTACGATGAGGTCAGGTTTGAGCCTGCCCAGATCCTCAAATCCGCCGTACGAGCAGCCGAATCGCTCTGAGAGTTTTTTTGCATTATCGGGATTCCTGTTTAAAATGGTCACCTTCATGTCCAGATCCCTCATCGCATAAGCTGCTGCTGTTGCGACACCACCGGCGCCCAGCAGCACGGCATCGGCGCCTTTTAATGAGATGAGCGGCTTTCGTACCCCAAGCCAGTCCGTGTTGTATCCGATCGCCGAACCGCAGGCATATACTACCGTGTTGACAGCGCCGATCTGCCGGGCTGCATGCTCATCGACCTCATCGAGGTGCTTTACTACTTCCTGCTTGAACGGTATGGTGACTGAAAGCCCCCGTACATCAAGCTGCCGCGCCACCCTCATGATCTCATCGAGTTCGGGATCTTCAAATAACGTGTAATGGCAGTTGATCCCGTATTTTTCAAAGAGGGCATTGAAGAGTGGCGGGCTCTTGCTGTGGGCGGCAGGGTACCCCGCAACCCCCATGATCCTGGTGAGCGGGTCCCGGTCTTTTCCGGTAAGGATATCACACAGTTTCTTTAATGCTACCGGGTTGATCCGCCCGGTTTTGAAAAATGCGATCGCGGCTTTACGGTTGTCGTCTGTGACGGTGCCGGTACTCATGGTCCGGATAACGTTGTCTGCCGCTGCGGCGGGCGTTGTTTCGCTCGTATCGATACAGATATCGCCTGCCGCGTGGTAATGGTGCCGCCGCCGGTCCATCATCTCGGCGATCTCTTCGCGCAGCGGGAGGCCGGTGAGCGGTGGGCGGGGTTTGCTGCTCATCCTTTTTTCAATCGTATCGATGTCGGCATACAGGAGCACCATCACGCTCCTGTTCCGGAGGTGTACCATGTTTACCGGGTTTACGACCGCCCCGCCACCGGTGCTGATAACGACGTCCTCTGCCGGAAGGCCGGCAATCACCTGCCGCTCGACAGTCCGGAACCGCTCTTCTCCCTCTTCATGGAAGATATCGGGGATCGACCGCCCTGTCACCAGTTCGATCTGCGTATCGGTGTCGATAAACGGCAGACCGAGTTTTTCTGCCACGATCTTTCCGACTTCGGTCTTGCCGGTCCCCCGAAAGCCGGTAAACACGATCCGCTTCATAGTCCCGCTCCTTTAAGCGCGTCCCAGAAACCGGGGAACGATTTGTTTGTGCATTCTGCATGTTCTATGGTGATCCCTCCGATGCCAAGCCCGAGCACCGCAAAGCTCATCGCAGTCCGGTGGTCGCCTGCCGGGTCGATGACGCCCCCGTGGAGCGGGGACGGGTTGATGGTAATTTTATCGGTATTTGCCCGCACATCTCCCCCAAGACTGTTGAGCAGGCCGGCTGTGCCGGTGATACGGTCGCTCTCTTTATACTTTAAATGACTGATCCCGGTGACGGTCGTCGGGGTATCGGCCATTGCGGCGACCATGCAGAGCGTCTGGACCGTGTCGGGTGACGATGACATATCGCACTCGATGCCGGAGAGCGGTCCGGTCCTTTCGACAGTAATGGATTCAGCCCCTTCCTTGACAGAGCAGCCCATCCGGCGGAGCAGCTCAGGGAACCGGCGGTCGCCCTGCACCGAGCAGGGGTTGAGGTTTTCAACAGTCACCCTGCCGCCGCAGATTGCAGCGATGGCAAAAAAGTAGGATGCGGACGAATAGTCGCCTTCGATCTCGTACGTGCGTGCCTGGTACCTCTTGCGGTTGCTGACAGAAAACCCCGTATGGTCCTGTGCAATCACCCGCGCCCCGAATGCCTTCATGATATGTACGGTCAGGTCAAGGTATGAACCGGACACCGGGGGGACCGGAAGAACAAGTTCCACCGGTTCCTCTGCGTAGGGTGCGACAATGAGCAGGGATGAGATGAACTGGCTGCTTATGCTCCCGTCGATTGTCGCCGTTCCTCCCCTGAGCGGGCCTTTGACCCGGATGGGCGGGTACCCGGGCCTGCCCGGAAATTCAACCGTCCCCCCGAGCGAGCTTATCGCATCAGCCAGCGGCCCGATCGGGCGCTCCTGCATCCGCGGGCTGCCGGTCAGGACAACGGGTTGATCGCAGAGCAGGGCAAGGGAGGCAAGCAGGCGCAGGCTTGTGCCGGAGTTCTGCAGGTCGAGATTTTTTTGGTCGCCTGTGGTAAAATGGCCGTCTGACCCGGCGATCCTGATCAGCCCGGGCCCCCGGTGGACCCGTGCCCCGAGTGCTTCCAGTGCGCCCGCCGTGAGATCCGTATCCTCTGCAACGAGAGGATTGCGAAGGATGCTCATGCCGTTTGCACAAGCTGCAATGACCATCGCCCGGTGCGTGAAGCTCTTCGAAGGCGGGGCGTAAAATTTTACGTCAACTCCCTGCACGCGGGAGGGTGTCATGATCAATCCGGCACCTCAATTCTGGTATAGCAGCCCAGCTCCTTTATCGTTGTCATTGTTTTCAGGTACGTAATCGCATCCCTGTATCCCGGCGACATCGCGTAGTCGAGGAAGAATACGTAATTCCCGATCCCCCTCTTCGAGGGACGGGACTCGATCCTTGTCAGGTTAATCTTCTTTACGGCAAAGACCGCGAGCAGGTCGTGGAGGAGCCCGGTCCGGTCCGCGCTCGGGTCGATGATGATGCTGCATTTGGCGGCATGCTCGTCGGTGCAGGGGTCTTTTGAGATCCGTACGAACCGGGTGATGTTGTCGGGATTGTTCTGCACGTGTTCCTGTATCGCGGGCAGCCTGTAGCAGGCAAGGGAAAAAGACGATACGATAGCGGCCGCTGTCCTGTCCTCCTGCACCTTGAGAGCGCTCTCCGCGTTGCTGTTCGTGTGCACGACCGGAATTCCCCACCGCTCAATCTCTTCGCTGCACTGCTCATGGGTCTGGGGGTGTACATAGACCTTCGTTACGCGTTCCAGCGGCACGTAAGCGGCAAGGTGGTGGTCGATTTGCATATACATCTCGGCCGTGATGGAGACCGGCTGCTGGATCAGGCCGTCGAGTGTCGCACCCACGCCGCCGGCCTCGGAGTTTTCGATCGGGACGATCCCGTCGCCATCGCCCCTTCCGACCGCTTCGAAGATGCGGTGGATGGTGGGTAACAGCCGGATATCCTCAACTTTGAGCCGGAGCGCGAGTTCGTGGGAGAATGTCCCTTCAGGGCCAAGCACAAATGTCATCACCGGTTCACCAGCCTTTCGATCATTTCGTCGGTCGTTACCATGCCTTCTGCGCAGTAATCGCCGAAGTGGCGCGTGTTCCGGGAGAAGAACGCGTTGAACCTGTCAGGATCTCCTGACGCGATGACTTCAGTAAGTTCGCTGCCTGCATCCTTGCATGCAGCAAGCATCCCGGGCACGAACGGGTTCTCCTGCAGGATGCTGCCGTACAAGGAAGGGTCCTGCGAGAGCAGGCGCCCGACAAGCGAGAGCTCGATCGCATAGACCGGGCTCATGAACGCTCTGGTGACACCGATATCGATCCCGAGCCTGCGGATCGTATCGGCCATGCAGAGCGTGACATAGTGGGTGAGCCCCTGGACGACAGCCATCATCCGGTCGTGCTCATCCGGTGTCGTGATCGTGCAGACGGCGCCCTCCGCACGGAATACCGCCAGCAGGGCTTTTGTGGATGCGGGTTTTGCACGCACCGGGCATGCGATGATGGTCTGCTGCCGGAGCGAGTTCACGGTGGGCCCGAACATCGGGTGGAGCCCGATCACTTCCGCCTTTGATTTTAGCATCGCAGCGACCGGGCCGGCTTTTAACGACGTGAGATCGCAGATGAGCTGGCTTTTTTTCAGCAGGGGGGCGATCTTTTCGATGACCTGCACGGTCTCGCGGATAGGTACGGACACGATGATGATATCGCACTCTTTTGCGATGTTATGGCTCGTAGTCCCTGTTGATCTCCCCGAGACCATGACTTCGTACCCTGCCCTCCTGAAGACTTCGGCAAAGAGCCTGCCCATCTTCCCTGTGCCGCCGATAATTCCCGCCTTCACGCGCTCACTTCTCGGTGATGGTCTCTTTGACCGCGATGCCAAAATGCCTCCCTCCCTCAAGGGCGCATCCCATGACCCTGTCTCCCGGCGCAAGGTGGACAACGGAGACTGCGCTCCCGTCTTCTTTCACAAGCCGGATCGTCTCGGCATTCTGGAGGATCAGGCTGACCTTTGCACCTTCTGCTTCCGCTTCCACGAGCAGGAGCGGCCGGCGCTCGATCTTGGTCCGGCCCACAATTGCCGTATGGGCTTTCCCGTCCGCACCGGAGACAAGCACGTTACCGCCGATCGCAATGTCGGAGAGGTAGGCCGTCTTCCCGTCCGGCATCAGGATGTAGGCATGGACTGCCCCGGCGTTCACCCGGAACGGCCTTGGTGCGACGTACGGGTTCTCCAGCGTCTCGGCATGGACCAGGAGCATTGCAGACGAGGTGTTGCCCATCAGCATGCCCTGCCCGTCCTCGAGCATCGAGCAGGTGTCCACGCATACCCGGTCGCCCATGCCGACCGGCGTGATCTTCGTTACGGTGAAGGGGATAAGGTTGACCTGCCTGGTTGCTGCCTTGATCCGCTGCGCAACTGTCCTTATGATTGCCGGATCTTTTGTTGTAAGCAGGATGCCGGCCACTCCCCGCTCAAGGACGGTGAGGGCGAGCTCGGCTTCTTTTGGATCCTTCACCTTCGCGATGATACGGTCGGACTGCGCGACAAGGTTTTCGAGCGGGATGACCGTCCAGTCACTCGTTGTGACGATTATGAATTTTTTATCCTTTATTGCGGCTGCCCTGTTCTCGCTTGCCTTGTCCGTGATGGTGCATTCCGCTACATCGGTGCCGATTTTCAGGTCGCCGTCCGGTGCAATGGTGGTGATCCGTCCCAGTTTTTTTATCTCAGCTGCTTTATCGACGACGACCGCGTCCGCCCCGCTCTCTATTGCGGTTGTGGCAATCTCCTTGTTCCACGGGCGGATATCGACCCAGAACTGCTTCATCTCTTCTTCCCCAGCGCTTTCTCCGGGTCAACCTCGTCGTGGACAACCTGGCAGAGGGCTTGTACAAAGGACTTCGTGTCTTCGCGCTGGAAGGCGTTCCGGCCGACGCAGACACCCGCTCCCCCGACTTTTACCGAGTCCCGGATGATCCTGAGTGATTCCAGGTCGCCGGTCTTCTCGCCCCCTGCGATGAAGACAGGGACCGAGCAGGCCTTCACGATCTTCCTGAATGCTTCGGGATCACCCGGGTAGTTGGTCTTGATGAGGTCTGCACCCAGCTCTTCTGCCACCCGGACGGCATGCCCGACAGACTGGGGCGAGAACGAGTCAATCCCTTTTCCCCTTGGGTAGATCATGGTTAAAAGCGGCATGCCCCATCGGCTGCATTCCTTGGCGACATTGGCGCCGATCTCCAGCATCTTGGACTCGTTTGGCGAGCCGAGGTTGATATGGATCGATACTGCATCGGCCCCGAGCGCGATCGCTTCTTCGACAGTGCAGACCTGCACCTTGTCGTTGGGGTCAGGGTTGAGCGAGGTGGATCCCGAGAGGTGGATGATGAGCCCGATGTCCCGGCCTTTTCTCCGGTGGCCCCGCTTGACGAGGCCTTTATGCAGGACGATCGCGTTTGCGCCGCCCTCGCTCACGTCCGAGATGACCTTTGTCATGTCGAGAAGTCCTTCAATCTGTCCCATCGAGAACCCGTGGTCCATCGGCACGATGACTGACCGGCCGGTGTTCCGGTTCATGATCCGTTCGATCCTGATCTCTTTTCCAATCATTTTTCACACCTTTAGGATTTCCAGTGCTTCATCCACGCCCTTGCCATGGTGCACGATACATGCCGCAGCCCTGACGAACTTGTCCGGGGTCGCATGCTGGAATGCGTTTCTCCCGATCGAGATGCCTGCCGCGCCCCCGGCCATCGCCCCTTCGATCAATTCCAGTGTTGTGCGGTCATCCGTCTTTGAACCTCCTGCGACCACGACCGGCACCGGGCACCCCCGGGTCACATCGCGGAAGCTGTCCGGGTCACCCGTGTAGACGGTTTTCACGATATCTGCGCCGAGCTCGGCTGCGACTCTCGCCGCGAGCTTGACATGCTCCACATCGTTCTCGTTCTTGATCTTCTTTCCTCTCGGGTACATCATCGCGAGGAGCGGCATGCCCCACTCCATGCACTCGACCGAGACAGCGCCGAGGTCTACGAGCATCCGGGCCTCCGACTCCGCGCCGATGTTCACGTGCATCGAGACCGCGTCGGCGCCCATCTTCAGGGCGTTCTGCACCGTATTGACGAGCACTTTCTCGTTCGGGTCGGGCCCGAGCGCCGTGCTCGCCGACAGGTGCAGGATCAGCCCGATGTCCCTGCCGCCCTGCCGATGGCCGTGCAGCGCAAGGCCCATGTGCCCGATCACCGCGTTCGCCCCGCCGTCGGCGACAAGGTTCACGGTCTGCGACATGTCGATTAAGCCCGGGATCGGGCCGTTACTCACCCCATGATCCATCGGTACGATGATGGTCTTCTTCGTATTGCGGTTCATTATCCGTTCCAGACGAATTTCTTTTCCTCTCATAACAACAACAACCTCCCCCTTTCATCGCAGAATTTTTTTCGGCAGACGAAAAAGGGATCTACTTAATACCAGAAATAAAAGCCAAAGCCAGAATAGCGATACGCGGACGTAGACGTCGTAGTATCAGTTGGCGTTTCAGAAATGTGGCTATTCATGCAACGGACGGGGCTTGTGCTTTCAGAGATAAAGACATTCACGGGCGAAAAGACCCTCATGAATGCTGTGGCACTCGTCCTGCATGGTTATTAGTGTTGGCGGGAGGGGTATATAAATGGGGTGGGTTTGAGGGGTAAGGGAAAGAGCAGGTTCGAATCCAATCCCTCGCACTCTTGTTTTGGGTTATAGTTATCTACGATTTTGGAACTCTTTACTTTTAAGAATGGTATTATAATTAGTGAACATTTAATGTGAGATTAAAAAGAAAATAACTATTTATCTGATGACCCTCAACTATGACCCTTAAAAAACCAAAAGAGCCCTTAAAAACAAATGTAACTGATAGGTGGTGGTATCCACTCCTTTTAATACTCATTAGTGCGGTTGTTTCTATTGTAGTAACATGGTTTACATTTCAAATTCAATGGTCTCAAACCTCTTTAAATGAAAATAGAAATATCGCTAATAGTTTTTTAAATGAGATAGAAATTTTGGAACCAGGAATACTGTATGAAGTATCCGTATATAGTGATTCAACGCAATTTGAGGGCCCGCCAAAATTGAAGATAGATCCTTTTTATCCTGAAACCGGCCTTTTTTATTCAAAATCTGGTGATATTGGAAAATTAGAGCCAAATTTATCCCAAAAACTCCATAGATTTTATTACCGTCTTACTAGAGCGGAAACAGATAGAAAAGATGTAAATCGATATTATTCCATAATATTGACAAATTCAACATCAAATAATCTTGAAAGAACACAAGCATTAGGAATAATTGATGATATTTATCTAGATATGATAGACAATATTAATCGAGCTGCAGAGCAAATTCCGGAATTAAAAGAGGAATTGAGGAAGTATACAAAATCTTAAATCAAAAATCAACTATTTATAATTCGATTTGGAAAATACTCAAAACCTCAATCAATCTCTGCCCTAACCATTATTTCCCATTGATCCAACCTCTGTCTGACATGCTTATTCAAAGTAAACGGCCTATCGCTCTCCGCATTCTTTTTCATGTAATTTAAAGCCCTTAAAAATCATCATTAAAATTTACAAAAAAGAACCGTTAAAATTCGACTCGATGTCTCCTTTGGGGCTTTCGCCGCGCTTTAAAACTCACATCTTCTCCACTTGAGGTTGTAAAACTTACAGGCCGCTTAGTTTTGGTCTTTTTTCCCTTCGCAAGAAATGATGGCATAGTTGGAAATCGCTATACAAACCGATAAACTTTGTCTCATCAAAAAATATTGAATTTAAAAAAAGAATGGGTCTTCCCTAACCACTCGATAATTACTTTTCTTTTTCTTTGTTTTTTTCTGAAGAGGGGATAACGTTGCATTTCCTGATTTAACTTCAACGACTTCAGATTTTATTACTCGACCAGTTAAAGGATCCCGTTTCCTCCTTCTATAATCATGTCCTCTCCCAGTTCTTTCCGTTTCATAGCCCATCAAATTATCCCGCATCATTGCTTGTTCTTCAGCAGCCCTTCCTTTTCGTTGGTTTTGTCGAATAGTTTGCTTCTTCCGTTGTTTTTTTGTTGGTGGCTTTAATCCAAAATCAAACAGTCCCATGATGACTCATACTATAATATGAAAAGATAAAATTTTCTATAATTAGGACAATGGGGGTTTCCTGTCTTCCCACGTCCTGCAGGCCTCGTTAAGAATTATTCTCAGCTGGAACGTGGCCATTCTTGGCCGGTCCATCCCGTCGATAAAATTCCTCAAACTACACAAACATGGCCGCGTTTTGCGAAGTTGAGTGCTGAAAGCATGAAACTCGAGAAGACAGGTGTCTTCGCTGAAACCTGGTCGCCGGAATGGGAAAATGGGGGAGCTTTCGGATGTGCCACCGTCGGAGCATGTCGGGTATGAAAGTACTTCTTCCCTCCACATCTTCCGGGATCCCGCAACAGGTCCCGGCCCCTTCTCTGCCTCGGCCTAATTCGCTCCCCCTGCTCAATTACGGACCTAATCCAGCCCGCGTTCCGTGAAAACTTCCTGTGCCCATGTACACCCAAGCGTGATGGCAACGATGGCAGGTGATCTGGTAGCTGGAATGCCTGCCGGCGTGATTTCGGGTGACAGAAGGTTAAGGGATCGCGGGCGGGATGTGAAGGTGTATCATCCATAATCAGACTATCCGGCTGGATGAGATTCGTTTCATTGATTAATCTCAGATTATGATGATGGGAAATACAAAAACAATTATAAGGTTATAATGGACAGTCTAATACCAGTGAGTAAGTCCTTCCCGAAAAGGATGAGGCCACTTTTCAGTGGTGTGACAAAGTAGGGAAAGGCTTCACATCTTCTTATTTCCGTCTCCCTTTGAAGAAGTCCAGCGCAACTGTTGTCTTATCGCATATTTTCGGGAAATAATTATGTTCATGCGCCGGGTTCCGGTTATACCGGGTATAATGCTGGTACACGGTTCCCGCAACAATATCTGCAATCTGGATCCCGTATTCTGTCTTTGAATTCCGGTGAAAGATCCTGACTTCCAGATTCCGGTATTTGTTGAAACGGTCGAATGACCTCGCCATCATGGTCTGGTTAAACTCGTGCTGCTTGATGCCGTACAGGGATTTGTCCAGGATCACATTGACATCGCTCCTAAATCCGTATTCAATAATAATTTCCTCAACGGTTTTCGCTGCGAGCCAGTTGTATAAGCCGGAGGTATCCCGGAGTTCAGGTTTTACATCATCTTTTCGTAACAGCGAATACGCAAAATCGTAATCCCCCTTGAGGATTTCCCGGATCACAACTTCCCGGCAGTGATCATGGAGGTGCGCACTCTTCAGTTCATCATAATGGTAATAATTCTGTATCTTGCTTTTCGCCCGGGTCACACGTTTCTTGCAGCATTTTTCATCATCATGATTCTTGATAATTATCGCCCCGAACACAAAAAATTTTGATCCGTCGGGATAACCCAAATCCCCGGATTCGTCAATGTAGATGTTCACACCCAACGGTGAGGGGATGGGATGTTTATCTGTAAGATAATGGCGATGCTGAAATGACACTATATCTTTTGAAATGTTGTACCTTTGTTGTTATAATAAACGCGAATTAATAAACGCGAATTTACTTTTAATAATGTCAGCATGCCTCTTGGGCCGGTCCCGTTTTTGCTAAAACCGATCTCAAAAATCCGCGCCCCGTTTGCTCCCAATCTATGGTAATTATTCCCGGATTTCCCTCCGGTAAATTTATTCAGCCAAGCCCATTTCCTTTGGCAGACCTAAAGATAGTGTCAGAGGGACTCTAATGACTGATGCAGGACCGACGGACAAAAAAACGGAGGGCAGAAAACGCTTGGAAGGAACGTTTTCTGTTCCTTCCAACAAAGGAAAATCCGAGTTCCGATTCGGTCATAACGCCCGGATAGCTCTCCGTTCTCCGGAAAAATCCGTTCATAATCAAAAGCCATTAATAGGCAAGTCCAATGCTGTATGTCAAATCCGACAGGTTCATCAGAATGTTGAGAGTCATCAGACTCGAAACATGAGAAGAACAATGTTCTTCGAACCTGGAGGAAGAGAAGGGAGGCGAAGCCGACCTTCGAAGGGGCCCCAGAGACATCCGATAGGTTTGTAAAAACCTGGAGGAGGAGAATCGCAGAGGTTTGTCAAACCTCCGCGAAGAGAAGTGAGGCTGCAAGCCGAACTTCGGAGGGGAGGCATCAGCCGACCTTCGACCTGACAAAAAAGAATCACAGGGAGGTGAAACAAACCATGAGAGAAATAATGAGCATCAAGGGGCGGCCAGCATGAGCCGAGGCCCCCGCCCGCACCGGGCGCTCGAGGAAGCGATCCCGATCGCGAAGGCGCGTGGCCTGATCCAGGTGACGATGAGCGGGCCGGAGCGGATCTTCGACATCGCGATCATATCGAAGGTACCGGTCACATTCGCCCGGGTCATGTTCGCGCCGGCAATTCTTGCAACGATCCAGGAGCTTACGGATGAATTCAAGGAGGAGGTCGCCCAGCTCCGGTTGGTTGCCCGCGACGCTGCCGTCACGGCCGAGCTCTGGCTCCGGTCAAAGCACGGGACGTGGCGGTTCTTCCTGGTCACACCATCGACGCTCGTTGAGATCGACCGCGAGGGGAAACGGATCGTGTCGGGACAGACGATGGCGTACCTGACCGGGGTAGCTGCTACTGAGGGGGGATCGGCCTAGTCGAAGAGTCCTGCGGACTCTTCTCCAGCTTCGGGTCTGAAAACCCTCAGCTCCCTCCTCCTCGTAATCTCTATGATTCCCGTTTACTATCGGGGCCCGTAAATGGCCCGGTTGTACCTCGTTTCCCTCACCCCCCGGATTTCAGAGGTCATAATTCGTTAAAACGCGGAATCCGGGCCGGAATAAATGACAGTTCTCAGGCGGGAATTGATGAGGTCACGTTTAGCGATGTTACTACGACCCGGGAGAGGAGGTGATGGGGTTTGGGACGTTGCCGATATTGGCAGGTGATGGTGCCAGACAGCCGGACACTCCCACAGAACCTGCGAAGACATCGGGTGTCGCACGATCCACAGTGAGCCGGTCCATCTGGATCATATACACCCGGCTATTATTGTAATTCTAACGGCAATGAGAAATAAAGATCCAGCGGTGTGAGTAAAATCCCCGCATGTGCAGTTAGACCAAATCCGAACCACTGCCGTTACTCTTTCTAAGTGAATCGAACTATGAAGAAAAGTACGGCCAGGGGCGGGTTGATACTTTACCCGGGTAAAAAAGGAAATAACGTCAGAGAGAGCACAGCAGATTTCATTTCCAGAAGTCCCTGTGGGGGGCAACCAGTTCGTCTTCCAGTTCCGGAAAGGGGCCCGCCACCCGGATAGCCTTTTGCCCCGCCGCAAAGACCGTGCGGGACGGCAGGTTCATCGTGGGATTGCTCTTGCTTGCGCCGGTCAGGTTCTTCAACGTGGTTTCCGGAAGGCCATAGGCCATATTTCCGATATTGGCCCAATAGATGTTTCCGCTGCACATGGCGCACGGTTCAAACGTCGTAACCAGGGTACAATTCCACAAGTAATCAGGATCGTATTGCACAGACGCCCGCCGTGAAAGCTCTGTTTCGGCATGCGAGAGACCCCCCATGTTTCCCTGTTTCATCAGCACCGTCTCGCCATCCGGCGCCACAAGCACTGCGCCAAAGGGGTGGTGGCCGGATGCCTTCGCTTCCCTGGCAACCTCGTTGGCCGTCCTCAGATGTTTCAGGATCTGCTGATGAGTAAGGGGAAAACCTTCCCGCTCCGAAAAGGAGTTCCCGTCCCCGGATCCCGGCCCTGAGATGCCGGAGACTATTTTTTTCATGTCAGGAACGTTCAGCATGCCCGGAGTGCCGCTCACAACCTGACCGTAAGGTCTGCAATTGCAGCTGGTGTCGTTGTCTGCTGGTTTCATCATGCAGGCACCAAGGACCAGAAGCAGAACCAAAAACAGAACCACGGGCAACACTTTCATTGCGATATTCTTCATGTTGATTTTCCCATTTCAGTTGTTATTTCAAATGACGACAGATGTCGGAGTGATCGCAGTTTTGTATAGCTAGAGTCATACATATCCTCCGTTAAAAACCTTTTCCCTGTTGATGAGAGCGATATTCCATTACCCGCCGGCCATGATCCACCGCGGCCCCCGCCCGCACCGGGCGCTCAGGGAAGCGATCCCGATCGCCAAGGCCCGGGGCATGATCCAGGTGACGCTTGCCGGGCCGGAGCGGATCTTCGATAACCGATGGGTTCACACAAACCCGGAGGAGGAGAAGACCGCAGGTCTTCGACATTGCGATCATCTCGAAGGTGCCGGTTGCGTTTATCCGTGTCATGTTCGCGCCAAAAATTCTCGCGGAGATTACGGAACTTGCGGAATATTACAAGGCAGAGATCGCTTCGCTCAGGGCCATCGCCCGGGACCCGGCCATAACAGCCGAGCTCTGGCTCCGGTCCAAGCACGGGACGTGGCGGTTCTTCCTTGTCACGCCGAATACGCTGGTCGAGATCGACCGCGAGGGGAAACGGATTGTTTCGGGACAGACGGTTACGTGAACGGCCAGGGCTACAGTCGAAGAAAAGGATTCCCCCCCTTCTGAGAACCCCTGCGGGAATTCTGGTACACCGGAGCCCGCAAAAGGCCCGGTTGTACCTCTTTCCCCTCACTTCTCTGGTTTGAGAGGTCATAATTCGGAAAAACACAGGAACCGGGCCGGAATGATTGGCAGTTCTCCGGCGGGAATGGGGGAGGTCGCATTTAGCGATGTTACCGGGGCTGAAAGCAGGAGGGGATGTGGTTTTGGATGTGGGCTGGTACCGGCCTGGGGTGTTTCCGGACTCAAAACTCGGTCCGGAAGGCCGGTTAAAGTCCCTTGTACTTCTTATGGGCCTGCTCGATGGTCATGACTTCGTTCACAAAGACCGTGCTCTCTTCGATCTCGTAGAATGCGGTGAACATACGTGCGATATGGAGACGATAGATCTTCACACCCGGCCGGAGAATCAATAGTTCCTTGTCGCCGCGGGATCCGGGGAAAGGATCTTCTTCGAGCGCTTTTAAATGTTTTTCAATGATCCGCCGGCTCTTGTCAGTCCGGGAATTGATAAAATCGATCGCATCGATGTCGATGCGGACTGTAAAACTCACTTACGAATCTCCGAAAGCGAACCGTACATGCCCCTCTTTCTGATCCGCGCTGTTTCAGCAACAAGGAGGTTCTCCGATCCCTTTTGGATAAGATCCCGGATAACATCGTCATACGTCTGTCCGGGTTTCCTGAGCTGGTGGACGGTTTCCCACGTGCCTGGACAGACCGGGATTCTCTTGGTGGCGCATTTCTGGCCGGTCATTAATGAATAATGGGTATTGTAATTATTTACGGTTTCTGACTACAATGGTGTCTCGTGCCGGAAGCGACGACCAACACCGGATGAAAGGAGGCGCCTCCCATGAGCCGCGGCCCCCGCCCGCACCGGGCGTTGGAAGAAGCGGTCCCGATCGCGAAGGCACGTGGCATGATCCAGATGACATTGAGCGGGCCGGAGCGGGTCTTCGATATCCGATGGGTTCACACAAACCCGTAGGAGGAGAAGACCGCAGGTCTTCGACATTGCGATCGTCTCGAAGATTCCGGTCGCATTCGTGCGGGTCATGTTCGCGCCGGCAATTCTTGCAACGATCCAGGAGCTTACGGATGAATTCAAGGACGAGATCGCCCAGCTCCGGCTCATCGCCCGGGATGCGGCCATCACGGCCGAGCTCTGGATCCGGTCCAAGCACGGGACATGGCGGTTCTTCCTCGTCATGCCGGACGCGCTGGTAGAGATCGACCGCGAGGGCAAACGGATCGTGTCGGGACAGACGATGGCGTGAATCACTATGGGTAACATCGGAAAGAGGGGTTTTAACCGTCAGGGAAACCCCCGTGGGAATTCTGGTACAACGGAGCCTTTAAAAGGCCCGGTTGTACCTCTTTTCCCTTACTCCCTGAAAACCAGAGGTCGTAATTCGGAAAAACACAGGAACCGGGCCGGAATGATTGGCAGTTCTCCGGCGGGAATGGGGGAGGTCGCATTTAGCGATGTTACTGCAATCCAGGAACGGAGGGGATGTGGTTTTGGATGTGGGGGGGTATGGCAGGAGGGTTTTCCGGACCCGGATCCGGGCAGTTCTTTTCTCTCTTATTTGCTGTCACGCAGCTGTGGAGAAATTTTCTCTGCCCGGCCCGCTATCGTTTTTTCCTGTTTTTTTATCCGGCGCTCAAGTTTTATGAGATCTTCTTCCGGCGGGAGGGTTTCCGGCTGGATTCCCCGCTTCAGGAGCAGCTCGCGGACATCCTGGTTATTCTGGACATGTTCGACCGTGATCGGGTCTTCGCCCTGCATATCTTCCTTGGTAACATTGAAATTCGTGATCTCGGTTGCAAGATTCTTTGCGGTAATTGTGACGGTCGGGAGGAAATCTGCGAGAGGCCGGTTTTCCGGAATTTCCAACCGGTTTTTCATCATGCCGGTTGTTTGGCCCCCAAAGAGAGCCATATCCCCTTTGCTCCGGATCCGGGCAAAACCTGATTCATCCACGCCTCGTTCGTAAATATTCCGGGATAATTCTTTCTCCGAATCTTTCAGCTGTTTTCTTGCCTTCAGCCGTTCAGCAAGCCGGATATGGTCTTCAATGATCTCCTGCTTGCGGGTCTGGACCGCAAAATAACTCTGGGCAAACGCGATCTCTTCTTTCCGGGGATCACCGTTCTGGGCGATGAGGTAACAGGCATAACGGGTAAGGAGGAGATCTTCGATCTCCCGTTTTGCACCCGATCCAAGTGAGACCATTTTGTTGGCGTCAACAAAATGGTCCGGAACAATATTACCGGATTTCTCGCACGATTCTTTGGCTTTTTCAATAACCTTGAGAAAATTTCTCCATTCATCATATCCGAGAAGTGTCTGCAAATCCCGGGCGAACCAGAACTCAACACCTTCCTGTGCGTGAACGTAGTCCTCGAAATTTTTATGAAGACGTCGGATAATTGCTGGTTTCATGTCCTGGTTCCCGGCAAAAAAATATTCTTTCTCCAAATATATACCGGAAGTTCCGGCACATAAAGTGTGACGGTGCAGGGTGAAAATAAAAACGGGACTGCATGAGCCGCGGCGCACGCCCGCACCGGGCTCCGGGTTTTTTTTGATCGTGTCAGGTTTATACCAAACCGTGGATGCCTGGGAACCTGAACCTCCACATAGGGCCCGGGCAGGGATCCGCCGTCGGAGAGTGAGATCATTCACTCCCTTAAAACCCCTGAAGGAATTCTGGTACAACTGGGCACATATCGGGCCCGGTTGTACCTCTTTTCCCCCGGCCCCCGGATTCCAGCGGTCATAATATTCGAAGACTGTTGTCTTCTCATGTCTCATGTTTTCAACATTCGACATCCGAAAAATGCGGAATCCGGGCCGGAATAATTGCAGGCTCTCCGGCGGGAACGGGTGCGGTCGTATTTAGCGATGTTACAGCAACCGGTGGCAGGAGGGCACGTGGTTTGGGACGTGGGAGGTCCCGGGAGGAGGGTTTTTTGGACCAGCTCCCCGCCCGCCGTGATCTTTTTAGCAATTTCCGCCCGGAGCGAACAGCCCCTGCCGCACGGGCAACGCTGTTCCTACATCGATGAATTGAGAAATTGTGTCACATTCTCCCTGACCGGGTCTATCTGCGACAACATCGCATGCCCTCCTGTGTCAAATAATACCAATCGGGAGTGCGGTATTTTTTCATGAGAGTTTATCGCGTGGGTATAATTCACCAGTGCATCATCCCTGGCATGCATTATCAATACCGGGCAGGAGATATTCCCCGCAGATATTTCATCGCCAGGAAGCATCTCTGCATCGTTGATAGTTCCTGCATATCGTAAGGTCATCGGATGCATCACATCGAGCATCTCCTGTGCCAGTTGTTTTTGTTCCGGGGTAAATTGTTCATTGACACCTTTGGGAATACCCATCATGTCAAGGATGGTGGATTGCCCCAGCCGGGAAAAAAGCCAGTAGGAATAATCCGATTGCTGTATCAGGTGAATTACTTTGATGTGCATGGGCTCTTCGCTCCCCTGAGGTTCGGGCATGCTGACTGCAGATATCAGGATGAGTCCCGAACAGTTCTCAGGATAATCGTTTGCGAACTGGATCGCTGAAGGACCTCCCGCGGAAGTCCCGACAACTACCACGTTTGTGATGTTAAGGTGATCGAGGAGAATGTGATACTGGGCAGCCTGCTTCTGAATTGATGCATCCTCCGGAATTGGTGAACGGAGATAGCCGAACCGTGAGACAGAGATTATCTTATGGTTGTTCTTGAAAAATACCCTGCCGGACCAGAGACCAAAATCAAAACCACCACCTGCACCGTGCAGGAGGAGAACCGGTATTCCTTCTCCCTGTACTGCATATTCGATATCGCCATCCGGCGTTGTGTAAATTTCACTTGTGGAGATACGTTCTTTTGCGAGATTCATATCGTGAGCAAAACTCACATAACTTACCCCGAAAAGTACAAGAAAAACAGACAGAATAACTAAAAAAACCCTGAGGATGATTTTTCTGGTTTTTTCTTTCATGATCACACTGCCATTTTATTAAACTCTTCCTTTTTTTATAAATAGGTAGTGATTCGTGGTGATAACAATTACCTCGAGGTATTTTCTGGAAGCTGCCGGATGCCGATTCCAGCCAAACGGACGGCGTATCGCGGACTTCGAAAAATAACCGTGTCGGTTTTCGCTGAAATAGTGTCGGTACCCGTGTCCGCACCCTGTAAACTCCCAAGTTCTGGATCGCGGTTACCGTCGGAGAACCAAAGATCGCATCCGCCCGGAACAATGCATCGCTCTTAGGCTGTCATACGGTCTCCACAGGAAACGGTGGTTTGCCCACACTTCACCGTTCTACGGTCCGGCCATTACGGCCCGGCCACGCAAAAACTATATCCCTGCGACAAAGTAAAAAGAATCAGTATTAAATATAATGTATATTATTAGAACCGGCCATACGGCCGGTGGGGAGAACCGATCATGGCAACGGACAGGATCAACAGGTCAGGAATGCCCGGCCACGCGATGTGCCTGCGGGAGGTCTGCGCATGGCAGGGATAGTATCGGCAAACGCGTACGCGAACAACGAGGTTGTATTCATCGCGTGGGACGTGGACGGGAAGATCGACGGCTGCCTCGGCTTTGACGTGACACGGGTGTATCTCAATCCGGACGGGACGGTTGCGACTAAGGCCGATGGCACTGAGGACCGGGTTCGGTGTGCGGCGTGGGTAGCATTCGAAGGCCAGCGTAACCCTCACTGGATCGCCCAAGACACCGGCACGTGGCCTATCCAGAAGACTTCGTGGCGTGACCTTACGGTACGGAAGAAACGCGACAACCTGAAAGTCCGGCCGGCTGAAGCGTACGTCCGGTACGAGATCCGGCCCATAGGGGACCTGAAACCCGGCCTTGAACCTGCACCCGATCCAACGCCCGCGACTGTAACAGTGTCCAAAAAGGACAAGGACGGGAAACCCGAGAAAGGTGCGGATGGCAAGGTCATCCTGATCACGGCACAGGAGTACGAGGGCGAGCCGCGCCCGCTCGGCTACCTTGGCCCGGCAGTATCGACAAACCCGGTCCTCGTGTCGAGCCGGCGCGGGAAGTTCCGGTCAACGTTCACGAACGGGATTCTTGCCGCACAATGGCTGAAGAACGTGCTTCTGGAAGACGGGAAGATCGAGCCGAACGAGCTTTTACACAAAATCCAGAATCCCAAGGACCCGCACCGGAAGTACCTTGCCGGTGATGTGCTGCCCCTGCTGCACGAGTTCTTTGAAAGACCCGGCGAATTCTACCTCGCGCTGTATGAGCTCGAAGACGAGGAGCTTATCGACCTGCTTGTTACGAACACGGACCGGATCCACCTCATCCTCGCAAACACCGGGGTGAGCAAGAAAAAGTGGGACGAGAGAAACGCCCCCGCACGGCAAAAACTGATCGATGAACACGCCGATATCCAGCACCGGATGTTCAACAACTCCGGACACATCGGCCACAACAAATTCGTTGTCCACGTCCCGCCGGGTGGCGGCCCGCGTTCCGTCCTTACTGGCAGCACGAACTGGACATTCTCGGGGATCGCGGGACAGTCCAACAACGCCATCGTAATCGAGGACGATGCAGTGGCCGCGGCGTACCTTGCCTACTGGGAACGGCTGGACAACGATAAGCTCCCCCTGCCGGATCCCCTCAGCGCAGAGATGAAAAAGAACTACCAAGGCAAGCCTTTCCGTAAGTCCAACGAAATCCCGGCAAACGTGGAAGAAGGAGATGGGAAAAGTGTCAGGGTCTGGTTCTCGCCCAACATGCAACCGGTATCAGTGGGGAAAAAGACGCCCCCCGATCTTGAAGACGTGTACCGACTCATGAGACTGGCAAAGGACGCTATCCTCTTCCTCGCCTACTACCCCTCCCAGCGCGGGAACGACTCTATCATCTCCGAAGCGATTGACATCGGACGGAAAGACGGGAAGCTGATTGTCACCGGCGCGGTCTCGAGCTCTATGGCGATGCCGAATTACAAAGGGAAGGGCAGTGACAGCGGCGATGAAGGCAAGGACGATTCTGATTCCCCCCGCACATTTACGGAAGGCAATGTCTTGGTTGTCCGGGGGTCCCGGATCGAGGATAATGAACTCTTTGGGGATTTCGGAATGGAGCAGCAGACCGCGTATGGGAGCGTTGGCGCGATCATCCACGACAAGATCGTTGTCATCGATCCGCTCTCGCCAGACTGCACGGTCATCCTCGGCAGCCATAACCTCGGGTTCCGGGCATCGTACTGCAATGACGAGAACCTTGTCATCGTACAGGGGGATATGGCGCTTGCGCAGGCGTATGCCGTCCATGTCCTCGATGTCTACGACCACTACCGGTTCCGCGCACGCGAAGCCGAGCTTAAGAAACAGAAGAAGAAGGGCTGGTCGGGTTTTTTGGAAACCGACGATTCATGGATGGACGAGTACGTGGACGGGGCGAAAGGCGCTCTTACCCGGTACTTCGCAAAGCGCAGCCCCGCCCCCTGATCTGAAAAAAGAATCCTTCATCGAATTTTTTACCCGGCACTCCAGCAGGAAAACAGGGGAGGAAAGAAGGTAATTCTTCACATTCCTTATGATCATGACATCGCAAAGTTTCACGGTGAGCACGTCTTTTCCCTTCTTCTCCTCATCAATGGCAACGGATTCGAGGAGCCGGATGCCGAGCGCCTTTTCGAGTTTTCCCGTATATTCTCGTTGGGTGGAAGATCGAACCGAACAATTCCCTCGACCCTGCGAGTGCAGCAGCGTTGCAGTACCAGGACATCAGCACCGGGCCGGCACAGGAAGGCACGATGAACCGGGGCGGAATGTATAGGCGGCAGATGACCGAGAATATCAAAAACTTCGTGCTGGTCGAGGACATCGACAAGGTAATCGCGAAGGTGGAGAATCTGGGCGGCAAGATCCTGATGCCGAGGACTGAGATAAATGGTGTCGGGCTTGTCGCCATCATCCGGGATACCGAAGAAAACGGCATCGGCCTGTGGAAGCCGGTGATGAAGGGGTAAGGCCGGGGGAACCCTGCGACAGAAATAGTAGTTGACCCGCTGCATCCTGCATTCCTTTTTTTTGCCGCAACTTCTGACATCAGGAGATACAATTAATGCATCAGACACCTATGGATCAGTATACTATGCTACCATCGTCAGTCCATCATCAGGTCCGGCCGGTATCAGGCGCAATGCCGGATCACAAAGCCGGGAAAAAGGCAAAGGCACGCCGCCCCAAAAAAGGACTCTTCGGGCTTCTTTCAGGCTGGACGGTTGACAGCCAGGCACTCAGCGACGAACTCAAAGACTGAATCGATCATGGCGACTTTTTTTGCCGACACCTATGCAATCATCGAGTTTCTCAAAGGCTCACCGGACTATCTCCCATACAAAGATGCGGTACTCGTGACTACAGAGTTCAACCTCTGTGAATTCGCTTATGCTGCTTTCCGCGACTACCCGGATACTGCGCAGGAGATCTGTTCGCAGGTCCGGCACGGGATGCGGCTCTACCATCCCGGTGACCGCGATTACCTGCGGGCAGCCCGGATGCGCAGGCTCTATGCACGGCAGGGACGCAAGTTCTCGCTCATCGACTGCGTGGGATATTCCGTTGCGGAATCGCTCGCCATCCCCTTCCTGACCGGTGACCGGGAATTTGAAGATTTGCCGGACGTCGAATTCGTAAAATAATCTGTCCCGTCATTCGCCCGCTTAATATGAAATAAAGGAGGAGTCCCTCATAGCACTTCGTCCTGCCCAGCCGCACACTCTTTCAAGACTCCCCGATGGTACCTGACGACAGGATTTTCATATCCGCAGCCCGAAAAGAGGGATTCTTTTTCTTCCAGCGTCCTGCAGGCCACGTTAAGAATTATCATCGGTTGGAACGTGGCCATACCTGGCCGGTCCTTCCCGTAGATAAAATTCCTCGAAACTACAAAAACATGGCCGCATTATGCAAAAACCTGGCCGCCGGACCAGTAAAATGGGCAGTCCTCGAATCGTATCACCGTCGGAGAGTGCAGTCCGGGAAAGTACTGCTCTCTCCCGGGCTTTTTGCAGATCCCAGTACGTATGGGTTGTCAGACGCCCGCCTGACCTATACCCAAAATCCTCGTCGGTGTCCGTCGGTGGAAATCTCCGGAATAAGGGCAAAAACAATGGTTCCTATCATTTCAACGTCCTGCAACCTGATCCTGCACCCGTTCGGCCGCTGGAAAGAACCTAAAAGGACATTTTAAACTACCGTCGGTACACTGTGTAAAAAATCACCATTTTTTGACGAATAAGACTTGGTTTTTCCGGAATAAGACATATTTTCAGCCCCGGGATTGCCTTCCGGGAACATGCTCCCGTCGGAGAACCAAAGACCGCACCCCCTCCACTCAAGAGTTTATTATTTTAATTATTACGAGTCCCTGTTCCATATTGTAATAAAATACAAAACCCTAGGTACGCAAAAATTTCAACTAAGGTAAATCCTATTATCCTGGAAACCTGTGCCCCACAAAGAGAGCTTTGAACGATGCATAATGGATAAGTAACAGTTAGATTTTCCCAACCTGTATAAAACAGGGAACATGCAAACGCCACCGAACTAAAAATAAATGTTAAATCTTTTATACTTGTCACATACCATGATTGAAATTGAAAATATAAATTCTCTTTTAAAAATTTTGCTCTCTAGAAAACTTCAATGACGAAAACGTGTCTCGTCTTCATTTTATTCAAGGATTGCCGGAACCAGCATTTGGATCGTAATCTGGTTTTTTGATGGGGGGAATTACGGGTTCTTACTGCACTGGTTGTCAGGTCGGTGCTGATAAGTAAACGGGTTATCAAAATTTTTTGCTCTTGTAAATAATTACCTATCAACCGACAACTTATCAGAACCAAATTTTTTTATTACCGGTTTATTTCCCATTGCCCGTCCGCTTCCGTAACAGGACGAATGCCATGCACACCAGTACCGCCAGCAGGGAGGTTACCGGCAGGAGTGCGGCCTTTGTGGGGGCGGTCGTTGCCGTTGTCTGTGGGGCTGGTGGAACCGTCGTCATCACGGTCTCTGGCGTGGGTGAAGGTGTGGCAGACGTGAAGACAAGCGTCGGCACCACGGTCGATTTGGACGAGAGTTTCTCCGGGTTGAGGGTATATGATGCCTTTGCGCCTGACGATCCCTTCGGGATATCCGGGTCCTTGAGCCAGACATCAACGGTTTTATACGAGCCCGAACCGCCAAGGTGTGCCTTGTCAACCGGCTCGCTCGTGGCGTAAACAGTGTAAGTCCCGGGGTCGAGGTAGGAGGATACCCGGCTGGTGTCCCACCGGAAGGACCATGTCTGGTCGCTGGCAACGTCAACGGTGTTGAACTCGCCCTGGTCTGCCCGCCGGGTGGGACTGGTCAGCATCACGCCGTTTGAGGGAAGGCCCGGGCCGGTGAGGAACAGGTACATTGTGTCGCTGACATAGGATACCCCGCTGATCGTGACAATGTCTCCCATTTCTGCATCGATCTCCACATCGGCCGCCGACACCGGCATGGCAAACATGACCGGATACAGGCAGACAATTAAGAGAAGCGCGACCGGCAGGAGACCGGCATATCCGTAGTGATCGGCCATACTGTATACCCTTTCATCAGGTGTATGGACCTCCATGAATTTTTACTTACCCCCCGGAGTCCTGATACGTCAGCGGTTAGTGACTGGTTTTTCACCTCAATAAAAATTCCCGTGCTCTTTTTTTTTATAAAAAATTTCCGGGAAATTTTTGGCCGTGGGATTTTATTGAGCTAAAAAATTTTGGAAATGAAATTTTTTTTAAAATTTTTTTTGCGATAAAAAAAAATTGAGATGGCTGGGTTCATCATCTCTCCTTAATGTAAAAGACCGGGCTACTGGAGGCGGGTCCCGCAATTGTAGCAGAACTGTTTGCCGGGCCGTACTTTCTGTCCGCAGCCGGGGCAATGGGAAAGCGTTTGATCTCCCGGCAGGTGAGCGACAGGCGCTCCGCCTCAAGAACCAGATCTTCGAAACCATTGCAGAAGGTGTTTACCTGATCCGGGCCCGCGATGGCGTGATCGTGTATGCAAATTCCAAATTTGAAATGATGTTCGGTTACGAAGAAGGGGAGTTAATCGGTAAACATGTCTCTGTCGTCAATGCTCCCGAAGAAAAAATGAGCCCCCGGGATACTGCTGATGAGATTATGAAAGCCCTCGATGAAACAGGCGAATGGAGAGGGGAAGTCAAAAACATCAAAAAAGACGGCACGACATTCTGGTGTCTTGCAGTTGTATCCACGTTCGAACATCCCGAATTCGGGAGCGTCTGGATCTCAGCCCATACAGACATCACCGAGCGCAAACAGGCTGAAGAGGCACTGGAGAGGTCATATTCGGTTTTACATGGAGTGGTTGAGAGCCCGAAAGAGGTTGTGATCTTCGCCCTCGACCGGCAGTACCGGTATATTGCGTTTAATAATAACCACCACAGGACGATGAAACGGATCTGGGGAGTTGATATCGCTCTCGGGAACAGCATGCTCGATTACATACGGAGTCCGGAAGACCGGAAAAAGGCAGTTACCAATTTTGATCGCGCACTGGTCGGGGAATCATTCACGGTTACCGAAGCATATGGGGATTCTGCACTCGAACGCCTGTGGTATGAGGATATCTACAACCCGATCACTGATGAGAACGGCAATGTCATCGGACTCACGCTGTTCCTTACCGACATCACGAACCGTAAACGGATAGAAGAGGCCCTGCGGGAGAGCGAGGAGAAGTTCCGTGGCGTTGCCGAACGCAGTTCGGACATCATCATGCTTACGGACGATAAAGGCAGGACGACGTATATCGCCCCATCCGTTGAAAAAATTCTTGGATATAATCCCGATGAAGTCATAGGGAAAACGCCGGGGGATCTCGTACATCCCGATGATCTGGGTTCTGTCTATGAACTTGTCCGGAAAAATATGGAGGGAAACGACAATTCAGAGTTGCTTGTGATACGTATCCGGAAAAAAGACGGCAGTTATGCTATCATGGAATTATTCGGATCCCCGATCATAAAAGATGGCATTTTCTCGGGTATGCAGGTGATTGGAAGGGATATTACCGAGCGTAAAAAGGCGGAAGAGGAACTGCGCCATCAGGCCGAGGTTATCGATCAGGCCCATGATTCCATCATCACTACGGATCTGGAAGGCATGGTGACAAGCTGGAACAAGGGCGCTGAACGGCTGTACGGGTATACCCAACAAGAATCCCTTGGCAGGAATATCTCGTTCATCTACCCGGACGATGAACAGGATGTGCTGAGTTACGATGTCATAGCCCCTCTCAGGGAAAAAGGATCCCATGAGGTTGAAGTACGCGTGCGAAGAAAAACCGGAGAGATCTTTTATATTCACCTCTCCCTCTCGCTTTTAAAGGATCAGACCGGAACGCCTGTCGGCATGATCGGGTACTCGCTGGATATCACCGCCCGCAAGCAGGCGGAGGAAGCGCTGCACGAGTCCCGCCAGCTCCTTGAAGCTGTAATCAACAGCATCACCGTCCGTGTCTTCTGGAAAGATAAAAACCTCGTCTATCTCGGCTGCAATACCCCGTTTGCTCTCGATGCCGGTTTTGAGAGGCCTGAGGACATCATCGGGAAGGACGATTACGCGATGGGCTGGCGGGACCAGGCCGAGCTCTACCGGGGGGACGACCGCAACGTGATCGAGACCGGAAAGGTAAAACTCCTCTTCGAGGAGCCTCAGACGACCCCTACAGGAGAGAAGATCCACCTCCTGACAAGCAAAGTCCCGCTGCGGGATGCCAATGATGAAATTATCGGGGTACTGGGGACGTACCTTGACATCACGGCCCGGAAAAAAATGGAGGAGGAAGAACGGCTGACACGCGAGCGGTTCGAGACACTGGTGAAGGTCTCCGAGATGCGGGGTGTCAGCGAAACGGAGTTATCCGGATATGTCATGGAGGCAGCCTGCCGGATGACCGGGAGCACGCTCGCATTCATCGGGACAATGATACCGGACGAATCAGTGATGGATATCATCTCGTGGTCGAAGTCAACCATGCAGGACTGCAGGGTTGCTGCATCCCCCATCCATTTCCCCATTGAAAAAGCCGGCATCTGGGCGGATGCCGTTCGGACACGCACGCCGAAAATTGTCAATGATTATGCTACCCCCCATCCCGGCAAGAAAGGACTGCCGGAAGGGCATGTCAGGATCACGCGGTTCCTCTCGCTCCCGATACTTGATGACGGGAAGGTCGTGATAGTTGCAGCGGTTGCCAACAAGCCGTCAGATTACGACGAAGCCGATGTGACCCGTCTGACGCTCCTGATGCAGGGGGTGTGGGGAAATCTCCAGAGACGGAGATCGGAAGAAGCCCTGCGGGAGAGCGAGCGGAAATTCCGTGAAATATTTGACAATGCAAACGATGCGATTGAGATCGTGGAGCTTCTGGACAACGGGCTTCCCGGCAGGTTTCTCGATCTTAATGATGTTGCCTGCCGGATGGTTCTTTACACCAAGGAAGAAATGCTCCAGCTCAGCCCACTTAAAATCGACACGGATTACTTTAGCCGGCCCTTCGATGAAATAATGCGGGAATTACATACCTCCGGTCGTGCAACATTTGAGACAGAACACCGGAGAAAAGACGGGATACTTGTTCCGGTTGAGATCAATGCTCACAAAATTACCCTTCTTGGAAAAACAGTGTTCCTGTCAATTGTACGGGACATCACAGAACGGAAAAAAGCAGAAGCCGCGATCCTGCAGAGCGAGCAGAAGTTCCGCGATATATTCAACAATACCACCGATGCGATCCACATCCACGCGATCAGGGATGACGGGACACCCGGCAGATTCACTGAGGTCAACGATGTCACTTACCGGATGCTGGGATATACCAAGGAAGAGATGCTTGCAAAAACCCCGCTCGATATCGCTACGGAATACCATAACCCGCCTGTTGAAAAAATCCTTGAAGCACAACGAACAACCGGCACTGCACGATTCGAGACTGAGTACCGGGCCAAGGACGGCACTATCATCCCTGTAGAAATCAACACCCATGTCGTTACTATCCAGGGAACGAAGGTGATGCTCGGGGTTGTCCGGGATATCACGGAACGGAAGAAAGTCGAAGCTCTGCTGAAACAGTTCAACGAGGAACTCGAACAGAAAGTGAAGATCCGGACTGAAGAGCTGAACGCATCGCTTGACGAGAAGGTCGTTCTCCTGCGGGAAGTCCACCACCGGGTGAAAAACAACCTCCAGATCCTCATCTCGCTTTTAAACCTGCAGTCCCGCACGATCACCGACCCGAAGGTCATTGCAGCGTTAAAGGGGAGCACCCAGCGCATCCGGGCGATGTCGATGGTGCACGAGAAGCTGTACACAGGGATGGACCTTGCCCACATCGAGTTTGTCAGTTACCTATCCTCGCTTGCCAACTCGCAGGTTTCGTTCTACGGCTTGAGCCCGGGCAGGATAAAACTCGAAATCAAAGGCCGGAATATCATGCTGGACATCAACACCGCCATCCCGCTGGGGCTCGTCATGAACGAGCTGGTGAGTAACGCGTTAAAACATGCATTCCCCGGTGACCGGAAAGGCACAATAAAGATCGAGGCACGGGAGATAGAAGGCCGGCTCGAGATTACCCTCGCCGATGACGGTGTCGGAGTGCCGGAAGAATTTGATGCTACGACCTCATCCACGCTGGGCCTGCGGCTGGTTAATATCCTTGTTGAGCAGCTTTTCGGCACGATCATGCTTGACCGGACCGGAGCAGGGGCAGTTTACCATATCAGTATCCCGGTGAAGGAGCAGTGAGTTCGATACTTCCGCCTATATCCCGATTTTAAAAAGCAGGAGAGGCCGTGTTCAGGAAGATGGTAAAATTAGGATCCGGCGCGGTTTGAACAGGTGGCGAAGAAATTACGGGGACTGGCAAAAAACCCGGAGATTGGCAAGCCCCTCAGGAACCGGCTGAAGGGCACACGGCGCTTTCACATCGGCCATTACGTACTTGTTTTTAAAATCGAAAAGAAAAAGCAGCAGATTATCCTCATCGATTTTGCGCATCACGACGAAGTTTATTGATCGTTTCACAATTTTTTAAAGGACCCCGCGCAGTGCCCAAAACCGTCCCGCGATAAAAAAAATGAAAAAAGACAAAAAAAATTATTTCTTCACTTTCCTGATAATTGTCACGTCGCCCAGGGTCGGGGCGAGCTTGTCTGCCACTTTCTTCTCCGTACTCTCAACCGGGCCTTCGATCAGCCGGATCTCAAGCGCCTTTTCCAGTTTTTTGCGCACACCCTCTTCAGGGATCAGTTCCGCGTTCTCGATCTTTTTTACGAGATGCTCTTTCTCTTTCATCTGCATCGCAAGGTCTTTCTGGGAGAGGCCTTTTGCCATGCGGGCATTCCTGATCCGGGCCGCATAATCATCGACGATCTCGCCTTCCATGAAGTCAAAGAGGTCCCGTTTCCGGCGGGCTAAAGGGACGGCCGCAGGCCTGGCCGCTGACACCGGGCCGGCAACCGGACGGCGGACATCAGTCCTCTTTGGCTGCTGCACCTCGGTGCCATATTTTTCGCACCTGCCGCAGACCTGCAGTTCAGCCCCTTCGACCCGTACAAGTTTTGCCATCCCGCGGATCGTTTCCCCGCACATTTCGCACTGCATAAAAGCTCAGAAACTCTTTATATGCTTTTCCCTAAATATCTAATTGATACCATAATGGGAGACATCCTGCATACGGCACAGGACCCCCAGACCCCTGAAGACCTGTACCGTTTCTACCGTTCACTGTCTGAACAGCTCCGTGACCAGCTGGTGCAGATCGAGAACGACAAGCATGAACTCGACGAGCAGCTGAATAAGCGCATCCTCGATCTCGAAGCACGGAACATGGAACTGCGCGAACAGCTCCGGCAGACCGATGCGGACAGGCGCTATACCGAGACCCAGAAGATTCGGTTCGAGAGGGAGGTGCGCAAGCTGAAAAGCGAGAGCGAGCAGCTCCGGAGCCCCCCGCTCATCATCGGGACCATCACCGACGTGATCGATGCAAACCGTGTTATTGTCCGGAGCAGTGCAGGACCGCGTTTCCTAGTGCGCAGCTCCCCAAGCATCAGTGCAGAGGACTTAAAGGCCGGGATCCGGTGCACCCTCAACCAGCAGTCGCTTGCTATCGTCGAACTCCTCCCCACGAGTTTCGATGCGCAGGTCTACGGGATGGAAGTGGTGGACTCCCCGCAGGAGACCTATGCGGACATCGGGGGGCTTGAAGCCCAGATCACCGAGATCAAGGAAGCGGTGGAACTCCCGCTCAAGCGCCCCGACCTCTTCCTGCGGATCGGCATTGACCCGCCCAAGGGCGTCCTACTCCACGGGCCTCCGGGGACCGGGAAGACGCTCCTTGCAAAAGCAGTGGCGCACGAGACCAATGCCAATTTCATGCGGGTTGTCGGGTCAGAGCTTGTCCAGAAATATATCGGGGAGGGCGCCCGGCTCGTGCGCGAGCTCTTCGACCTTGCAAAGAAAAAAGCCCCGACGATCATCTTCATCGATGAGATCGACGCAGTCGGGGCATCCCGCACCGAGGCAAACACCAGCGGGGACCGGGAGGTGCAGCGGACGCTCATGCAGCTCCTTTCCGGCATGGACGGGTTTGAGAACCGGGGCGACGTGAAGATCATCGGGGCCACGAACCGGATCGATATCCTTGACCGTGCTCTCCTGCGGCCTGGCCGTTTTGACCGGATCATCGAGATCCCGCTACCTGATGTAAAGGGACGGCTCTCGATCTTAAAGGTTCATACCCGCGCCCTCACCATGGACGAGAGCGTGAACCTCGATGAGATCGCCGCATCCACTGAAGGGAAGAACGGGGCGGACTTAAAAGCGATCTGCATGGAAGCCGGTATGTGTGCAATCCGCAAAGAGCACACTTCGATTACCCGGCAGGACTTCCTCTGGGCGATCGAGAAGGTCGCGACGGATTTCAACCGCAACCGTCCAGTTGATATCGAAGGCGCAATGTTTGCGTAACTATTTCCCCAACCCTTTTTTAAGTAAAATTACCCTGATGCCCTCCTGAACAGGGTACACATCTTTTCTCACTTACCTTGTGTCCCTTCGCTTTTATGATCAAAGGGGGAACCATCGACAAGGTTCCCGTAATGCTGGTAAAACCATTTTTTTGTCAGTTCAACAAGGACCAGGTACCCGATCACAAGGCCGATCAGCACGGCAAAGAATGGTGCCGGCGGGGGAACGAACCCGAAGATGGCCCCAAGCACGGTAAACGGCAGTGCGCATGCGATTACAATCACCAGTAATGTACTGGCGAGAAGGTACATACTCGGCCGGCTCGTATAGAAGGGTACCCTCTTTGTCCTTATCACGAAGATGACGGCGACCTGCGTGCAGATCGATTCGATGAACCATGCAGTCTGGAAAAGGGCACCGGCTGCCTGGAAGACATAAATCATGATGAAAAACGTCAGGAAGTCAAAGAGCGAGCTGATGGGGCCGAAGATACTGATGAACCTGTGGATAAAAACGATGTTGAGGTGCTTGGGACGTTCCGCGTATTCGTCGTCAACGGCATCGGTCGGGATCGTTGTCTGGGAAAAATCATACAGCAGGTTATTGAGCAGGATCTGGATGGGGAGCATCGGGAGGAACGGGAGGAAGAGGGAAGCTCCCGCGACGGAAAACATGTTGCCGAAGTTGGAACTTGTCCCCATCATGATGTATTTTAACGTATTGCCAAACGTTTTGCGCCCTTCGATAACCCCGTCCTGGAGGACGCGGAGGTCGTTTTTCAATAGGATGATATCTGCGGATTCCTTGGCAATGTCAACGGCATTGTCCACCGATATTCCGATATCGGCTGTCCGGATCGACGGGGCATCGTTGATCCCGTCCCCAAGAAACCCGACGACATGGCCGTTCCTTTTTAATGCATTGATGATCCGGTCTTTCTGGATCGGTGTTACCCGCGTGAAGATGTTGTTGTTCTCTACGACCCGGGCCAGCGCTTCATTGTCCATCTCTTCAATGTCGGGCCCGGTCAACACACCTTTGATTGTGTAACCGAGGGATTCGCAGGTTTTACGGGTAACCAGTTCGTTGTCACCGGTCAGGATCTTGACATCGATCCCCGAATTTTTGATCAGAAGCAGGGATTCTGCGGCAGTCATCTTTGGGGGGTCAATAAAGGCGACATACCCCAGGAAGATCATGTGGGTCTCCTCATCCGTTGCATACCGGCTCCGGCCGGACTGAACAGGCCGGTATGCCACCCCGAGCGTGCGGAACCCGTCCCCGCTCAGTTCCATGTACAGCCGGGTGATCTTGTCCTGCCACTCATCCGTCAACGGGACAATGCCGCTTCCCCTGGCGCAGGAATCGCATACCCTGAGGATCTCCTCAGGCGCACCTTTGGTTATGAGAATAGTATCAGTACCGGTTGAAACAACGATTGAAGCGCGTTTCCGGATAAAATCAAACGGCATCTCATCGATCTTCTCATACGTACTGGTGTCCTGTTTACGGAACCGGAGTATGGCATCGTCAAGGGGACTTTTCAGGCCGGTCTGGTAGTAACTGTTCAGGAATGAATACAGCAGCACCCGGTCGCTGTCGGTCCCGTCACAATCAACGTGTTTTATAAGCGAGATCCGGTTCTCGGTCAGGGTGCCGGTCTTGTCCGTACACAGGACGTCCATGCTCCCGAAATTCTGGATCGATGCAAGGTGCTTGACGATCGCACCTTTCCTTGACATCGCAATCGCACCGTTGGACAGGTTGATGGAGAGGATCATGGGGAGGAGTTCCGGGGTCATCCCGACCGCAAGGGCGACGGCAAAGAGGAGCGAATCCAGGATCCCGTGATGCAGCAGGGCATTGACAAAAAAGACAAAGATCACAAGGAAGAATACAAGCCGCATCATGAGCGACCCGAAGCTTGAAAGGCCCCTTTCGAACTCGGTTTCCGGCGGACGCTGTGTGAGCATCCGGGCAATTTTGCCATACTCTGTCTTAGATCCAGTCCGTGTCACGATCGCGGTTGCCGACCCGCTGACAACAGAGGTGCCTAAAAAGACAGCGTCTTCACGGTCGGCCGGTTGATCGGAGGTTTTGCCCGGGGCATTCGTTTTCTCGACCGGGTAGGGTTCGCCGGTCAGCGCCGACTGGTTGATAAAAAAATCATGCGATGTGATAATCCGGGCGTCTGCCGGGACAATGTCCCCGGCGGAGAGGCTGATGAGGTCACCGGGGACCAGCCGGCTTAACGGGATCTCCTGCCGTCTCCCGTCACGGGTGACCGTTGCTGTTGTTGTAATCTTCTCCCTTAGGAGTTCAACGGCGTTGCCTGCCCGGTATTCCTGGTAAAAATCCAGGATGACACTTGCAAGAACGATAAATATGATGATGCAGGCCTCGGTGATCTCGCCGACGACAATGGATATTGCAGCTGCAATGAGAAGGATGATAACAAGCGGGTTTTTAAAAAGTGCAAGGATCTCAAGGGCAGGGTTGGGACGGACCCTCGAGACTTCGTTTGTGCCGTACTCTTCAAGCCGGCGTTCTGCCTCTTGTGCAGTCAGGCCGTTAACCGACGTCCTGAGCTTGTCGAGAAGTTGATCCTGTGTGAGGGTATAGAGTGGATCGATGATGTCACCTCCCCTTTGTATGAACATGACAGGAACTGGTCCGGAAACGGGCTGCCGATACCCATCCCTCCTGCATATCCTTCCTCGTGTGTTGGAAGGGGTTTTTCCGTAATGAATCTTGCGAGAGGACAGGTATAAAAGAGCACGGATGTTCCCTACAAAGAATTGGATTAAAAATTAAAACGAGTGAAGACCGATGGTGAAAATTGTCAGGTGGCATTTCGATTCTGTTGGCGTGTCTATGCACCGACGAACGTCTGTATTTTACTATTATCTTTTTATTTTATGAAAAAAAATCAACCAAACAAATTTCTCCTTACAAAAAAAAAGTGTGATACTATTATGAGAAAACATTCAGTCGCTCTGATGAGAATCCTGATGACATTTTTAATTATTCTCTCTGCAGGTATTGCTGGATGTTCATCACAGGCTCCACCTGCATCATCAGTAACCCCGCCCGCAACATCTCCAGCAATAACGGCTGCGCCAACCGCTGCGCCAACGGTTGCACTGACGGCAATGGAAACCACTGTTGCACCCACGGTGGTTGCGACTACGGTAAAACCCGCCCCCGTAAATACTACTGCAGAACCAACAGCGACGCCGGCACCTCAGGCCGTAGTTACCATTAAACTGACCAATTATAATACAGTTGATCCCTCAGGCACGGTTGTCATAGAGAAAGGGACCAAAGTCGTATGGGAAAACCAGATGATGGCCCGGGAAAATGTAGTCAAAATCGAAGGTTTGTTTACCTCAGGGACTCTTTCCTCGGGAGGCTCGTTTGGTTATACATTTGACAAGGCTGGAACCTATGACTGGATGTCAACTACTAATGGTGCTTTTAAGGGAACCATAACTGTCAAATAATTTTTATTCCCGGAACTTGGCGATCACTTTTATTGCAGGGATCGGATTGAGTTGGTTCCTGGAATTAATGATCAGGATTTTTTTTAAATTACTACTGTTGACCCAGTGTGAAAAAAGGAGGGGATCTCCATCAAAGGTGATGTCCGGGCAGGGCGTAATTCTGATCCCGTCCGAAAGCATCGTGAGCGGGATGCCGGGTTGGCACCCTTCCCGCGCTTATTCTTCAGTACTGAACGGATAATCCACCTCATGGCCTCCTGAAGCCCAGCAGATAAGGCGCAACAGTTTCAGGATCGGTTTTTTCTCTAAACCGTTTCTTGGGATAACCCCGAAGACATCTTCCCGGTATGCGTCGTATTTCAGCCGGCTGGTGTCATCTTCTGTAAAAAATATGAACGGAATGGAGAACCCCTGGGATCTTAGGGTATGAAGCAGTTCGATCGCGTTCATCTGAGGAAGGTTGTAATCCGAAACAATCACGTCCGCGTGGTACCGTGAGAGCCATGCCAGCGCCTCCTCCCCGCACGATACATGGAATAATGATACCGATCCGTATTTTTCAAATATGTGGGAGACGCAGGAGAAGATCGTCCGGTCTGCATCAACAAACAATACTGCAGTCATCCGCTTCCTTCAGGATTATCATGAGTCCTTCTCGTCTCAAGCCATTCGGAGACCCCGCCGATCAGGGAAAGCACCGCTGGCATGATGAAGATCGCGCCGATCAGGGAGAACCCGACAGCAATCAGGGTCGTGATGCCGAAATTGCTTATGATGGGGAATGTCGCAAGGCAGAGTGCCGAGAACCCGAAGAACGTGGCAAGGCCCGAGACCGTGATAGCGGTGCCGATCTTCCGGACGCTCTCCTGTATGGCGGCGATGTGATCGTGAAGCCGCTCCTCCTCTTCCGCGTACCGCTCCATCACAAGGATCGTGTATTCCGCGGCAACACCGATGGTCATCGAACCGAGGGTTGCCGTCAGCGGGGTATAGGGGATGTTAAGGATATACATCATGACGGCGTTCCAGCCGACGATGAAGACGATCGGGATGATTGGCGATACTGCATTGATGTGACGATACACGAGAATGAGAAAAACAAAGATAAAGATAAAACCGAGAATAGTCATCAGCTCTTTCGATTCCGCCAGACATGAGAGCAGACTGGTGAACAATTCAAAATTACCTGTTGGGTTTATGGTAATCCCGGTTGGAGGTTCGAGGAATATGATATCCTTGATCATCAGATTTTTCAGGGTGTTCTTCTGGCCCATGTCGAGTTTGATGGTGTTGAACTTGATGACCGCACTCATCTCGCCACTGATGTACGGTCTCCGGGTCTCTACCGGTATTTTCCCCAGCACAGCATCAAGAGAGGCCTGCGTTTCCGGCATCACGCCGCCATTATATTGGAGGATGTAAGTGGCGATGCTCGTCGACGCAGTAATTTCCGGATGGTGCGAGAGCTCGTAATCCTGGAACTTCTTGAGCCAGATCACGGTATCGAGATCTGTCACACGCGAGCCCCGGACAAAGAAGTCCGCGGTATCGGTTGATCCCAGGATGCGGGTGACCTTGTCAGCATTGATCTTCGCTGGCATATCCGTCGGAACAAAAGAGTTCTCGTCGGACTGGACCGGAATAGTCGGATCGATCTGGAACCCGACGAACGCTATGCAGGCGGCAATCACAAGGATGGGTATGGGATTTTTTGCAATCTTTACTGAAACGTTCGTGAGGAACTGGCCGTACGAGAATGAACTTTTCTTCCCTTTTTTATTGATACGGGCTTTTGTTGGGCTCTCTATGATCGAGTCGCAGGCATCAGTCCCCACCGCATAGCACTCTTCTGTTTTCAGCTGTTTGGGCTTGTAATTCAGCAGGAGTCCGAGCGTTGGCATGCCGATGCACGAGATCCAGTAGCAGATGAAGATGCCGATGATGGACACAATGCCAAACGACCGGATCATCGGGACGTCTGAGACAAACATCGCCAAAAATCCCATACAGGTGGCAAGCATCGCATACAGGACGGCAGGCCCGGTGCGGGTTACCGTCATGAAGACCGCAGCCTCAGGCGATCCTTTCCGCGCCTCCTCGTCAAACCGGGCATGGAACTGGATCGCATAGTCTATCCCAAGGCCGATCAGGACAGGGAAGGCGCCGATCACCGCTAGGTTCAGTTTGATTCCGGCAAGACCCATCAGGCCAAGGGAGGTCACAAGCCCGACCGCCACAAGCAGGACCGGCATGAACCGGTAGCGGACATAAGAAAAGAGGATCCCCATCGTGAGGATCATCAGGACCATCGCCCCGCCGATCAGGATACCCATGTTGCTCGTCAGTCCTGCTTCCAACTGTTGCATGAACGCCGGTGTGCCGGAGAGTTTCACGCTTACTCCCGGGGGCGCGTTGGAATTATCTATGATCGCTGTCACTGTCGCCAGTGCTGATTTCTGAATGTTATCCGGCAATCCCTGGTCAAGTTGGATTTGGACAAGGGTGAGGACATTTGAAGGAACGAGCTGGCTGCGGGTGCTTTCAGGAAGTGAGGCGACGATGAAGTCCGTGTCCGCCCGGGACGAAGGGAGCGTGCCGCCATTGGCACTTTTCAGGATATCGACGATGCTGATTGTGCTCTGGATATTCCGCTGCTGCCGGAAATCCTTTTCGAGATTATCGATATACGCAAGGACATCCGGGCTCAGCGGGTCACCGGCTTCGATGATGAGGATGATCGAATCTGACTTGTAGTCATTGTCATAGTCTGCCTGCAGGGCCCCTGCGGGGGAGTCCTTTTCCACGTAGGTCTCCCATCCCGTCTGCATGACGAGCATAGTCGTGCCGAAGAGACCGATGCAGAAAAGGGCGACAACCATCACGGCAACCAACCGGGGCCTGCGGTTGATCGTACCGGCGATGCCTTCAAAAAGTTCCTTGATCATTTGTCTCTCTCTCGCCCTGCCCGGCGTGCATCAGGTGCATAAAACCTGCATCTTTTCACGGGATTCTCCCAACATGCACCGGCATCAGGTACGCTCATTGCTTCCCCTTCCTGTACCGCCCGGCCAGCACGACGGTTCCGGCAGCAATCACAATAATGATGATGCCTGTTGCGAAGAGGGGGACCGGCAGCCCTGCCACGGTACCCGAAGGAGCGGGAACAACCTGCACGGTCACCGTAACCATGTCAGAGATCTGGCTGTTGCCAAGTGCATCGCGATACCGGAGTTTACTGTCGAAAGCATATACCGTGGGCTCAGCTGCCCGGTCTACCTGCACGTCATACCGGGCTGTCGCGGTTTCACCGGGTTCCATGTTCCCGAGGTATGCGGTGTCGTCGCTGCTTGAGAAGGGATCAACGGCCGTGATCCGCGCCTGTGCATTATATACCGTAGTATCCCCGGCGTTTTGGTAGTCTACGAGGATCACTCCCTTTGAACCGGCAGTCACCTGCGGCGGTGCCGATGCCACGAGGAACTCTGTCTTGGCGCCGACGGGAATCCCGATGGTATAGGGTGAAGACGTGACAACGGTCCCCTCATTGTTTTTATAGGTCACTGCCACATCAAGCGGGTACGTCTGCTTCTCCGCATTGCCGGAGACCGCGACCTTGTACCGGCAGGTCATGACCTCTCCTTGCGGGAAATCTCCGACAAATACGCTGGTGTCCGTAGGGATGACCGGGCTTGCCCCGTTGCGGGTAATCTTCACCGTTGCCTGTTTCCCGTCCTCTGAACCGATGTTTTTTATCCTGAGGTCCAGGTACCCTTCCATCCCTACGTTCAGGTTCCCGGGCGTCACTTCCAGCACTTCGATGTCAACCCGTGGTTTGATCTTTACCACCAGCGGGATGATCCGGGTTACCGGTTTGTACAGGAACTGGATGTTCTCTCTTGCTTCCTGGTCCGACGATGCGAGGTACTTATACCGGATGATGAGCGGGAGCTCGTACCGGCCTTCCGTCGCATTATTCAGGATTTTTGCGTTCACCTTCACAGTAACCGTGCCCGTACCCTTGATGTCGCCCACCCGCTGCGGGTCCGTTTTGATGATAATGGGGGCGTTGCCTGATTCAACCCAGATGGTCACGAGTTTTGCGGTATTGGGCAGGTCGTCAGGCTCAATTGTGCCCCAGTCCACAAATTTGTATGTATTGAGGCCGTTGTTCTGTACGACAATACTGATGGTCGCATCCTGGCCCGGCGAAAACTCGTTGATGCCGGAGATTGCCGCTGACAGGTCCGGGCTTGAGTCGATATATCTTGTCGCTGCGATGACAGGAGCGGTGCAGCATGCTACGATGAGAAGAACGGTGATGACTGCGCAGCCCGTTCTTCCGGCAATCAGTGTTGCCATGCCTGCCGTCCCTTTCCGGGATCCATAAAACCGGGTTGAGGATGTTCCGTCTCTCTTTCTGCCCGGAGTGCCGGGGTGTCCGTGCCGGAAGAAAATTCCCGTTTGATAACCTGACGATGGTACATACGGTTCACCGGGACCGGTTTTTATTCCAGCGGACGATGCCCACAATCCCGGCAACAACCAGCACAATAGTGATGCCGACAAAGAGCGGGTTGCCGGTAATCCCTGTCTGCGCCGTGACGTTAACCCGGACCTTCATGTTATCGGATATGTACGAATTATCGAGTGCATCGCGGTACCGGATTTCAGAATCAAGACCATATTCCTTGATAGTGGCGGCACGGTCAACGCTCACCTCATACAATGCAGTAGCGGATTCACCGGGCCTGATCTCGCCCAGATATGCGATATCGTCATTGCTGGTGAACGGGTTCACCGCGCTGATCCGCCCCTGGGCAGAAAATACGGTTGTATCGCCGGTATTTTTATACTCAACAGAGATTACTTTCTTATTACCCGGGTCCATCTCAGCGGGTGCAGAGATGATTGCAAAATCAATTTTTCCGCCTACGGGAATCCCGATGGTATCGCTCCGTGAGGTGACAGTATCACCGTCTTTGTTCTCGTAGACTACCACAACGTCGACCGGATAGGTTGAACGTTCCGCATCTTTTGCAACGGAGACTTTGTACCTGCAATCCACGGTCGAACCGGAAGGAAAGTCACCGACATATACGCTGCTGTCAGTGGGAATGACAGGGCTGTTCCCGTTGCGGACGACTTTTACAACCGCTTTGGTCCCGTCCTCGCAGCCGGTATTTTTTATCTTCAGGTTCAGGTAGCCTTCGGTTCCTACGTTGAGGTGGTCGGATTGCGCCGACAATACATCAATGGAGATATCGGGCCTGATTTTTACGGTGAGGGGTACGTCTGCATTGGTTGTCTTGTAGTAATACTGGATGGCATCGGTTCCGTATTGCTCAGCGAACTGCAGGTAGGTGTAATGGATATTGACAGGAAGGGTGTATGTTCCCGACCGGGCATCTGATAAAATTTTAACATTAAAACTGCACGTGACTGTATTTCCTCCTTTAAGATCTCCGACCATCTGGGGATCCGATTTGACAATGAGCGGGGCGTCCCCCGCCGACAATGACACCATAAGGAGTTTGGCAGTGTTGGGAAGGTCGTCACGGTCAATAAAACCGGACTGGATCATTTTAAATTCGTTCAGCCCGCTGTTCTCAATAACGAGAGTAAGGGTAGCGTCGGAACCGGGGGAGAACTCGTTTGTGCCTGAAATATATGCAGAAAGTTCCGGGCTTCCTGACATATACTTGGTACCGGCGCTTGCTGGTGCAGAAAGAAGGATGCATGCAACAGCAATTCCGGCAATTAAGAGTACCAACAGGGGAGTACCCAGTCTTTTTGAGATCCGGGGATGATGAGCCGGCTCTCCGGTTTTGCTCTTCGCTTGGTTATCGGTCATAGGTATTCACATTTCATTGAATGAGGGAAGAAGTTGGAGATTATTTTATTTATACATTTGGTTTATGGATTATACACGTTAATTATAAATAAGAACGAACAGGCGAAATGGCACTATATGCCGATGCAATGCATTCAGAGAAACCGGGACGTTAAATGAAAAAATTTTTCAGGAGACAAGTTCCTGGAGCGAAGCGATCCGGTCGCGCAGCGCTCTCTCCTTTTCTGCAAAGGACGTGATATCGGTTGCGGTGATATAGACACTGAGAATGCCGTCATGCTCAGTAGCCGAGAAGTTACCGTGAATACAGCGCTGGGTGCCGTCTTTCCTGTTAATCCAGAAGGTAGCTTCACCGGGAGTATCCGAACCGGGCTTGATATCCCTGATAACCTCATCGAGTGTATGCTCGCCATCTGTCGAAACAATCTTCACCAGTTCGGGAGCGAGCGACACATCTTCCGACAGTATATCCAGAAAATTCAGCTGTGCCATCTCCTCTTTGGTAAATCCGGAGATCTCAGTCATGCGCCGGTTGGAGAAGACGATCCTGTTGTTCTCGATGATGAGAAGCCCGTCCCGGATATTTTCGGCCATCGTCCGGAACCGTTGTTCGCTCTCACGCACCTTTATCCCTTGGGTATAGAGCTCCGTGATATCCGTGAAGATGATGAAATTATAGTACGTATCGTGGTGTTGTACTCCGCTGATGCGGGCATAGACAAACCGTCGCTCCCCGTCTTTCCTGATAATCCACATCTGGAGATCCCCGGGTTCGCCACGGTGGGCTTCGATATCCCGGGTCTGTTGCACCACATTCTCGTAGGACTCCGGTGCGATGATTGAAAGGGGTTTCATGACCGCCAGTTCTTCATTGGAATACCCGGTGATTTCGGCAATCCGGTTATTGGCGTAAATGATTTTACCATTTTCCATGATCATAAGCCCGTCCTGAATGTTATCGGCCATCATCCGGAACCGTTCCTCGCTCCCCCGGATTTCCCGCTCGGCAAGGATATGTTCGGTGATATCCTCCAGGATGACCGTGACCCCCTTGCCGCCATCCTCAAATACCGTCTGGACACGTTTTACCTTGAAGATGCATTCACCTTTATCTTTTATCCGGAACGTGACGGTGTCCTCGCCTTCCTTTGAACCCGCTGCCACCGTATCGAGCAGCTCGTGGACATCGACATTCGGAGGGCTTAAGTATTCGATATTTTTTCCTGCCGCGTCCCCGCGTTCGAGATCCATAATCTTGAGAAAATTATCATTTACATCGACGATCCGGCCCTCTTCATCGAGCACCATGATCAGCTCTTTTGAGTAACTTAGCATGGCAGAGAGCGGCACCCGCTGGGAGAGAGTGAATACCTTCGCCATGCCATACGTACGCATGTCGACCTGGCCGGAGATGAGCAGGATGTCGAGGTAGCGTCCGATCGTGTTCTTGTTCTTTTTCAATGCTCTTGAGATATCGGTGACGCTCATCCCGTTAGGATTTTTCTTGAGGAGTTTTTTTATTATGGCAAGTTCGTGCTGGTAATCCTGCATCATGGCATCATCAGGCCGACGTAACCGGCCATCAATAGAAGTATGAAAGGAGGAATTTATAATTGTTTTGAATGATTAATGTGTATTGTCAATATTGCAAAATTTTAAATATTAATAAATCTTTCTTTTATCATATGGACGACATCCAGTTGAAAAGAGATCTGAAGGCAATTGGGAATACAATTGCTCACGAAGCTGAGAACCTTAAAAAAATCGCGGCACAGACATCCGGAGAAGCCTCAGGTGACCTCAGGAAGGCAAGGGAGGCAATAATACGGCAGACAGAATTGCTAAAAAAGATATCCGTCCATACATCCTGGCAATTTTCCGAAGAACTCAGAAAAGCCGGGGATGCAATAATCCGTGAAGCAGAGTTGTTGAAAACAATCTCCACTCATACATCGGGACAATTTTCCCAGGAACTCAAAAAAATTATTGACGCTATTATCCGGGAAGCCGAAGCGCTCAAAAAGATCGCAGATCGGACAGGAGGCAAGGTTTCCGGGGAACTCAAAAAAGCCGGGGATACCCTCATCCAGGAGGCTGATATGGTAAAAAAAGATCTCTTCAAGAAGAGGGGCATGTGACATGAAACGTCGCATCCCCGTATCTGAAATGACTGATGAACAACAGGAGCGTTAAACTATGGTATCTGAATCAATCGACATTATTTCCCGTGGACTGGAGAACACAGCGGCGGTCCTTCCTGCCATTATTGGTGCACTCGTAGTACTTCTCGTTGGCTGGATAGCAGGGCGCCTGCTGGGAAAGGCTGCGCGAATTATCCTTAACAAAGCATTTGCCACCCCATTGATCGGGGATTCGGAATTAGGAAAATCGGTTACAAAATCCGGCTTTTCGATAGGGTATCTTGCAGATATCTTTGTGCGGATTATCGTCTATCTGGTCGCTATCCTCGCCGCAGTCGACATCCTGAATATGGAATACCTGAGCCAGTTCATGGTAAGGATTATCGAGTACATCCCCCATGTCGCTGCATTCGCGATCATTCTTGTAGTCGGCATAGTCCTTTCGGATTACTTTATCGACTTCTTCCAGACTTACGCAAAGAATGCCAGCATTGAACTGCTCAGCCCGGTGCTCGTGCTGCTACGCCTGTTCATGTACTTTGTTGTCGTCATGCTGGCACTTTCGCAGCTGATGCTGGACTTAACCATCATCTACACGATCATCACGCCGATTGCGTGGGGCCTTGGTATCGGTCTTGGGGCATCGATTGCAATTGTTGTCTGGTTCGGCATGAAGAACCGGAGCGAGCAGATCGTGGACAAACTGATAGAAGCGATAAAGCCCTGACCCAATCATTCATTTTTTGAGGTAATTTCCAAAAATTAATCGGATTATTAATTGACGCACAAGGCAATATTATCTGTTTCATAATGAATTGCGGACAGACAAACGCGGATTGGCCTGGAATGAGACTGGAAAGCATGGAGGAATGAAATTGGTTCACGATATTATGATGAAAGGATTTGTTGCAACGTACTTTGCATCCCCTCAGGGACAGGAGATGATCCATAAGTACCTGACCTCCCCTGACGGACAGGTAGCGATCAGGAATTATCTTGCAACCCCTGATGGGAAGCAGGCAGCGCAGATGATCCTTCCTCTCATACTGGATGTAGTCGATTTGCCGGAAGAGGTAAAAAATTCTGTCCGGACAACAATGGGCAGGAAACCATAACATACTTTTTGAATTTTTTTAAAATTTGGCATGAGGGTCTGCCGTATCGTATCATTCTTCATTCTCTGCCGGTAAAAGAGCGTCACCTGCATCCACCACCGGTTCCTGGTTATCGAGGCTGATATCTTCCACCTCATCTTCCCGGCACCAGACTACAATGGTTGCATCAACCCCGATGATGTCCTGCCGGTACTCCTCAATCGTGGATCCCGGTGTCATCACGACAGCGCTGATCAGCTGGCCGCCTTTAAACCCGTAGAGCCGGCGGAACGCCCATGGTTCGCCAAGCACGGTTATCCGCTCATAATAGACGTCCTGTGCGAGGGTATGGGTGCAGTACGCTCCCTTTTTTACCTCGAAGAGAACCTCGCGGACATATCTCCGGATATACCAGCGGAGTTCCGATACAAGCGAGAGGGCGCTTCCCAGCGTGGCACAGGAAATATACACGCCGCAGGGGAGTTTTTTCGGGTGATAGAACCGGAGCGCCATCCGGCTGGTCTCGGACGCAAAGAGCGTGTGGTGGAGGTCGGTGCCATCCCGCTGGAGTAAAAGTATGTTCATAGGAGTCTGAACGTCGGGGCAACAACCGGCCTTAACGCCACGGTCAGGTATACATACGGTTGTCGGTCACTTTCTCGTTTTTTACCTTGCGGACGGCATCCATAAAGTCGGCACGCCCGATTGCAGGTGCGTCCCGCCGTACTGCCATCATCCCCGCCTCACGGCATACGGCCTGAAGCTCGGCACCGGTAGCACGTTCCAGCATCTCGGCAATTTCACGCAGGTCAACCCCTGCAAGCCTCATCTTTCCTGAATGGATCTTCAAAATCTCTAGACGTCCGGCTGCATCGGGGAGCGGGATCTCGATGATCCGGTCAAACCGGCCGGGCCGCAGGAGAGCCGGGTCGAGCATGTCGACGCGGTTTGTGGCCGCCATGATCCGCACGTCCCCGCGGTTGTCAAACCCGTCCATCTCGGCGAGGAGCTGCATCAGCGTCCTCTGGACTTCGGCGCCCCCGCTTGTCCCGTCATTGGTGCGCATGCTCCCCACTGCATCGATCTCATCGATAAAGACGATCGCAGGCGCCCGTTCTCGTGCCAGCATGAAGAGCTCGCGGACAAGCCCTGCGCCCTCTCCGATGAACTTGTGCACGAGCTCGCTGCCGGACATCCGGATAAAGGTCGCATGAGCTTCATGGGCCACCGCTTTTGCAATAAGAGTCTTCCCCGTCCCCGGAGAGCCGTGGAGCAGGATGCCTTTTGGTGGATCGACACCGATACGCCGGAAGATCTCAGGTTTTGTCAGGGGATACTCAACAGATTCCCGGATCTCTTTTATCTCGTTTGAAAGACCGCCGACATCCTGGTACGAGATCGCAGGGGACTCCTCGAGTTCCATCACCCGCACCCGTGCATCATAGATGTTGCCGATCAGTTTGACAATCGAGAGCGCATTATTGACGGCAACCTTCGCACCGGGTTTTAAGAGCGGGAGCAGGTCCTCCCCCGCATGGGTGAGGTACTCCTGGTTGTTGCCCTGCTGGCGTAAATAAACCTCACCGTTGTCAAGGATGTCGACAACTACCGCGACAAAGAGCGGGATCTTCTTGAGCTGGCTGTTCTCCCGCCGGAGCTGGGCGTTCTCTTTGGCCAGTTCATCCACCCGCAGCTTTTGTTCTAGAACGGTTGCCTCAAGTTCGTTGAGCTGGATGCGAATCTTGAGGTCTTCGGGACTCGCAGCGTTGCTCGCGGCGCTCTCTTCCATATAAATCATATATCTCTATCTTCAAACATAAATTAGGTGTGATTTTGCATATCGTCGCCCGGAGCATATCCCGCGGGGTCGGGACAGGGGAGCTTTTGGTAAGCCCTGCTCCGATCTCGTTTCTCTCGGGTGTCGACCCGGAGTCCGGGATTGTTGTCGAGAAAGGCCACCCTCTCTACGGGAAATGCATTGCGGGAAAAGTGCTTGCGTTTCCTTTCGGCAAGGGGTCGACTGTCGGTTCGTACGTGCTCTATGCCTTAAGCCGTAACGGCCACGCACCTGCCGCAATCATCAACGAGGAAGCCGAACCCATCATCGTCACCGGTGCAATTATTGCAAAGATCCCGATGATTGACCGGATCGGCATGCCCCTGAACAAGTTGAAGGACGGTATCCGGGTCACGGTCGATGGCGGCAGAGGTGAACTTGAATACGAGGGAATACTTCCCGGCTCCTGATCGTAATTCCTGATCCTGTGGCACAAACATCATATTATTCAGGCTCAAATCTTCCGGCATGCAGTCCAGAATCCTTGTTACTCTCGTAACCCTCGTAATTCTCTCTGCTTTGATTGCCTTTGCAGGATGCACCGGAACGCAGGCCCCTCCGATGGCCACGTCAACACCGGGATCAGGTACAACTGCAGGACAATCGGCAGCACCTCTCGTCACGTCACCGACCGATGTGATGCCGGATTACAATATGGTCAGCGTCACTGTCGGCGTGAAAGAATACACTGGTTCCATCCCGGTTACTTTTGATGGCGGGAAGGGAATGAATGCCGCAACCAAGGTCGATGTAAAACTCACCCGTGCTGACGGGTCTGTCCAGACCTATACGCTTGGCACAAGAAAAGGAGATGAAGTTGAACTTGCAGGCACCCGTGGATCAGGATCCGAGCGGGGTCAGGCTGACCGTGTGGAAGTGTGGGTCACCATGAACACCGGCCAGACCTATAAGGTTGCGGATGTCCTGCGTGAGTACCGCTCGCGTGGATGACAACAACCGGGATATAACAAAATACTCATTTTTTTATCTCTCCGGCTCCCATGAAATTCAACTGGCGGCTGGTCCATGCCGCACGCAACTCCTATGCGGCGCTGTACGCCGCCTGCGAACAGGAAGGGTTCATACTCAACCCCGTCAAATCGCCCTCCGGGGATGTCACCTGTTACTCCCTCAACTCCATCAATGAACCGGTGTTAAGGGAAGAGATCAAAGGAGCAGGGTGCATTACCGTTGCAGGCGGGTCCCATGCAACTGCACGGTACAGGGACGTAGCCCGGTATGCCGATTATGTCGTGGTGGGGGAAGGCGAATTTACTCTTCCCCGGCTCCTTGCGGCAATAGAAAATGGAAACGATTCTTTTGTCCCCGGAGTAGCGACAAAGGAATGGTATGAACCGGCGGACACTTCTGTCCTTCTTGATGCATTTCCTGCATTCTCGCAGATGAAGGGTTACGTTGAGATCTCCCGCGGGTGTCCGTTTTCCTGTGCTTACTGCCAGACACCCCGGATCTTCGGGCATTGCATGCGGCACCGGTCCATAGATGCGATCGCATCGTTTGCGAACCGGTACAGGCATTCCCGGTTCGTGAGCCCGAATGCGTTTGCGTACGGTTCTGATGGTATCCATCCACGGTGGGAGAAGATCGGACGGCTGCTTGAAAAGCTCACGCATAAGATCTGGTTCGGCACATTCCCGTCGGAAGTTCGCCCGGAATTTGTGTGCGACGAATCGCTTGAACTGGTCAACCGGTACTGTGCAAATACAAAACTGCACTTCGGCGCCCAGTCCGGGAGCGACACCGTGCTTACAAGGTTAAACCGTGGGCATACGGTTGCCGATGTTATTGCGGCCGTGGAGCTCTGCCGTGACTACGGGATCATACCGGTCGTTGATTTTATCCTCGGTTTTCCGTTTGAGACCGATGAGGACCAGCTGCAGTCCGTCCGGCTGATCCAATGGGTTGCAGGACACGGCATGGTGCACGCACACCGGTTCATGCCGCTTCCGGGCACACCTCTTGAAGGTTCGGATGCGGGGCGCCCGCTTTTGCCGGAAACTGCGCTGCTTTTGGGAAAACTTGCGTTATCGGGCAGATTGACGGGATCCTGGAGCGAGCCTAAAGATAAGGTTTTTTAGACCCCGTTTGAAATGATATACCATGAAAGATGTGCTATTGATAGCAGATCTCCATGGTGAATTCGGTAAAATAGATTCATTCCTTGAATTATCTCCTGAAGCCGTTTTTATCGCTGGCGATATCACCAATATGGGACCTGTGGACGCTGTCGATGATGTTCTTTCCCGCATCGACGTCCCCTGTTTTGCAGTCCCCGGAAACTGCGATCCCCGTGAAATTATCGACGCGCTTGAACATTCCGATACTGTCTGCATGCATGGCGCAAAGATCAACCTCGGGACGATGACAATTGTCGGTATCGGGGGTTCAAACCCGACACCGTTTGGCACGCCCTTTGAGATGACCGACAAGCAGATCGACGACCTGCTCAAAAAAGCGATGGGAAAGATGGAAAAGACGGTCCACACCGTGCTGCTCTCCCATGCCCCTCCCTATGGCAGCCTTGACAAGCCCGCCGGGAACCATGTCGGGAGCAAGAGCATCCAGCGCCACATGAAGGCGTTCGATCTCGTCTGCTGTGCTCACATCCACGAGCAGAGGGGAGTCATGGATATTGACGGGACCAAGGTGGTAAACCCCGGAGCCGCGATGATGGGGTACTGTGCGATGCTCCACTTCGGCACCGAGCCAAAAGACATCAAGGTCGAACTGCTCACCGTCTAGACTGTAACAGTTCCAGGTACGAGGCGAGGATCGCTTCGCCGGTGATCCCAAGCTCCCTTTTTATTTTGTCTATTCTTTCTGTGGCTGCTCGTGTACCGGTATCGGCAATAACCTCGATCTCGACGAACGTACCCAGGTGTTCAACCTCATCGAGCGAGATGGATGCGTTGCCGTAACGGTAGTTCTCACGCCACTTGTCCACTTCTGCAGTTCCGGTAAACCCGAGACGGGCAAGGATCTCCCCGATCACTTCACCGGATTCAACAGCGGTGTTGAGCTCTTCGCGTGCCTTGAGCCCGAGATCCTTTATCTTTGCACCCTTGTAGGTCATGACTGCCTTCCCGCCTGAGTACCGGACCCTGAGTGCCTCGTCGGTAATGGCAAAATTGCGGTGAGGGGCATTGTAATAGATGTCGTGCTCATGTACCCTCCCGCAAGGTTCTGCATTGAGCTGGTGCAACCGTTCCCGTACTGGCCCGAGCTCATCGACGCGGACTTTAAGTTCTATCTCGAGCATTTTAGTGCCACAGTTTTATCTGGTGTTGCTGCGATTTAATATAGTCAGGTGATTTATGCCGATCCAGAATGGAGATTTTATCAAGTTGAGTTATACGGGCAGTACTGAAGGCCGGATTTTTGATACGACCGATGAAGCTGCTGCAAAAACCGCCGGTATTTTCAATGCATCGGCACTCTACGGGCCGGTCACGATCTGTGTCGGCAGCAAGCATGTGATCCTCGGGCTCGACGAGGAGGTTGCCGGCAAGGAGATCGGGTATTCCGGCACGGTCACGGTTACGCCGGAGAAGGGTTTTGGCGAACGTGACCCCAAGCGCCTCCAGTCGTTCCCCAAGTCCAAGTTCAAGGAAAAACCCACCAGGGGAATGACGGTCAAGATGGACGAGCTGGGTGAAGGGACCGTTGTCGATGTAATCGGCGCACGCGTTATTGTGGACTTTAATGCACCCCTTGCAGGAATGACCCTGTCGTATAAATACACAATTGAGGAGAAAGTAGAGGATCCCCTTTCACAGTTCCAGGGGCTCATCCGGCTCTATGCAGGCCGGGACATCGACGCATCCCTTGACGATGGCAAAGTCACGGTCACCCTCCCCCCGGGCATCACGTATGACCGGCGCTGGCTCCTCTGGCGCGGAAGGATCATCCATGAAGGTTTTGAGTTAATCAGGGAGATATCGGAAATCACCCTGCTTGAGAATTACAAGAGACCGGAAAAGAAAGCAGAGTAAAATCGATTAAATTCACATCCTGTTTTTTTGCATATTTTTCCTTGACGAGATACAGTACTGTCGATACTGTTAGTCTCCACTGCTCTCCGGTTTGCTGGTACTCCCTTCCGGTCCGCTTCGCTCACAGACTCTCCATGCTCTTCTCCCGGTTGATCTGACATAATGACGCTCCCGGTTTGTCACTTTCGTTCCTGCGCCGGCGGCTTCCCCGGCCGGCTGCTCACACCATGCTGCGCATCGCGCTCGTCGCTGTTGATCGGGAACATGTCTAACGCTCGGTGACTCATTCGCGCCCGGCCTCGCGCTGATGCGTCCAGTAACCGGCATTCATGCGGGCCGCTTGCGACCACCCACAGATTGCATTGCTGGTGCATGCTCCCCCCTCCTCACACACGTCACGGGCGATGCACCTGTTGGTGATTTCATAGCCCTGTGATGGACTGTTGCGTTTTATTTCCCGGATATAACGTGACTTTTGAACACCACAATTCCAGATACCCATAAATAAAGTGGCGCTAAAGGGAAATCTGATGAGACGATAAACTGCAAAAAAACCCGGAGCGGCAGGATCATGCGACGGGTGCTTAAGGCAAAAGAGATGGGTATCGCGATCCCGGCAACATCTCAACGCTGGAGGAATAAACCATTTAATTTTTTTTTAGGGAGGCAACTTTATGAAAGATAGTCCAGTCAGCGAAGTAACTTCACTTTTAAGGATGCCTATGGAAAAGGGGAGGTGGGGGCTCGTCGCATCAGGTCTGATTATCAACCTGTGCCTTGGTTCGATTTATGCGTGGAGTGTCTTTGTCGGGCCCCTCACTGATTTTTTTACCGGTGAGCTTGGCCAGGCAGTGAGTGCAAATGATATCCTGATGCCATTCTCAGTGTTTCTTGCAGTCTTTGCAATTACGATGCCGTTTACCGGGAAGATAATCGACGCGTACGGGCCCCGGAATATGACGATCATCGGCGGTGTGCTGGCTGGCCTTGGCTGGCTTTTTGCATCCTTTTCGTCATCTGTCCTGACGCTCTCCGCAATGTTTGGAGTGATCGGGGGTATCGGTGTGGGTATTGCATATAGTGTTCTGGTTGCTGTTTCAGCACGCTGGTTCCCTGACCGGCGGGGCCTTGCGGTCGGGCTCACGGTTCTTGGTGTCGGGTTCTCCGCGTTCTTTACAGCCAATATCGCAGGCTGGTTCATCGGAGCCTGTGGTGTGATGAACACGTTTCGGATCTTTGGTGTCGCAATTATTGTTCTCACTACACTGCTTGCGCTCCCATTGAAATTTCCGCCCTCCGGCTGGGTTCCGGGAGGGTTGACACCAACTGCACTGAAACCTGGTGAGGAAAAACCCTGCGAATTTAACCGGTCTCTGATGCTAAAATCCTCGTCATTCTATGGGCTCTTTACCTGTTACTTCATCGGCTGTCTTGCCGGCCTCATGGCAGTCTCGATAGCAA